>DASQPK010000086.1:0-53639 GCA_035643995.1 Steroidobacteraceae bacterium | reverse complement strand
TTCGCAGCGAATATTTTCCGGGCACGCGCACCACCCTGGCCGCGTACGACCTGCCGGACGGACAGGCCTACTATCGGGCGCGGATTCGACAATTCACCACGCTCGATCAGGACCCGGCGGCCATTCATGCATTCGGTGAATCGGAGGTTGCCCGCCTGCACGAGCAAATGCTTAGCAACATGAAAGAGACCGGATTTAAAGGTGATTTCCCAGCCTTCCTGGCGTTCCTGCGCAAGGATCCGCAGTTCTATGCGAAGACGCCGGAGGAGCTCCTGATGCGCGCGGCCTGGATTGCCAAACGATTTGACGGCAAAGCCTCGCAGTATTTCGGGCAGTTGCCGCGGGCACGCTTCGCCATCCGTCCGGTGCCGGACGACCTCGCGCCGTTCTACACCTCGGGGCGCGGCGGACCCGGCGTCTACTTGCTCAACACTTACAACTTGCCGAACCGGCCTCTTTACAACCTTACCGCGCTCACGCTGCATGAGTCCGCGCCCGGCCATGCTTTTCAAATGCCGCTGGCACGCGAGCACATACAGCAGCCTGAATTCCGCCGGCACACGTATCTGTCCGCCTACGGCGAAGGCTGGGCGCTGTACTGCGAGATATTGGGATTGGAGATGGGCATGTACGACACGCCCTACGATCGCTTCGGCATGCTGAACTACCAGATATGGCGTGCTGCCCGTCTCGTCGTCGACACAGGGATTCATTCGCAGGGCTGGAGCCGGGAACGGGCGGTCGCGTACTTTCGCGATTACACCGCACTGCCGGAGCACGAAATCAACACTGAGATTGATCGATACATCGCCTGGCCCGCGCAAGCCCTGTCCTACTATCTGGGCGAGGACGCCATCATCAAATCCCGGGCCCGGGCAGAGAAGGCGTTGGGGTCCAAATTCAATGTGCGCGCGTTCCACGACACGGTGCTGGAATTAGGCTCCGTGCCGATTCCCGTGCTGCAGACGCGTATCGACCGCTTCATCGAAGAGGGCGGCAAGGGCCCCTACCCCGAGTTGGAATAGCGGCTCCCTTGGACATCGGCCAGGCGCCCCGCGTACCCTCACCGTGCATCGCCCAATTGAGAGCCGCCGTCGCAATCGAGAATGGTGCCGGTAATGTAGGCCGCAGAATCGCTGCACAAGAACACCGCGCTTTCCGCAATCTCCGCAATGGCGCCGTAACGGCGCAGGGCGATGCGTCCGGTAATCGCAGCTTCCGCTTCCGGGGTCGGCGCAAGGCGTGCCATGCCTTCCGTGCCGGCAATGGGGCCCGGCGAAATGCCGTTGACTCGCACGCCCGAAGGTCCCCATTCCATGGCCAACACGCGTATCAATTGATTCACCCCGGCCTTTGCCGCACAGACATGCGCCTGACGCATCATGGGCCTCACCGCCTGACCGGCGCTGATCGCAATCAGCGACGCGCCGGGTGTGCGCAGCAGCTCATGCGAGCCCCGGAACACGTTGAAGGTGCCGTTAAGATCGATGTCCACCACCGTGCGAAAGCCATTCGCGGACAGACCCACCACCGGTGCCACAAAATTTCCCGCGGCCCCGGAAATGACAATGTCCAGCAGACCGAATTGTTTCGCCGTGTTTTCAAGCACCGCTCGCGTGGCCGCATAGTCGCGCACGTCGCAGCTGAATCCCAGCGCGCCGCCGCCGATCTGCGCCGCGGCGTTCGCCGCTTTCTCCGGATTACGCCCGGCCACCGCCACGCGGGCGCCGAGTTCAGCAAAACGCCGGGCAATGCCGAGGTTGATGCCACTCGTGCCCCCGGCGATGAACGCCACTTTGCCGGCCAATAACTGATCTTTGAATGCACTCACGCTTAAATCTCCACAACCGAAAAGATGACCGCCTCTAGAGTGAGCGCGCGATGATGACCTTCATGATTTCCGTCGAGCCGCCATAGATGCGCGCGATACGCGAGTCGCGAAAGATGCGTGCGATCGGGTAGTCGTTGATGTAGCCGTAGCCGCCGTGCAGTTGCAGGCAGTCGTCTACGATCTGCCATTCGGTTTCGGTGGTCCACATCTTGGCGATCGCCGCCGTGGTTGCGTCCAGAGAACCATTGAGCACCCGCGCGATGCAATCGTTGACAAAAACCTTCGCCACCGTGGCCTTGGCTTTGGCCTCCGCCAATTTGAATTGCGTGTTCTGAAAGTCCATCACGCGCTGGCCGAACGCCTTGCGATTCTTCACGTACTCGATGGTCGCCTCCAAGGCCTTTTCCATGGTGATGACCGCGCCGATGGCGATCAGCAAGCGTTCGCGCGGCAACTCTGCCATCAGTTGGGAAAAGCCTTTGCCTTCCTGCATGCCCAGCAAATTCTCGGCCGGCACCCAGACATCGTCAAAAAACAACTCCGAGGTGTCCTGCGCATCCAGCCCGATCTTGTCGAGTTTCTTGCCGCGTCGAAATCCTTGGGCCGCATCCGTTTCTACAATGAGCAGGGACACGCCGCGCGCGCCTTGAGTCGGGTCAGTCTTGGCAACGACGACGATGAAATCGGCAATCTGTCCGTTGGAAATGAAGGTCTTCGAGCCGCTGATTCGATATCCATCCCCGTCGCGGCGCGCCGTGGTGCGAATGGACTGCAAGTCGGAGCCCGCGCCCGGCTCGCTCATGGCGATGGCGCAAACCCGTTCGCCGGAAACGAGCTTCGGCAGCCAGCGCTGCTTTTGTTCCTCGGTACCATGCAGGATGACATAGGGCGTGACAATGACATTGTGCAGGCTGAGGGCGAAGCCCTCGAGATTTTGGCGCGCCACGACGTCCAGCAGGACCAGGTCATGCCGAAAATCCGCACCGGGCCCGCCATAAGCTTCAGGCACGGTCACGCCCAGAAAACCCGCGGCGCCCGTCTCCCGCCAAAACTCGCGCTCAACCTGGCCCGCCGCGCGCCAGCCGGCAATGCGGCCGGCGGGTGCGGCGCGCTCGAAAAACCGGTTCGCCGAATCGGCGAACATTTGAATCTCGGGTTCCAGCATGAATGCCGGCGGTGGCACATCAAGCACATCAAGCACATCAAGCACATCACGCACGGTACGCTCCCTCCCTAAAAGACGCTGGGCTCGCCTTTCAATCGTGAAATACCGCGAACTCATCGACCGTCGCCCGCTCGGTGCGCAAACGGTTGATGGGCGCGGCGTAGTCGCCGAAACCTATGGCCATGCCGCAGAACAACATCAACGCCGGCTCGATGCTGAAGAATTCCCTGACTTCTTTGTGCCATATCGCCCAAGACTCCTGCGCGCAGCTCTCCAATCCGCGCTCGCGCGCCAGCAACATGATGCTTTGTATGAACATGCCGAGGTCGGACCATTGCGGGGATCCCATGGAACGGTCCACGAAGAAAAACATCGCGGCAGGCGCACCGAAGAAATCGAAGTTGCAAGCGAACTGCCGGCGCCGCGCCACGCTGTCTTCGCGGTGCACGCCAATGTGCGCGTACATGTCCTCACCAGACTTCTGCCGCCGCGAACGATACGGCTCCTTCAGCTGCGGCGGATAGACGTGATACTCAGCCGTACCGCCCAACGGGTCGGCCTGAAGCTTCGGCGTCAGCTGCGCGCGGAACTGCAACATCGAATCGCCCGACAGAACGTGCACCATCCAGGGTTGCAAGTTGCCGCCCGAAGGCGCGAAGCGCGCGATGTCGAGCAGTTCACGCAAGGTCGCGCCGTCGACGGGCCGCCGCGTGAAGGAGCGACAGGAATGACGCGACATCAAGGCGTCACGCACATTGACAGCCGCCGACGTGGTCGCCTCAACTTCCGGCACGGGCACCCCGATTCAATGAATTCGTCTTAAGGAGTAGTCAACTTGTATGGCCAACCCTACTATCATGCCATACCGTTCATTGGGGAAGACCATGCCTGAGGCTTTGATCATCGACGCCTGCCGAACGCCGCGCGGAATCGGCAAAGTGGGCAAAGGCGCGCTCGCGCACTTGCACCCGCAGCATCTCGGCGCCACCGTGCTCAAGGCGATCGCCGCGCGCAATCACTTGGAGACCCAGGAGGTCGATGATGTCATCTGGGGCACATCCACGCAGGTAGACAAACAAGGCGCCGACCTCGGTCGCATGGCGGCGTTGGATGCCGGCTACGACATCGTCTCGAGCGGCGTCACGTTGGACCGCTTTTGCGGCTCCGGCATCACTGCCGTGAATATGGCGACCGCCGCCGTCATGTCAGGGATGGAAGATCTCATCGTCGCCGGCGGCACGGAGATGATGTCCTATACGGCCGATCTGCCGCACCGGGCGCCATTCATGGACCGGGGCAACGAGCATCTGCGCGCGCTGCACCCACAGTCACACCAAGGTGTCTGCGCCGACGCCATCGCGACGCTGCAAGGAATCAGCCGTGCCGACGTCGATGCCTTGGCGCTGGAAAGCCAACAGCGTGCCGGCCGTGCCATCGAGGGCGGCTTTTTCGATCGCAGTTTGATTCCCGTTTTGAATCGGGACGGCAGCATGGCGCTGGACCGGGAACAGTTCCCGCGACCGCAGACCACGGCGGAAGGGCTCGCGGCATTGAAGCCGTCTTTCCCAGCGATCGCCGACTTTGCCTTGGATGAAAGCGGCACGACGTACCGCAGTCTGATACAACGCCGACATCCGGGCCTGCAGATCCAGCATGTCCATCATGCCGGCAATAGTTCCGGCGTGGTCGATGGCGCGGCGGCGGTCTTGATCGCCTCACCGGCGTATGCACGCAAGCGTGGGCTGAAGGCACGCGCGCGCGTCCTTGCGTACGCCAACATGGGAGACTCACCCACGCTGATGCTCAATGCACCGGTGCCCGCGGCGAGAAAAGTGCTGCAGCGCGCCGGACTCACGACGCGGGACATCGATCTGTGGGAGATCAACGAGGCCTTTGCCGTCGTTGCCGAGAAATTCATTCGCGATTTGAAACTGGATCGCGACAAGGTGAATGTCAATGGCGGCGCCATCGCACTGGGTCACCCCATCGGCGCCACCGGTTCCATCCTGATCGGCACCATGCTGGATGAATTGGAGCGGCGCGACTTGAAGCGAGGTTTGATCACGATGTGCGCGGGCGGCGGCATGGCGCCGGCCATCATCATTGAGCGGATCTGAAAACGCGGGAAGCTTATCCCTTGGCTCATCCGCGGCCAGGTATCGCCCGCCACCAGGTATCGCCGTCGGTACCTTTGATCCCTTCGCCCGCGGCGCCAACCGGTTCTTGCTCGCCCGAGGTCAACCAGTGGATCGCCGCGCCATCGGTGCCGGGGACTTTGGCAATGAAACGCGAACCGGTTGCCGAGCGCGCAACAATGACGCCCTGGGTGGCCGACCCTTCGCGGTCATAGAACACCGTAAAGGTTTCCACCCTGGCCGGGCCGATGTAGTCTTCTTCAATGGGCGGCACCGGGCCGCGGATCGCATCCGCCTCGGATTGAAAATCGAAATTCTGTGGAAATGCATTCGGCCCGAATGCGGCGCGGCCCAAGACCATCGAGTGGCTGTGCGTGGCGAGCCCCCCGTTGGCGAACAGCAAGCCGTAGCGCCCACGCTCGCGCAACGCCATTACCATGCTGACGACGGCATGACTCATATAATTCCCGACCGGTCCCCCGCCAAAGGTCAGTCCGCCGAACACCGTCGCCGGCCGGTGCAAAGGCCAACCAATCACCCGTCGCGCCATCTTCGGCACGCACGGAAAACAGCTATAAAGTTCAACGTGATCCAGGTCCGCGGTCGACAATTCATTCAACGCCAATGCCTGACGCAGTGAAACCGCCATGCTGGGCGATTCGGCAAAACCGGCGCGGGCCAGGACGTCCACCGGCTCATGGGCCGCAGCGCCCCGACCGACGAAAATCATCTTATCGTCTGCGACACCTCGCGCTCGCGCTTCGGCCAGGCTGGTCACTATGAAGCCCGCGCCTTGATTGACGCTGCTGTTCGCCACCATGAGTTTGCAGTAGGGAAAGGCAATCGGGCGGTTCGCCGCCGACACGGTTTTTATTTCATCGGCCGATACTTGGCGTCGCAGCCAAGCTCCCGTGTTCTGCGCCGCCACCGCGGAGAAACGCGACCATATTTCCGCACTCTCCTCCTGGCCCTGCGCCAATGTCTGGCCGTACGCGGCACGGCCGGCATTTTCGTACAGCGGATAGACGTCAACGGGCGCAACCAGTCCGTAGCGATGCCGGTATGAGGGTCCGCGACGCATGGCAACTGCGCGCACTGCATTGTCCGATGATGACGCGCCGGCAGGCGCCGCCAGTGCCGCGCGCCGAGCAGCGGTACGCAGTGCCTCGCCGCCGACGATCGCCGCGACCTTGATTTCTGCGGCACCGATGCGATTGGCCGCTTCGTTCAACAAGAGCAGCGGACTGTCGCCACTGCCATACGCTGATTTGTAGCAAAAGCGCGGAGTCGCGCCGAGGCGCCGAGCCAACGGCGTTGACACGTCGCCCAACTCCGGCCAGGAAATCTGATCAACGACTCCCAGAGAATCCAGCCTCGGCAGCCATGCGCCTCCGGCATCGTGGTCCGCGGCGCGCAGGGCCGCTTCCATGAGACCCAACGAATCGAGACCCAGGCTCGCCTTGCCTAAGCTCTCACGATCATTGACTTGGCCGACACCAATGATGACGGGAATCGGATTGTTCACGTCGGCACCACGGGCCGCCCTCCCATGACGATCTGATTCTTGCCGAGCCGTTTGGCCTCGTACAAGGCCTTGTCGGCGACATCAATCAGCGCGACTCCCGAATCGCCGCGCTGAGGGATCGTAAACGCCCCGCCGATGCTGACGGTTACCTGTTTGATGGGCAAAGATTCGCTGGTTGTCATGCGCAGATTTGCGACGCGTTTACACAACGCACTGCCCAGGGCTCGCGCCGGATCGGCCGGCGTGTCTGCCAACAGGACAATGAATTCTTCGCCGCCGAAGCGTGCTGAAATATCCGTCGGCCTGCGGAAAGTGGCGCGAATCGCGGTTGCGACCTGCTTCAAAACGTCGTCGCCGGCCAAATGTCCATGGGTGTCGTTATATTGTTTGAAATCATCGACATCAATCATCAAGATGGAGAAAGGTGATTGCTGGCGAACGCCGAGCTTCCAATACAAATCCAGGGAGTCGTTGAAATTTCGCCGGTTGCTGAGTCCGGTGAGCCCGTCCAGGTTGGTGAGCCGCTGCAGCTCGAGATTGATCTCAACCAGTTGGCGCTGACTTTCGCGCAGTGCCCGATAGGCCTCATCGCGCTGTTGCCGATACCAGTACGCGGCGGAATGGTGGCGCAACCGCGCGATCAATTCGATTGCGTCCGGCAGCTTGACGAGATAGTCGTTTGCACCCGCAGCGAAGGCTTCGCTCTTCACGTTCGGATCGTCTTTGGTTGACAGAACCACGATTGGTGTATCGGCCGTCAACGGATCGGCTCTAAAGCGGCGCACCAGCGTGAGCCCATCCACGCCGGGCATCACGAGGTCCTGCAAGATGACTGAGGGCTTGATTCGTCGCGCAACGGATAGCGCCGCGGCCGGATCATTGCAAAAGTGAAAGATGATGTCCGGTCTGCCGGACAGCGCGCGGCGCACCGCCTCGCCGATGATCGGCTGATCGTCGATGAGCAACACGATGATGGTGAAGTCCTGTGGAGTGATCAAGTCATCCGCGCCCATACAATGCTCCCTATCTATTGGCGGCAGAAAGTATCGATAAGCCGGGCCGCAATGCGTTCGATCGGTAGAACGTCGACGGCCGCACCCAGCGCAATCGCCGCCTTGGGCATCCCGTAAACTGCGCAGCTGGCCTGGTCTTGTGCGATGGTATAGTGCCCTTTGTCACGCAATGCCTTCAATCCCCTCGCACCATCACGCCCCATGCCTGTCAGCAGCACGCCAACCGCGTCGCCGCTCCACGATTGACAAATGCTGTTGAAAAACACATCGACCGAGGGCCTGTGGACGTGGTCGCTCGGTTCGAGCGTGTAACCCAGACGGTCTTTGGGTTTGAGCGACAAGTGATCATTGGTTGCCGCCAACAGGACGGTGCCGGGCAGGATCTGATCACCCTCGGCGGCGATGCGCACCGGGAGCGATGAGTCGCGGCTCAGCCACTCAGCCATGCCGACCGCGAACTGTTCGTCCACGTGCTGAACGATGACGATCGCTGCGGGAAACTCCTTCGGAATGCCCGCCAGCAATTTGGCGAGTGCGCCAGGCCCGCCCGCCGACGCGCCGATGGCGACCAGTCGAGGTTTGATGCGCATGATCGAAGTCGTATCGCTCACGAGACAGCCTCGCCGATCAAGTCGACCACGGCCCGCACCAGTGTATCGTCGTGAAAACTCCCCTTCGTCAAATAGTAATCGGCGCCGGCCTCGAGGCCGCGCCGCCGGTCTTCTTCGCGGTCCTTGTAGGAGACGATCATCACAGGCAGCGACTTGAGGCTTGGGTCCTTGCGGATCAAGCTCACCAGTTCGATGCCATCCATCCGCGGCATATCGATATCGGTGACCACCAGATCGAAGTTCCCGGTGCGAACAGCGTTCCACCCCTCCATGCCGTTCACCGCCACCTCAACCTCATAACCACGGCTGTCCAATAGCTTGCGTTCCAGCTCACGCACCGTCAGTGAATCGTCCACCACAAGCACGCGCTTGCGAGCCGCTCGGTTTTCTGCATTTGCTCCCTGCGGCAGCTTGTTCAGGCGTCCGGACGAGATGAGCTTCTCGACCGATTGCCGCAGATCCTCAACATCGATGATCAGCACCGGGGATCCATCCTCCATGAGTGCGGCCGCCGCGATGTCTTTGACCTTTCCGAGCCTGGCATCGAGCGGTCGCACGACGAGCTCGCGCTCGCCGAGAAAACGATCGACCACGAGCCCATAGCGGTTGGCCGGTTCACCGATGACAATGATGGTCGCGGAATCACCGGACGCCGGGCTTGGAGTACCGCCCAGCACCTGCGACGCATCGACCAGGCCCACCGGCCGGCCCTCGAATTCGAACAGCTGGCGGCCTTCGAGCATCTCAACCTGCCCGCGCGGCAGCGACAACGTGCGCGAGATGTAGGCCAACGGGAACGCATAGGGTTCGCCGCCCACCTCCGCGAGCAGCGTGCGCACGACGGACAGCGTCAGCGGCAGCTGCAAAACGAAACGCGTGCCGCTCCCCAGCTGCGATGTGACGCGCACCGTGCCGCGCAGCTGCTTCACCATGTTGAGCACGGCGTCCAGCCCGACGCCGCGGCCGGAAATTTCGGTCACCGTTTCCTTCAACGTGAACCCGGGCAGGAACAGGAACTCCAGCAATTCCGGCTCGCTCAAGCTCCGTGCAAAATCCGCCGTGGCCAATTTGCGTCGCACGATCGTTTCGCGCAGCGCTCCAACATCGACGCCAGCGCCATCGTCGGATATCAGGATTTGCAGAGTGCCGGCCGTGTGACGCGCCTCGAGGCGAATGACGCCTTCGGCCGCTTTGCCCGCCGCGCGCCGCCTTTCGGGGGATTCGATGCCGTGATCCACGGCGTTGCGCAAAAGATGCCCGAGAGGCGCATCGAGCTTTTCAAGTACATCCCGGTCCACCTGCGTCGCCGCGCCGAGAATCTCGAGGCGCGCAGGTCTACCCAGTTCCCGGCCCAGATCGCGGATCATTCGCGGGAAGCGCGGCACGGCGTCCGCGAATGGCCGCATGTTGCAGGCCAGCGCTTCATCGTACAATCGATTCGCAAGGTCTGTGGAACGGCCATCGAACATTTCCAACTGCAGCAGGCGCTGCGACAGCAGATGTTCGCAACCAAGAAGGCTTTTCTGCGAAGCGGCCAACGATTCGTCTGTCGTTTCGCTGAGCGCCTGCCCGATCAGGGACTCGCGTGCGGCGGTCAGCGCCGCACTCGCCTCGTGCTGCAGCCGCTTGAGCCGCAGCAGCGAATCGGCAAAGGGCTTGAGCCAGCGCGACTCGACCAGTGATTCGCCGGTCAACCCCAACAGACGGTTCAGATTCTCGGCGGTCACGCGCAGCACGCGTTCGCCCGTGTCGCTTGCCGCGGCCGATTCCGGCGGCGGCAGAACGGATTCAGCGGCTATCGTTATGGTGTCGGGCGGCGATTCGATGGCCTGTTGGAGTTCCACGAGAAAGCGGTTGACCTCGCCGGTTACTTCCGATGCCGTGCCGACGCGGGCCAGCAGATCGACGCCACGCAGCAGTCGATCGATCTGATGGTGCCGCAGCACGATGCGGCCCTGCTGTGCGGCCACAAAACAGTCCTCCATGGCATGCGCCACGCTGACTCCGGCAGGCTGGCCGACGATGCGCGCCGCACCCTTGAGCGAATGGGCCGCGCGCATGCACTCTTCGAGCCTGTCGGCGGCTGTCGGAGCGCGTTCCAAGGCCAGAAGTCCAGCCGTCAGCACTTCGCCTTGAGTCTCGACTTCCATGCGAAACAAATCCAGCATCGACTTATCTTTCAGGTCGACGTGGCTGATTGGCAGCTCCGGTTCAAAGTGTGAAAGAGCAGCTCCGCATCGAGTACTCCCACCGATCGCCGTTTCCAGGAGAGCACTGCCTTGGTGTAGGTCATGGCGGCTCCGGCGAGCGTTGCGGGCACTTGTTTGAGGTCTTGGAGCTGGAATCGCTCGATGCCGTGAACTTCATCGACCGGGCACACGGTGCGAGCATTGTCTTGCTGAATCACGAGCATGCGACGCACGCTCCCCGCAACCGACCCGGCCGCATCCACGCCGAGAATATGCTCGAGCGATGTGCACACCAGCAGTTCCCCGCGTATGTTGACCACGCCAAGCAGCGCCCCGTTGCGCCGATGCGGAAGCGAATGGATCAGACGATCGCCGGCGATTTCCCTGAAGATGGCCGATGGCAGCGCCAGCCATTCGGCGGCGATGCGGAAAATAACCACGGAAAGTGTTTCGACGGGTGCCGCGGGTTTTTCCGCGGCGACGTGTTGAGTCCACTCCTGGGTGTAGTGACCGGGTGTCTCGACGTCCAGCAGTTGGGCCGCAGCCGAGGCATGCACCGGGCAGTTGCGGCAGTGGATATGCTGCACCAGTTCAACGCATGAGGCGTCCCCATAGATACCGATTGCCTTCCAACAACCCTGGATGGGGCGCGCACTCACGAGGCTGTCCCGTCGGCGCGCGATTCAATTCGCCGTGCTCGCCGGGAGAGCACTTTCGCGCCGGCCGCATCGCCCCGCTTCTCGAGCAACAGACCCAGATGAATCAGCGCCTCGTAATCATTCGGATCGAGGTATAGGGCGCTGCGATAGTTCGCGGCGGCGGCGTCCAAATCACCGGCCTCAGCTCGAATCATGGCGATCAGGCGGAAGGCGCGCGCCGAAGGTCCGAATTGCCTCATCCACTGCGTGCACATCGCCTCGGCCTCCGCAAACCGTGCCGCGTCGGCAAGCGCAACGGCTTCATCGAGTCCACGGGAAGGTTCGGTCGCCTGGGACCCGACCCGCACCGACACGACCGGTTGGCGAGGCGCGGGCGGCCGTACGCGCGGTAAGGCGACGACTCGTGCCGCCGGTTTTTGCATCACCGGCGCGGTATCCTGTCTTTGGAAGGCGAAGGCGAGCGGAGCTTTGATTGCGTCGAAACCGCGGCTCAGCAAGAGACTCGTTTCCGAGGGACCGACGAACACGATGCCCTTGGGAGCCAGCAGGCGCTCGAGCACGGAAAGGGCGTGATCTTGAGTCTTTCGATCAAAATAGATCAACACGTTGCGGCAAAAAATGACGTCGTAGCGCTCGGCCCCAGGCAGAAAATCGTGTGCAAACAAGTTGCTCTGTTGAAACCGTACATGTGATTGCACGGACTCGCGCAGGTGCCACGCGCCGTCGGCGGCATCGAAATGATGATCACGAAAGGCCAGCTCCGCGCCGCGAAACGAGTTCTTGCCGTAAATCGCGCGCCGCGCCAGTGCCAGTGCGCGTTCGCTGATGTCCACAGCATCGATGCTCAATCGGCCGGCAGGAAACCCGGCGTCCAACAGCGTCATGGCCATGGAGTACGGCTCCTCACCGCTGGAGCATGGCAAGCTCAGCAAACGCAGCAGACCCCGCGGATTTTTGGGCAGCCACGACTCGAATGCCCAGCGCGACAGCAGGGCGAAGGCCTGGGGATCGCGCCAAAACCAGGTCTCGGGTACGACGATGGTCTCAATCAGCTGCTGCAGCTCCGCCGCCGAGGCGCGCGCGAACTCGATGTACGCTCGCAAGTCGGAAAGCTTGCTCGCCGCCATGCGCATCTGTACGGCGCGGTCGACCGCGGATGCGCCGATGGATGCAGCATCCAGCCCCATGGCCTCCTTCAGCAGAACTTCGAGAGCCTGTTGCATCAGTTCTGGAACAGCACGTTACGCACCGCCGGCGGCAGCAATTGGGATACGCTGAGCCACTGAATCAATCCTTGCTCATGCCGGGCCACCGGCCCCAGATAGGCCGTCTCGCCATTCGAGACTCCCGACTCTTTGAACTGCGCCGGATCCAAACGCACCGTGGTTGTGGCCTTCTCGGCGATCAGGCCCAGTACATGAGGTACGTCGTGGGTGCCAGGGTAATTCACGATCACGATGCGTGTATTCAAGCGGCGCTGCGCGGTGCGCCCCAAAATCACCACGCTCAAGTCGACGGCAGGAACCGGCAGGCCGTGGTAATCGAAGATGCCGGCGATGCCCTGCGGCGCGCTGGAAAGGGGTTTGAGGTTCACCAAGGGCAGCACTTCGATCAGCTGCCCGGAATCCAGCGCGTAGCGATCGCCGTCGAGCTCAAATACCAGAAATAGCACGCGCGCACCTAGGCCACGAGCTTGAAGCGCGAAACGCCGCTGCGCAGCCCGCTCGACACCTGGTTCAAATCCTCGATGGCGCGGCTCGATTGGGCTTGGGACTCCACGGTCTGGCGCGCCGCTTGGCCCAATTGCGTGAGCGCTTCGCTGATCTGTTCGGCCCCGGTCGCCTGCGCCTGCATGCCCTCGTTGACGGCTTCGAAACGCGGCGCCAATGCCTGGACTTGATGAATGATTTGCGTCAATTGACCGCTGACCTGCTGGATCTCAGACATGCCGCGGCGCACTTCTTCCGAAAACTTGTCCATGCCCATGACACCGGCGGAAACGGCCGAATGAATTTCCTTGACCATTTGTTCGATGTCGTAGGTGGCCACGGCGGTCTGATCCGCCAGCCGACGGATCTCGGAGGCGACCACCGCAAAGCCGCGGCCGTATTCACCGGCCTTTTCTGCTTCGATCGCCGCGTTGAGCGACAGCAGATTCGTCTGATCGGCCACCTTGGTGATGGTGATGACCATCTGATTGATGTTGCCGGCCTTTTCATTGAGCACGCCAAGCTTCGCATTGATCGAACCCGCCGCGTCGACGACGCGCTGCATGGTCTGCTCCATGCGCGCCAACCCCGTCTGACCGTCGCCGGCGAGCGTCGCGGCTTGCTCCCCGACCGACGATACGTCGCGCATGGTTTTGACCAGTTCACGGGACGTCGCGGAAATCTCGCGCGAGGTGGCGCCGATTTCTGTCGTGGTCACCGCGATCTCGTTGGCCGTGGCCTGTTGCTCCTTGGCCGTCGCGGCAATCTCCGTCACCGAGGAAGTGACGCGAATGCCGGATTTTTGCACTTCGCCGAACAGCGACGCCAAATCATCCGCCATGGCATTGAAGGACTGCCCCAAGGCGCCGAACTCGTCCTGTCGATTGATACGATGCGTGAAATCTCCCTGGCGCATTCGCCCCATCGCGTTTACCAGTCCTTCGAGCGGACGCGTGATCGATCGCAACAGATAGTAGATGCAGGCAATCGAGAGCAGCAGAGCGATCGCGAAACTCACGAGAATCGCCTGCTTCGCTGCCGCGGCAGACTCGACGATGAGGCGCGCCGAACGGTCCGCTTCGTTCTTGTTTCTGTCGACCAGCGCTGTCAGCAACACGCGAATCTTGTCGTATTCCGGATCGAGCACGTCGCGCACCATCACCTCGATTCGATGCCTGCCGCTCGGGTCGGAAGCCAACTTCAAGAGATCGTCCTGAATACGCAAGTACGGAATGGTCTGTTTCACGTATGCCTCATACTGAGCCTGCTCGTCAGGATCGGTGATCGTCGCCAGGTATTTCTTGGCGAGTTCCGAGGTGTTGACCCGATTCTCCTGAGCCGCTCGCAGCAGCGCAGTGATCGCGGCCGGATTCTGCTCGAAAGCAAATTCCTGCGAAACGGCATATTCTTCGTTGAATGCGTTGAGCATTTGGGAAACGTAATACAGCGCCGGCAGCGAGAATTCCTTGACATCTCTGGTTTCGCGCGTGACAGCGCCGAGATGCACATAGAGGACTGCGCCCATGATGAGCATGATTGCCATGATGAGGGTGTAACAGCCCAGAATCCGCTGGCGAATGGTTAAGTGCATTGCAAAATTCCTCTAAGATTCCCTGAGCAACTGAAGTCCGAAACAGAACAGAAAAGTTTCGCCGTCCACGGTACCCGCTCTGATTGATGTCGAGATACGGAAGCGGCCAATTCGGTGATGGTGGCTCTGTGCGCGGCGAGTATCGCTGCGTCGAACTGCACGAATGCGTTGGTAGAGCGTCGCGGCACCTTCGTCCTTATCTGCCGATATCTCAATTCCTTTAGCGAGCGTTGCCGACGCTCACGTGGCGTGGGGACTGCGAGTTACACCGTATATGACCAGGAACGCCATAAGAGTGTCGCAGTAGCCCAATTGCCGACAAAATTGTGGAGAAGTGAGAGCCACCGCGCACTCCGAGCATTGCTTTGCGCGGTGAATGCGCCACGCCTACTACGGTCCTTGGCTGTCGGAATCATCTCTCCGCAAAGTCGGTGCAGCGCTTGTACGCGTTCTTCCGGGTGCCCTGTAGTCCATTCACCTACAGTGGTCTGTAACGCGCTGATCTGTGGGCCGTTCCTCGCAGAACCGTGAATGGGAACTTCGAACCGGGGGTGGCCTGTCAAAAATAGACATAGCAACTGAAGGAGCTTGTCATGCGCAGAACTCGGAGCTCAATTGCTGCGTCTCGCATCCTGTCCCTGCTCACGATCGCGGCAGCCGTCACCGGGTGCGCATCGAAGCACGATACGCGAGGACCTTTCGTTGCGTCGGCTCCATTCAGCAAGACGATTCCCGGTTCGGGCGATGCCGTCTGTTGGAGCGTGAAGCGCGCGCTACTCGGTCAAGGTTACATGTTGGAGCGATCCAGCGAAACCGGTGTGCTCACCGGAACGCGGGACTCCCAGCCCACGGAGAAGATGAATATCACAGTGCATCTGCAAACCACCTGTGCGGACAATCGCAACGGAACGAGCATTGTTTTCGTTACCGCAGATCGAGAGGTGAGCAAGCTGCAGAGAATGAAGCAGTCAACCAGCGCGGGAATTGGCCCGGCGACCATTACGATGCCGGCCGGTTCTGCCAAGGTCTTAGGGATCGTGAGACGAGAAACGATTGAGGATCCGAATTTCTACCACAGCTTCTTTGCCCTGGTCGAAGGGTTCGTCGCGCAAGAAGGGCGATCGCACGCGGAACAACACGCTGAAATATCCAAACAGGGCGATCAGAGCAACTAGTACGGCGCGCGGATACCCATCCGCAACCGCCGACCCCACTGCAGGCCATCAGAAAGGAGGTACTATGCACCGCAAGGCGCTAATCGCATTTGCCGTTGGATCAATCCTCGGCGCAACGCTGCCAGCAGCGTACGCCGCCGACCAGCAACCCGCAGCCGCTCCGAGCCAGACCAATCCGCAGCAGGCTGCGACTACCACCAACCGCGACCAAAGCGACATCAATGCGGACCGTAAAGATATCGCGCGAGACCGGACGGATGTTCGGTTGGACCAAAAGGATATCCAGGCGGATCACAAAGACATCCAATCGGATCGCAAGGACATTCAGGCAGACCGCAAAGATATCGCGCAGGATCGGGCGGATATTCGCGCCGATCAGCGCGACCTCCGTCAAGACTACGCTGAGCGGCGCGAGGGTGTGAATAACCAAGCCGACATCGCCCGCGACAAGGCCGACATCCGCTCGGACCGCAGGGACATCCAGGCTGACCGTAAAGATATCCAGGCGGATCACAAAGACATCCGGTCGGATCGCCAGGATATTCAGGCAGACCGCAAAGACATCGCACAGGATCGGACCGATATTCGCGCCGATCAGCGCGACGTTCGTCACGACCAGGCTGAGCGGCACGATGGCGTGAATGGCCAAGCCGATATGACGCGCGACAAAGCCGATATTCGGTCGGACCGTAAGGACATCCAGGCGGACCACAAAGACATCCGGGCGGACCACAAAGACATCCAGGCGGACCGAAGAGATATTCAGGCGGACCGCAGGGACATCGCGCAGGATCGGACCGATATTCGTGCCGACCAGCGCGATCTCCGTCAAGACTACGCTGAGCGGCGCAATGGTGTGAACAACCAAGCCGACATCACGCGCGACAAGGCCGATATTCGGTCGGACCGAAAGGACATCCAGGCGGACCACAAAGACATCCATGCGGACCGCAGGGATATCGCGCGAGATCGGACGGATATTCGTGCCGATCAGCGGGACATGCGCGCCGGCCGCCAGGACCTGCGAGCCGATCGGGGCGATCTGCGTAACGACCGCGGCAACTTGCGTAGCGGTGTCCAAGATGGACGTCGCAACGATGTGCCAGACCAACGAGGTAAGCGCATGGACGGCGTGAAGCCAGGGATAAGCTCTGCGACGCTGGCGGGCAATACGGCTGAGAATAATAAGAAGGCGCAAGCTGCGCAGCACCTGCACAAGGCGTGGTATCACTTCTGGTAATAGAGACCGCCTAGTGGTCGATGCGCCTGCACGGAACTCGGAGTTCCGTGCAGGCCAGGAGCGGCATGCTTGACGCTCAGATCCATTTCTTTGAGGATTACGAGGCAGCTTTCGTATAGTAGCGCGCACCGATGCAATTTGAGAGAATCGCTCGCAGCGATGAGGATGCTGCTCGAGTCGTCTTAGAACTGCAATAATTACAAGGAGAGATCGTGGATGGATCAAGGGCGTTGCAGCGTGGTGATTACTGCGACGCTTGGCCTCGCAATCATGATTCTTGCATGGGCCGTCGCCTACTCCCAGCCGGCGCGGAAGGATAACTCGCTCCCGTCGACCAACTTTTCAGCAGACGGTAGCGTCGATCGTAGCTCGCTCCCGCGTCCCGCCCCCGGTTTCGCACATGCCCGCGTCGCTACCAACCCCCAGGCGCCTGATGCCAAGGCGGTCGGGGAAAAGACCTGCATTGCATGTCATCAATTGGAAGCTGAGCACTTTACGCACACCTTGCATTCTCTCGGACTGCATGTTGCGAATCGCTCGGATCCGACCATACCGGTGTGTGAAGCATGCCATGGGCCCGGGTCCGAGCACGCCGCCAAGCCGCTGCTCAAGGGGCTCATCATCGGCTACACGAAGAATTCCGGAACGCCCATCGAAACGCAGACCAACACCTGCCTGACCTGTCACGCGGGCGGCCCCAGGGATCACTGGCTGGGTTCGGTGCATCAACGCAATGATCTATCGTGCAGCGATTGCCACAACACCATGGCCAAGTTCTCGGTTGAAGGGTTGATGGCGAAGTCATCGATCAATGACACCTGCGCGCAGTGTCATAAGGATATCCGACTGCAATTCAACCGGCGTTCGCATATGCCGCTGCCGGAAGGTCAAATGAGCTGCGACGATTGCCACAATCCGCACGGTACCTTGACCAGCCCGTTGTTGAAAACGAATACGGTCAACGAAACGTGCTACCAGTGTCATGCAGAAAAGCGCGGGCCCTTCTTGTTCGAGCATGCGCCGGTGCGCGAGAACTGCCTCAATTGCCATACTCCGCATGGCTCCAACCAGAACACGCTTCTGGTCGCACCGGTTCCGTTCCTCTGCCAGCAATGTCATACGAATTTCCTGCACCCGAACGACTTGCAGACGCGCCAATCCTTGGGTACCGGCTTGCATCCCGATGAGAGAGTGCTGGGCCGAGGATGCCTCTCGTGTCACGCCAACATTCACGGATCCAATGCGCCTTCGGGTGTGCGCTTCCACGAGTAGTGCGCGAGGAGCCAACGATGGGTACTAAACGGGAGCGGATATTAAGACTTGCGCCGGCGATTGCCCTATTGGCGGCGCCGACCCTGAGCTGGAGCGACAGTGGCGTCGGCGTCGATACCTGGCGTGCCAACAAGCTTGATCCCACGGGCGGTCAAGCGACCGAAGTCCTCGATCCCAATGGCACCAGCTGGCTCGAGCCGGGGCAACACCGCACGCCGACCGGAAACCTGTACGGGACTCCACCGGATGAGCCGCATCCGGAGCACTTGAGCGTCTGGCTGATCTACGGGACCTTCGATGTCGGCTATTTGCATACTACCGGCGCGAAAACCGCGCTCTATGATCGCTATGCCCGATGGCCGACCAACGGTCCGGCTTTCGACTTCGACATCAATGCCGAGCGACCCTCGGACGGCAGCTATGCAGAAGTGCGCGGCAGCCGGATCAGCGCCGAGGACCAATACTATCAAGCCGTGTACGGCAAGGCCGGTTCATTCAAAGCCGAAGCCTTCGTGCGCGACATGCCGAATCTCTTATCGACGGATGCGAGATCGATCTTCAACGGCGTGGGAACCAATAACCTAACGCTGGCCGGCGGCTTGGTGCCGGGCGGCAGCACCTCGGCCCAGGTCGCGGCCGTCTCCGCCGCTGCGCCGGTGACTTCGCTCGGAACTGAGCGCAACAAACAGGGCATCGCGTTATCCGCATTTCTCACGCCACGCTGGACCGTGTACCTCAACGCAAGCGACGAAGAGCGCAAAGGCAGCCGTCCGTTTGGCGGACCGTTCTTCTTTAATTTTCAAGGCATCGGCGGTGCCATTGAAGAGACGGTCAAGCCGATCGACGACAACACGGTGAATATTACTGCCGGCGCACGTTACGCCGGATCCGAGTGGCGCTTCGATATCGGATACTCCGGCTCTGTTTACCGCGATCGATACCTTTCCTACACATTCCAGCAGCCATTCGCCCTGGGTCCTACGCTCCTACCCGGCGGAACGGCGGCGCCCATCAGCCAAGGTCAGATGTCGATGGAACCTGACAATGAATATCATAATCTGCATGCCACGGCGACCCATACGCTGCCGCTAAACGGAGAGGCCTCACTGACCGCAGGTGCCGGGGAAATGCGACAGAACGACTCACTGATTCCGCCCACCAACTGCCAGGGCGTTTTCGGGATCTCGACCAACGGCACATTTAACGTAGGTGCAGGCAACCCTCAGCTTTTTCCCTGTAATCAATGGAACACGACGGCCGCGCTTTCGCAGCAGACCGCGAATATGCTCATCGTCACCAACCTCGTTCAAGGGTCGATCGTATTGCAGCCAACCAGCGAAGTGAGCGTGCACGCGGGCGGCAAGTACTATCGCGAGGACTATCGCAATCAGTATGTGATGTACAACCCGCAGAACGGCGATTACGGCTACGTGGCCGAAAACGGCGCCCAGGCAAGCATCGTGCCGGGTGACCCTGGTTTCTGGAATGCCGTCACCTATCCCAACGCTACAGACACGCAGGTTGAAAGCATTCCCTTCAGCTGGCGCAACATCGAGGCCTTTGCCGGTGCGGACTGGAAATTCACGCCGCACGATTCGCTCGGTCTTACCTACACACACGATCACTACGATCCGGGACATCGAGAAGTCAGCTATGTCGATGACAACAGGGTCAAGCTCAACTGGACCGATAAGAACCTCAGTTGGCTCACTTTCCGCTTGAACTACACCTACCTGAAGCAATCCGGAAGCGTCTACAACTCCGACCCGTATGCCTTCGCTTTCTTTCAAAATTTACCCGGATTCGTCCCCGCGGACGCCACTATTGCCGCCTGGACCGTCAACGCGCAGCGCAAGTACGACATCTCCGATCGAAACGAACACAAGATTGATTTAATGGCAACACTGATGCCACGTCCGGACATGACTTTCACCGCCTCGGTACGCGGAGATTGGAACCAGTATCCGACAGAGATCGGCCGCCAAGGCTACAACACGATGGCGTCCGCGCTGCAGTGGGAGTGGCAGTTCCAGGCGCTCAGCAGTCTGAACATGTGGCTTGGTTACGATAGATCGAGCATGCACCTATCGGACGTCAACGATGCCGCCGGCACGACGGACGGCACGCTCGGCGGCCCGAACTACCCGCTCGCAAACCAGTGGTGGGCAAACGACAAGCAGCGCAACTGGTCCGGAGGCGCCTCTGTCACTCATCACTTCGGGCCTGCGCGCTTGGATTTCGATTGGAACTACCAGTCGTCGCGCGGTCTCACCAGTTACACCTACGCGTCGCCGAGCGCGCTGGCTTACCCCACCGACACCCTTGCCCAGTCAGGCAGCCAATTTCCCGCGATGACCTATGTTGTTAATTCCCTCACGTTGAGTTTCACGGTGCCGTTGAGCGACCGCGCGTCGCTGCGCCTCTATGACTACTATGAGCATGGTCAAATCAGCGACTGGCACTATGCCGGGTTTAACAACACCCTGGTCTACGGTAATCGGGTGTATACCGACGCCGGTCCTCAGGGCTACAACACCAACGTTGTCGGCTTGTTCGTCAACGTCAAGCTATGAGGCGCGCGATGACAAAATCCATCCGCATGTTGGTGTTGGCGATGAGCGGAGTTGCCTTCCTCACGGGTGCGCTATCTCTGGCTGCTACTGCCACATCGGCCGCGCAGCGATACACGGACCTGCGACGAATAGAACCCGTTCATGGTGATGCGGCGGCAGGGGCTCAAAAGGCAACGCCCTGTCATGCCTGTCATGGTGCCAATGGCGTATCGGTCGCACCCACGTTTCCCCGATTGGCAGGTCAGCGCGCCGATTATTTGTATCATCGCCTCGTCTCTTTCAAACAAGCGGACCCTAAGGACCCGTACTACTTGAAATCTCCGATGACCGCCCTGGCCGCGCGCTTGAGCGATAGCGACATGCGCGACCTCGCCAGCTATTTTGCGGCGCAAATACCCCAGGCGACCGATGTGGCTGCAGCGGCGACCGCTTCCGGCCGGGGCGAGTTCTTGTACCGTTCCGGCGATCCTTCGAACGGCGTGCCGCCATGCCAGGGTTGTCACGGCACCGAAGCGCAGGGCGTAAGTACGCCATTGGATCAATATGCTGCTTACCCAGCGCTGCGCGGCCAATACGGCCCGTACCTCATCGCAAGGCTGACGAGCTTTCGGCAGGGCCTTCCGCATGAAAGCAGCAATGACTTCATCATGAGTGGCGTCGCTCGAACCCTCGATGACGATGCGATACAGGCCGTTGCCGCATGGCTAAGTTCACTGGCTCCGACCAAGAGCCTGTGATGTTCGACTTCATATCGCTTATTACTGCCTGTATGAGGGCGAGCCGAGGCCACACCAAGGTCAATGTCATTGCACATCAGTGGACATCGCCGCAGGAAGTCGTTTGCACGCCCGCCGCAACTTGCGTCGATGAAGCAACAAGTAGGCCGCTGGCAGAACAAGCATTGATAGCAACGGCGCGGTAATCATGCCGCCGACCATAGGCGCCGCGATTCTGCGCATGACTTCAGAGCCCGTCCCGTTTCCCAACATGATGGGCAAAAGACCGGCGACGATGACTGCGACCGTCATCGATTTCGGCCGCACTCGAAGCACAGCACCTTCTTCTATTGCTTCAATCAGATCGCGCTCCGTCGTAAACCTATCTGTAGCACGCCGCTTTTCTATTGCGTGATCGAGATAGATCAGCATGACGATGCCGAACTCCGCGGAAACGCCGGCCAATGCGATGAAGCCGATGGCAGAGGCGATCGATAGGTTATAACCGAGGACGAATAGCAGCCACAAAGCGCCGACCAGCGCAAACGGCAGCGTGCCCATGATCAGTGCCGCAGAAGCGAAGTTACGGAACGCCAAGTACAACAACACGAAAATAATCACCAGGGTGAACGGTACAACCAGTTTTAGCTTCTGCGTCGCACGTTCGAGATACTCGAATTGGCCCGACCATACGATCGAGTATCCAGGTGGCAACGCGACTCGCTGCCCCACCAGCTTCTGCGCTTGCGCCACATACCGCCCAAGATCGCGCCCGCTGATGTCCACGTACACCCAGCCATTGAGCCGAGCATTCTCGCTTCGAATCTGAGGCGGCCCGTCAGTTACAACAAGTTCGGCTACTGCGCCCAAGGTCGTCGTCGCCCCCGCCGCGGTGACGATTGGTAACAGGGTAAGCTTCTCGACCGAGTCGCGAAGTTCGCGCGGATAGCGCATGTTGATCGGGAAGCGCTGCAGGCCCTCTACAGTCTCGCCAACATTTTCGCCGCCAATGGCGAGTGCCACCACCTGCTGCACATCGGCAAGGCTCAATCCGAAGCGAGCTGCCTGCACGCGATCTATCCGGACTTCGATGTAGCGTCCGCCCTGCACTCGTTCAGCGTAGGCGGAGCGGGTACCAGGCACCTGCTTCACGGCCGCCTCGACCTCCTCGCCGAGCTTCTCGATCACTTTCAAATCCGGGCCTGCGATTTTGATGCCGACCGGACTCTTGATGCCTGTCGAAAGCATGTCGATGCGATTTCGGATCGGTTGCACCCACAGGTTTGACAGCCCGGGAATCTGCAGCGAGGAGTTCATTTCCTCGATGAGTTCATCCTGCGTCTTACCTTTCGGCCACTGCGAGCGAGGCTTGAAGCGCACCGTTGTCTCGAACATTTCGAGGCCCGCGGGGTCGGTGGCGGTCTCGGCCCGACCGACCTTGCCGAAAACCCGCTCGACTTCTGGAAACTGCATCAGCACCTTGTCTGTCTGCTGCAGCAATTGGGACGCCTTGTCGGCGGACAAGCCCGGTAACGCGGAGGGCATGAACAAGAGGTCGCCCTCGACCAGGGGCGGCATGAACTCGCTCCCAAGGCGGGTTAGCGGCACGATGGTCAACGCGATCACGAGCGCCGACGCGAAAAGCACTGTCTTCGGATGCCGGAGCACGAAATCAAGCAATGGCCGGTACAGGTAGATCAGAAATCGGTTCAAAGGGTTGCTGCGCTCATCCGGAATCCGGCCGCGGATAAAGTAATACATCAGCACCGGAATGAGGGTTACCGACAGCCCCGCCGCGGCGGCCATCGAGTACGTTTTGGTGAATGCCAGCGGCCCAAACAACTTACCTTCTTGGGCCTCGAGGGTGAACACCGGCACGAAGCTCAACGTGATGATTACCAGGCTGAAAAACAGCGCCGGCCCGACCTCGGCCGCAGCCTCAGTGATCAGCCTCACTTGCTCCGCGGGAGTCGGCCGCCGGTCCGGATTCTCGTGATTCCAGGCCTCCAGATGCTTATGTGCATTCTCGATCATAACCACTGCGGCATCGACCATGGCGCCAATCGCGATCGCGATACCGCCCAAGGACATGATGTTGGCGTTGACCCCCTGCCAGTTCATGACGGTGAAGGCAGCGAGAATGCCGAGCGGGAGACTGACAATTGCGACGAACGCCGAGCGCAGGTGGAACAAGAACAGCGCGCAAACCAAAGTAACGACGATGAACTCTTCGATCAGTCGGTCCCGAAGCGTCGCGACCGATTTATGAATGAGCTCCGAACGATCATAGGTTGGGATGATCTCCACGCCTTTGGGCAAGCCGCGTTGCAAACTCGCGATCTTCGCCTTGAGCGCATCAATCGTTTCCAGCGCATTCTTACCGGCGCGCATGACGATGACACCGCCCACCGCCTCGCCTTTGCCGTCCAACTCCGAAATTCCGCGGCGGATCTCGGGGCCGATCTGGATTCGTGCTACCTCGCCGAGGAGAATCGGTGTGCCGCCCGCTCCCAGGCCCACCGGCACGTTGCGAAAATCATCGAGACTCTTGAGATACCCGGTCGCGCGCACCGCGTATTCGGCCTCGCCGAGTTCCAGTACCGAGCCACCGGTCTCGTTGTTCGAATCGCGTAGCGCCGTTTTCACCTTGTCGATGGTGATGCCGAGTGCCCGCATGCGATCTGGATCAAGCACCACCTGGTATTGCTTGACGAGACCACCGACGCTTGCGACTTCGGCGACGTTTGGCACGCTCTTGAGCTCATACCTTAGGAACCAGTCCTGTAGCGAGCGCAATTCGGAGATGTCGTATTGGCCGCTGTGATCAACCAAGGCGTATTCGTAAATCCAACCCACACCGGTGCCGTCAGGCCCCAGGGACGGCTTTGCGGTTGGCGGCAATCGCCCGGTGACCTGACTTAGGTATTCGAGCACTCGCGATCGCGCCCAATAAAGGTCGGTCTTGTCATCAAAGATGATGTAGACGTAGGAATCCCCGAAAAAGGAATAGCCGCGCACGGTGCGCGCGCCGGGCACTGATAGCATCGTCGTGGTCAAGGGATAGGTGACCTGGTCTTCGACCACCTGCGGTGCCTGCCCCGGGAATTCCGTGCGAATGATGACTTGCGTATCGGAGAGATCCGGTAATGCGTCGAGCGGTGTCGACAACGTCGCGTGCACGCCCCAGGCGGCCAGTAACAGAGTCCCTATCAACACCAAGAAACGGTTCTGGATCGACCAACGGATCAGTGATGCCAGCATCTTTAGTGGCTCCCATTCGGAGATTTCATCGAAGGCGCGGGCATCATCGTCGGCTCTGCCCGCTCGCCGAGGGATTCGTTTGAGCCGGCGAGATTGTCAAAGGCACCGCGCAGATTGGCTTCGGAGTCGATGAGAAATTGACCCGAGGCGACCACGTTTTGCCCCAAGACAAGCCCCTCCAGGATTTCCGAGCGGCCGCCTTGCTCGGCACCCACTCGCACCCGCGTGGGACGAAAGTGGGTGTCATCGTCGGCGACGATCACGAAACTGCGCATCCCGGTCTTTATGACCGACTCACTCGGTACGGTGAGCGCATGGTCTTGAGTCATGCTCTGAAAATGTGCTGCTGCAAACATGCCTGGCCGCAAGTGCTTGTGCGGATTTTTAACGACGACTCGCACTTTCAGCGTACGCGTGGCTTGCGTCAGCTCCGGGTACAGATAGTCAACCTGACCCTCAAAGCGTTCGCCCGGCAGCGCCGGGACCTCGACTTCGGCACGATCACCCGGCTTGAGCCAGGCGGCCTGCGTTTCGGGTACCTCCGCAGTGACCCACACGCTGTTCAAGTCGGCGAGCTGGAACAGCATGGTGCCGGGCTGAACTTCGGCGCCTTGGCGTGCGCCGAGGTCCATCACATACCCGTCCAGCGGTGCGTAGTAGTCCACTCGCCTCTCCACCTGTTGAGTTTTTTCAACGCGCGAGATCTGCGTTTCCGACAGCCCAAAGAGCGCGAGTCGCCGCCGGGTCGCCTCGATTAGCTGGGGGTCATTTGAGCCCAGCGCGATGAGGAGCTCCTGCTGCGTGGCTAGAAGATCCGGCGAATAGATACCGGCAAGCAGCTGGCCACGGCGCACCGAATCACCGGCCGCGCGCACGTCGAGTCGCTCGACCCATCCTGGCTGTCGCACTTGCACGGCCTCAATGCGGTGTTCATCGACGCCCACAGATCCCACGGTATCAACAACGCGTGCGAAACTGCCCTGCTCTACTTTCGCAAGACGAAGCCCGAGGTTTTGAACGACGCGCGAGTCGACCGCGATGCTGCCCGGCGCTGCGTCTTTCGCGTACTTGGGAACCAGCTGCATGTCCATGAATGGGGACTTGCCCGGTTTGTCGAAATGCTCGGCCGGGCGCATCGGGTCGTACCAATACTGCGGTTTGCTCTCGGCGGTTGCGGCGATCACGCCGACAGCGGAGACCCCACCTTGGGGCTCTGGGCATTTGGGCACCAATTGCATGTCCATAAACGGGGATTTACCGGGCTTGTCGAAATGCTCGCTGGGGCGCATCGGGTCGTACCAATAACTGGGCGCCGCCTTTCCGCAGGCGTCCTGCCGCACCACCGCGGCATCTCGATGAGGAAAGGTCACGAATCCGACGGCTGCTATTGCAATACCTAGACAAACGAACAGCGCGATCTTGACATTCGGCCTCATGGCGATTCTCCGGAGAAAGTTTGCGAAGCACTCCAATAATCGAGACGGACTTGCGCGCGTGCCGATTCCACCGCAAGCGCCAGTCGTTGGAGCTGCACATCGAGTAAGCTGCGGCGCGCCGGCAGCACGGCGTCGAAACTGCCTCGACCGCTTTGATACGCGCTGCGCGCCGCATCGACTCGGTGCTGTGCGTCGGGAATGATCGACGCATCGAAGTCGGCGACGCGTTCCTGAAAGTGCCGCCTGTCGACATAGTCCTGGCTTATCTGCGTGTGCAACTCGCGCAATAGGTCGCGTTTGCGGTCTTCACCGGCGTGCGATTGCTCGATGGCCGCGGCCACGCCGCGGTCTTGGCGGTTCTTGGTAAAGTACGGTAAGCCCACCTTGAACTGGATACCGACGAAATCGGCGAAGTCGGGTCGGTAGGCGTAGTAAATCTCGACTGAATAATCCGGCTTGTATGACTGTCTTGCCAAGGCGACCTCCGTCGCCGAGGCCTCGATCTGCTTATCCAGATTGCCAATGACGGGATGATGGTCGGCGCCGGCGATCAGGCCCGATAATGGAGTCAACGTGCCGGGCATCGTGAGTGACTCGGCGATCGACCGCCTTGCCTCATCGCCGATCCACCGCGCAAGCCCCTCGCGCATACGAAGTTCGTGGTGCAACCAATCGTGTGCCTTGTCTGCGGCCAGACCGGCGTCAGTTTTTGCGGCAAACCAGTCGGCCTGGGATGCCTTGCCATTGCTGTAATCCTTCTCGAGTGACTGCACCTGCAGCATCGCCTCATCTGCCAGCCGCTGACTGAGCTTCAAACCCTGTTCCGTCTCGTACAGGTCGAGCCATGCAAGCGACGCGTCACGGCGCACCATGCGCTGCTCGTTGTCGAGGGCTGCGCGGTCTGCATCGGCGTCGAGTTGTTTGCGAGCGCCTTGCAGCCGACGCTTCTCGGCGCGCGGAAACTCCTGGCTCAAACCGATCGTAAATTCGGTGAAGTTGTCGCGGCGCGTACTGAAGGCCTCGGGCGTGTCGATGGGCAACTCTTTGAGTCCTCCCGATAACTGCGGATCAGGTAGCTGCGCGGCGGCAACGGCCTGCTGGTCCTCTGCTTGAATCTTCGCCCGACGTCCGGTCAGCAAAGGTTGATCCACCGCAGCCAGGCGCGCCGCCTCTTCCATCGTCAATGGCGAAGCCGCAGGATCAGAACCTGCCTGTGCCGTTGCAACCACGAGAACGCACACAAGCACGAATGCGAAACTCGACCCACAAACGGCGCGCAGTTGCCGACAGCGCGGCCATGGCGCCCGGGCGCCCACGAAAAAACGAGACATGTCTACTCTCCAAAGCTTGATCGAGCCGAAGATGGCGGCGAAATCCAAACGCCGCCACGGAGCGACTACCGACGTCGCCGTTTCCGTTGTTAAAACGGAACTCGAGCGGCTTTAGAGAATGGGCGGGCGAATGAGCGGCGATTCGCCGCGAGAGGAAAAATGCGTCGACGGGAATTGTGGGGGCAGCGTTGCAAGCCCAAGCCAATTCAATGCTTTCGGTAGTACCGTGACCGCGCCGGCAACAGTCCCCGTGCAAGCTTCGAGGCAGCAGCTCATCGAGTGTTGGCCTTTTGGACAACATGAGTCTTGAACCACATCCGAGTGCGAAATTGCGGTGGTTTGGCAATCCGTCGAAATCAAGGGAGAGATTCCCGCGAATGCGACCACAGATCCCTGCAGGCCGAAAGCGAGCATCACAATGAGAGCGATGAACTGACGGTTCATGAAAAGAATAATAACACTCGACCTGCGTTTGCGCAGCCAAAACCGCGCCCATTGCCGTGATGTGATTCAAAATGCCGGCGCTAGGCTTGGAACCCAGCGATAAGACTGATTTCCAATTCAAGGGCTGATTCGAGGCAGTGAGGTGTGTCCGGATTCCTGCGAACTGCGCGAAAGCCGCGGCCGGAACTAAAAAATTCCCAGAAATAAAATTTTTGCGACGGCTGGTAGAATTCCATTCTGTCCGTTCGTCGTTGTAGTGAAGGGCGGGCAGAGAACGCCGCCTGAAAGGCTACTATCGGAGATTCCTCAAAATCCGGCCGAATAGAAAATCACTTAGCGACGGAGACTCGCAATGAGAAAGCTCAAAATCATCGAACATATCTCGCTGGACGGCGTAATCCAGCACTCCGCCGATGGCGGCGATTTCCCCTACGGCGACTGGACCGCGCCCTATCGGACCCCCGCTGGCCGGGATGAAATTATTGCCGCGCACGGCGCGCGCTTCGATCTGCTGCTTGGCCGCCGCACCTACGATGCGTGGTCGGGCTACTGGCCAAAGGCGCCCAGCAGTCCGATGGCGGACGGCCTCAATGCGGCAACAAAATATATCTGTACCCATCGGCCTGAAAGTCTTGAATGGGGCCCGTTCAAGGATCTTGGACCGGACATCGTCGAGGGCGTTCGCCGCATCAAGTCGCAGGACGGCCCAGACCTTATCCTCTCGGGTAGCTCCACGCTGACATCGACGCTGCTCGAACATGGCCTTGCGGATGAAGTCCTGCTGATGGTCTATCCTGTCCTGTTGGGCACGGGGAAGCGCTTCTTCGCGGAGGGAACCCCGCCACGCTCACTCGAGCTCGTCCGCACGAAAGCAATGCCGTCCGGCATCATCCTCAGTGCTTACAAGCTCGCCGGGCCTTTGAAGACCGGATAGTTCGACGACGCGACATCGTCAGTGAATTCCGGAACGCCTTGCGAAGTCGAGCGTCCGATCACCCTATAATGGAGGCGAACGCTCTTTAAACCTGCAGGATGAAGTCGTGACCGGGATGACATTCGGTGAGGCCGCTATGGAACTGCTTGCCGCCTATGAGGTGGACACGGTGTTCGGCATGGCGGGAACGATGACCCTCGAGTTGTATCGGGGCATCGCACGCACCGGCATCCGACATGTGCAGTGTCGCAACGAGCAGGGCGCGAGCCTCATGGCGGACGGCTATGCGCGCGCGACGGGCAAGCCGGGCGTCTGCACCATCATCGGCGGCCCCGGCGTCACCAATGCCTCGACCGGTATCGCCCAGGCCTACTGCGACTCGCAGCCCATGCTGGTGCTGTCGGGAGCGACAGCCACGGGAACTCATGGCAAGGGCTGGGGTGCCATCCATGAATTGGACGACCAGCAGGCCGTGACCAAGGGAATCACCGCCTTGAGCGCCATGGTTCGCCATCCGGAGGAGTTTCCAGAGTGGGTGGCGCGTGCCTACGCGCTTTTTGGCGGTACTCGTCCGCGGCCGGTGCACCTGTCACTGCCGCGGGACATCCTGGCGATGCCGGTGGCGACTGCATGGAAGAGACGGCGCGCGCCTTCGCGGCCCATGCCGGATCCCGCCTTCATCGGCGAGGCCGCGGTCCGCTTGGCGCAGGCACGGCATCCGCTCATCTTCGTCGGCGGCGGTGCGGTCGGCACTCGCGCGGCCCTGACCGGCATCGCGGAGCGGATCGGTGCCCCGGTGCTGTCGAGCAATGCCGGCAAGGGCATCCTGCCGAACTCGCATTCTCTATCGCTCGGCTGTTCGGTCCTGCAGGCTGCCAGCCGGCGCGCCCTGGCCGAGGCCGACGTGGTACTGCTCGTGGGCTCTGAGATCGCGGCGGGCGATCACTTCCTGCCGCAGCTTGAGATCAAAGGCGAGATCATTCGCATCGACATCGATCCCCATGAACTCAGCTCGCAGTATGCCGCGGCTATTCCCATCCAAGCAGACGCCGGCGCGGCGCTGCGCGCGCTGGCGGACGCCCTCGCCCAACGAACACCTGCGGCAACGCGCATAGAAGGCGAAGCACGCGTGCGCAAAATCCTTGCCGCCAACGATGCCGCCCTCACCGACCTTGAAAAATTACACCTGCGCGTCTGGCAGATCCTGCGCGCCGCCCTGCCCGACGACACCATCATCATGGGCGACATGACGCAGATCGTTTACACCGGCTGCTTCGCAATGCCGATGGAAGTGGAGCGCTGCTGGTACTACTCCGGGAATTACTGCGCCCTGGGGGTTGCGCTGCCGATGGCCATCGGCGCCAAGATCGGCGCGCCGCATCGACCGGTGATCGCCGTCGCCGGCGACGGCGGCTTGATGTTCACCGTCAATGAACTCGCCACCGCGGCGGAAGAAGGCCTGGCGCTGCCCGTCGTCGTCTGGAACAACGATGCGCTGAATGCCATCGTCGAAGGCATGGATCTGCAGAAAATTCCGCGCATCGGCGTTGAACCGCGGAGCCCTGATTTCCTGAAACTCGCCGAAAGCCTGGGCTGTCACGCCACCCGTCCGGCCGGCGCCGATCAGCTTTCGCTGGCGATTCGCGCCGCACTGACGGCTGACCGCCCCACCCTGATCGAAATCCGACAGGATGCGCCTTGGTTGAAAAGCTAGGGCTTCTCGGCCCTAAGGGTTAAGGGCACGCGGACGGTGCAGCGGCTGCTGGTCGTTGATCTCATCGCGCGGGCGATAGGGAGCCTCGAGGAAGGCGCGCTCTGCGGCGTCGAGCTTGAGCAAGAGGCTTTCCACTGCAACGTCAAGATGCGCGGCTTTGCTGGCGCCCACGATGGGAATGTTGGGACGGGAATTCCCGGCGAGCCAAGCCATGCCGACGTGCGCGGCGCTGACGCCGCGCTTGTGGGCGATTTCACGCACGCGGTGCGCGATCTCGCGATCGATCTCATCACCGTAGAAATCTTGGTAGGCATCCTCGCTCGTGCGGAGGGTGCGCCCGTCGCGCGCGAGAAAGCCGCGCGCGAGGGGACTGAATGTCGTCACGGCGATTCCCTCAGCCTGGCAGTAGGGAAACATTTCCCGCTCCTCTTCGCGATAGAGCACGTTATATTGGCACTGCATGTTGACGAAGCGGGTCAATCCCAGCCGTTCGGCCGCATGATTCATGGTGGCGAACTGCCAGGCGTACATGGTCGAGGCACCCAGGTAGCGCACCTTGCCGGTGCGCACCGTCTCGTGCAGAGCCTCCATGGTTTCCTCGGCGGGCGTTTCCGGATCGAAGGCGTGGATCACGTACAAATCCACGTAGTCGGTCCCCATGCGCTGCAGCGACCGATCGATGGAGTGCAGGATGTGCTTGCGCGACAGTCCGCGATCGTCCGCGTCCTCGCTCATGGGGTAGAACACCTTGGTGGCGAGCACCAAATCCTTGCGAGCGCTCATCTTGAGCAGATTTCGGCCAACCACCTCTTCGTTGCGGCCAACGGAGTACCAATCGGCCATGTCGAAGAAATTGATGCCGAGATCCAGCGCCTGCTTGAGGATGGGAATCGAGGCCGGTTCATCCAGTACCCAGCTCTTCCAGGCCGAGCTGCCCATCGACATGGTGCCCAGACAGATGGGGGATACCTTGAGCGCTGTGGATCCGAAGCGGATGTAGTCCATCGAACCTGCCTTTCCTGATTTTGGGAAGCAGGCATTGTGAGGCGAGCTGCCAGCAACCGGCAACCGCCCCGCCTGAACATCCGTTCAACGACGGCGACCACGGAGCGGTAGACACCGCGCGCGAATCGCGCGACCGCCGAAAAAAACTTTCCCGCCCCCTGGTTCTGTGTTACCAATTACCCGGGCGTTCCACCAGGCGCCGCGGAGCAAGGCCCTCAAGGAGTCAACTAACAGAGGAGCCGCACCTCTGCTCTTCCTGGGAATGCCTCGCGAAACATATAAAGCAAATGGGATGAATGATGAACCAATACTCCAGGCTATCGTATGCGATTGCCGCCATCCTGGGCGGCGGCGCATTGGGTCATACTCTTCCGGCAAGTGCCGCGGATGCACCGAGCGCCGATCAGATTCAGGAAATTATGGTCACCGCCCAGCGCCGCACTGAAAACGTGCAGGACGTACCGATCGCCATCCAGGCGCTCAGTGGCGAGACGCTGTCGCAGCTCAACATCACCAACTTCGACGAGATGGTCCGCTATCTGCCGAACGTGTCGCATGCCAACTCAGGCCCGGGCCAATCGGAACTGTTCATGCGCGGCTTGAGCGTCGGCAGCCAGGGCACTCAATCAGGCGGCTCGATCAACGGCTTCCCGAACGTCGCCGTCTACCTGGACGATCAGTCGGCTCAGCTCCCCGGGAGAAACCTGGATATCTACGCGGCCGACATGGAGCGCATTGAGGTGCTGGAGGGACCTCAGGGCACGTTGTTCGGCGCCGGCGCCCAGGCGGGAGCCATCCGCTACATCACCAACAAGCCCAAGCTGAACGTCACCGAGGGCAGCGTTACCGGCGGCTACGGACTGACCAGCGGCGGCGATCCGAACACCGATCTGATCGCGGTCCTCAACGTGCCGCTGATCGCGGACAAGCTGGCGGCGCGGGTGGTCATCTATGACGACCGCCGCGGCGGTTACATCGACAATGTGCCGGCAAACTTCACGCGCAAGCCCACGGACCTCGGTATAGGCTACGCTAACTTTCCAACCGGCTGTTCAGCCGACACCACACCCTGTCAGGTGCCGCCCAGCGCGCTGCCAATCAACAACGCGACGACCGCCGCCAACAACATCAATCCGCTGACGTACCAGGGTTTGCGGGCCTCGCTCCTCTGGCAGATCAATGACGACTGGAACGTGCTCCTCACGCAAAGCTACCAGGACATGGATGCCGAGGGCGTGTTCTACCAGATGCCGCACAGCTCTGACGGCGTGCCCCTGCAGCCGCTGCAGGTGACGTTGTTCAACAACTCCTTTGACAAGGACAAGTTCGAGAACACGGCTTGGACACTCAACGGCAAGCTGGGCCCGCTGAAGGCCGTGTACACCGGTGCGTATCTGACGCGCTCCGTGACGCAGATCCAGGACTACACCAACTACTCGCGCGGCGTGTATGCGGACTATTACCAATGCCACGGTGCGGAACCGGCGAACGGACTGCAATCCACCTGCTTTTCGCCGAGCAGCGTCTGGACCGATCGCGAGCACAACAGCCATCAGAGCCATGAATTCCGTCTGAGCACGCCGGACGACTGGCGCGTGCGCGGCATCGTGGGTGCCTTCTGGGAACAGTTGAAGATCCAGGATCAACTCGAGTGGCAGTACAAGAGCTTGCCGCCCTGCACCGACACCGTGACTGTTGGATGCATGACCGATGTGGCGCCAGCGCCCGGCGCGACGGTCTCGAATCCCGGCATTCGCAACGACAAGGTCGCCTTCTTCAACGACGTGCAGCGCGGCTACCGACAGACCGCGTTCTTCGCATCCGCGGATTTCGACATCGTGCCCCATGTGCTCACCGTGACCGGCGGCACGCGCTGGTACCGCTTCGTGAACGATGAACGGGGCGATGCCACCAGCAGCTTCGGCTGCTACGAGGCGGGACCCGCTCCCTGCCTCGCGGGAGCGACCAACATCGACGCCCTGGATCTGCACAGCGTCTTCAAGGGGTTCAAGAGTCGCGCCAACATCAGCTGGCACTTCCTGCCGGATGCCCTGGTGTACTTCACTTGGTCGCAGGGCTTTCGGCCCGGCGCCTTCAACCGTACCGTCGGCTGCTGGATCCCGAATGCAGACGGCGTCGGGCAGTACTGTCAACCCACCGGTTATGCCTCGGACAACCTGACCAACAACGAACTCGGCTGGAAAACCGAATTCTTCGATCACCGTCTGCAGTGGAACGGCGCGCTGTACCGCGAAAACTGGAGCAACGTGCAGATCAACCTGTTCGACCCGCCCACGCTCGGCAACGTGGGTTTTGCCACCAATGGCCCCACTTATCGCGTGCAGGGCATCGAAACTTCATTTATTGCGGTGATCGTCAAGGGCTTGACGGCCCAGGGCAGCGCGGCCTGGAATCACAGTGAACAGACCAATTCACCCCAGCTCACCGTCAACAACCCGGCACTCGCCGGCGATCCTTCCTTCGGCAAGGCGATCACCAGCGTGAACCCCTATGGCGACGTCGGCAGCCCGAGCGCCAACTCGCCGCCGCTGCAGTTCAACTTGCGTCTGCGCTACGAGTTCTCGCTCGGCGACTACCACAGCTTCGCGCAGATCGGTGCCACCCATACCGGTCACTCGTTCACGCAGGCCGGCAGCAACCCGTCGCTGTCGGTAGGGTCGATCGTCAGCACCACGCTCCTGCGCTTCGAGAATCCTGCCTATTCCGAGTACGACATGTCGCTCGGCGTGGCCAAGGACAATTGGTCGGCGAATTTTTTCATCGACAACCTGACCAATGTGCTGAAAAGTACTTTCACCTCGACCACGCAGTTCATCCCGGCAGAAGTGGTGACGCGGCCGCGGGTGTTGGGCGTCAAGCTGGGGTATCACTTCTGAAGCATGCCGAAGGGCCCGCGAGCGCCCATGCTGCTAGCGCGCGGGAAACTCGGCGATCCAGTGGCGCGCTATAGCCTCGCGCGTGCAAAAGAGCACCGCCGTATGCGACTGGATGTGATCCAGCAGGCGGGCCAGCGCGCCGATGCGGCCTGGGCGCCCGATGATCCGGCCGTGCAGCCCGAGAGAGAGCATGCGCGGCCGGCCCGAGCGCCCCTGCGCATACAGCCAATCGAAGGCATCCCGGCAGTAGCCAAAGTACTCCTCGCCGCAGGCGAAGTCCGCGCCGCGTTGCAGCCGGCTGTCGTTGGTGTCGAAGGCATAGGGCACGACAAGGTGCGGTTTGCGGTCCACGCGCGTCCAGTAAGGCAGGTCGTCGCTGTAGGCATCGCTGTCGTACAGAAACCCGCCTGACTCCACGACAAGGCGCCGCGTATTGGGGCCGGGCCGGCCGGTGTACCAGCCTACCGGCGGGCGGCCAATGAGGCGCGTAATCACCTCGACGTTGCGGGCCATGTGATCGCGCTCGACATTCTCGGCAACGCACTGATAGTCGATCCAGCGCTGGCCATGGCAGGCGACTTCCCAATCGCTGGAGGCCAGTGCGGCGGCCGCCTCGGGATTGCGCTCGAGCGCCATCCCGACAGCGAAGGCCGTCGCCGGCAGATGACGCGAGCGAATCTGCCGGAAGACTTCCCAGAAGCCCACCCGCGATCCGTACTCGAAGATGGATTCAACGTTGAGATTGCGCCTGCCCTCAAGCGCTTCCGCGCCGACGTCGGTGAGCACCGCCTCCGAGGCGGCATCCCCGTGCAGCACGCAATTCTCGCCTCCTTCCTCGTAGTTAAGCACCAGCGAGACCACGATTGCGGCCTCGCCCGGCCAGCGAACCACCGGCGGATTCGCGCCGTAGCCAATGAGGTCCCGTGGATAGGTGGTGTCGCTCATCGAGACTGCGACAACCAGTCCATGTAGGCATGGAATGCCTGCCGCACCGGCCGAGGACGCCAACCCGTTTCCGCCTGGATGCGGGAAATGTCATACGCGCCCCACATGCCATCCTTGAGCGTGGGATCCTGCACAAGATCGGCCTCCGCCGCGGGTGCGACTTCGGCCTGGAAAGCCGGTACCTTCTCGGCGGCCCAGGCGACGAAGTCGCGCACGCTGCTGGTGGTGCCCGAGGCGATGTTGTACGCGCGGTACGCGAGGCGCGGCGCGGCGAGCAGCCTGAGGACGGCGCGTGCCACATCCTCGACGTGAATGTAGTCACCCACACCATCAAGTGAATTGACGCGCAGGGGACCGCGACCTTCGAGCGCGCAATGCGCGATCCGGTTCGGTGCGTGTCGGAAATTACGGCTGGCGGTGATGCGGTCCATGGTGCCATACACCGAGGAGGGCCGTACGCTTACCGCCGATAAGCCGAACAGACTCGCATAGCGTTCGGTGATCAGTTCCGAAGCCAATTTGGAAATGCCATAGAGACGGCGCGGCATCACGTAGCCATCCTCGGGCAGGGGCTCACCCGGGCAATCCGGACCGTGTTCCTTGTACACGGCGCCGGAGCTTACATAGAGAAAGCGCTGGATCTTGGACCGTGTGCGCGCCCACTCGAGCAGCGCCACCGTCCCCATGACGTTGACGTCGATGATGCGTGCCGGTTGCTCGGCCTCCGGCTCGCGGCCATCTTCCGCCGCCGTGCCGCGCGAGATTGGCGTAATGGTGGCGCCGTGCACCACGTGCGTGATGGCATGGGCTTCGAGCGCCGCGCGCCAGGATTCCGGGCGCGTCAGATCCGCGACGATGACATTGAGCCGCTGCGCCACCGGCGCGAAGTAGAGACGCGCGGCCTCGTCCAGCGGCGCAACATCGAGCACGGTGAGATGCGCTGCGGAATGTGCAGCGAGCCACTCACGTCCGAGCACGCTCATCACGAACCCCGCAGCGCCGGTGACAAGCAGGTGCATGCTAGAACGGAAATTCCAGGATCAGGCGCTGCAGGGCACGCGCACCCACCGCGAAGTCCGCCAGCTCCATGCTCTCTTCGGCATTGTGGCTGCCATGATCGTTGCGCACGAAGATCATGGCGCTCGGAATACCGACCGCGGCGAACGTGGCCGCATCGTGGCCTGCGCCGCTCGCCATTTCGAACGGCTGCACGAGCAGGTTCATCAGCGCACGGCGCAGGCGCGAATCCATCAGCGCCGGCGGCGAGTCGCTGGTGTCGCCGAGATCGAAGCGCACGCGGTACTCTCGGCCAAGGCGCTTTGCCGCCGAGCGCGCCTCCTCGGCCACCGCGTCCATGGTGTCGTTCGACACGCTGCGGATGTCGAGCACGAAGTGCGTCTCGCCGGACACCTTGCTGGGCGCGTGCATGGTGGCGTCGGTATAGAGCTCGCCGGAAGTGAAGACGAGATCCGCGCCGGATTTCTCCTGCGCGATCCACACGGACTCCAAGTGGTGCAGCAGCGCGACGGTGGCCGCCACAGCGTCCTGACGGTAGGCGCGTTCCGTGGCCCCCGAGTGGCCGTACCGGCCGAGGCACCGTGCATTGCGAAAGCGCTTGCAGCCGCGGATCGCGGTCACCACACCCGCGGGTAAGCCACGCTCCACCAGCGTCGGACCCTGCTCGATATGCAATTCCAGATAGGCGCGGATGCTCTTGGGATCGAGCAGGCGGCGGCGCTCGCGAATCGCCTCCGGATCGAGCTTGAGCGCGCGCAACGTCTCCTCGAGCGTGCGGCCGTTGTCAGAGCGCCGGATGCTCAAGCAGTTCGGGTCGAGCAGTCCGAACGCCCCGCCGCTCCCGAGGTAAGAAACATCGAACCAGGCGGATTCTTCCGCGCGGATGGCCATGACGGTGACATCGCAGGCGGGGGTGAGGCCGGCGCGGCGCAGGCCCGACAGAACAGAGAGGCCCGCGACCACACCCGCAGCCCCATCGTAGTTGCCACCCTGAGGCACACTGTCCAGGTGCGAACCGATCAGAATGCCCGGTACCTGGCGAGCGGCGCCCGGCTGCGTCATTAAAAGATTGCCGATGGCATCGATCGAGACCTCGAGCCCCAAGGTCTCGGCGGCCGCGCGCATCAGATCGTGCGCCGCCTGTTCGCCCGGTCCGTAGGAATCACGTTCGATGCCGACGCCCTTGCGCGTCCTGCTGCTCAAATCGGCGAACAGCCGCTCGGCAAGGTCGATGTCCGGTTCGACCGATTGCGATATGCTAGCCGGCACGTATGTCCTCACTACTTCTCGGAAAGGTCGCCATCGTCACCGGCGCGAGCTCCGGGATCGGCCGAGCAATAGCCCGAAAATTCGCGGCCGAAGGTGCACAGGTCGTCATCGCCGACATCGTACCGGAGCCACTTGAGGGTGGCGAGGAGACACTCAAGCAAATCGCCCGCGATGGATTCGAGGCGACGTTCATGCACGCCGATGTGTCGAAGTGGGACGAGGTCGATGCGCTCATCGGCAACACCGTCGAGCGCTTTGGCCGGCTCGACGTCATGGTCAACAACGCCGCCATCTATTCCGGCACGCCGTTGCTCGACACCACCGAAGCTCAGTGGCACCGGGTGCTGGAGGTGAACCTTACCGGCATGTTCAACGGCTGCAAGCGTGCCGTCCAGCAGATGCTGCGGCAGGAGCCCAAGGACGAAGTACGGGGCCGTCTGATCAATCTCGGCTCTCAGCAGGGAATCGTCACTGCGCCGCGGGATACCCCTTACGGGGTCAGCAAAGCCGGCGCCATCTATCTCACCAAGCAAATCGCGGTCGACTACGCCGCACAGGGCATCGTCTGCAACTGCATCTCGCCCGGCAAGATCGTCACCGGCCAACCGGGACTTCCCATGGATCCTGCGCTGCTCGAGAACGCGCGGCGGCGCACGCCGTGGCCTCGGCTTGGGCGCCCCGAAGACATCGCCAACGCCGCCGTGTTCCTGGCGAGCGACCTTGCCACCTACATCACGGCAGCCAATCTCGTGGTGGACGGCGGCTGGCTGGCGCGCTGACGCTTCAGTGGTTCTCGATCGAGTACAGCTTGCCGCGATAGGGTTTGTCGAGTTCGTCCACGGCGGTCACGTATAAGATCTTCTCGTCGGGACTGAAGGCGAAATTCGGCACCTGCAATGACGGCAGGAGCAGCGTGCGCTTGCGCGTGGCCTTCGAGTCGACGACGAAGATGGTTCCCGCCAGGGGAACGCCGAGCTCGCGCGGACTCTGGCCGATGTAGATATCGCCGTGCGAATCGATCTTCACGCCGTCCGGCCAGATGTGCACCTTGTGACCGGTGAGATCGTCCAAATTCACGAACACTCGCCGACCCGACAGCGTGCCGTCGGCCGCTACATCGAACACCGCCAGACGATTTGCATCGGTTTCGACCAGGTAAAGATGTTTGCCATCCTTCGATAGCGCGATGCCGTTGGCATTGCGCACATCCGTGATCTTCTGGGTGATCGTGCCGTCGGGCGCGATGTAGAACACCCTGCCGTCCGTCACGGGGCCGTGGCTCATGTCTCCCGAGCAGGTGAAATAGAAGCCGCCCGCGGCGTCCGGTGCAAAATCGTTGGGTCCGACGAACTTGTTGCCGCGGCTGTCCTCGGTGTACGGCGGCAACGTCTTGCCCTGAGCGTCGAAGCGTCCGATGCTGCCGTTGTCATAGCAGGTAGTAAGGAATTCACCGCGCCGATTCACCACCACCGCCGACGGGCCGCAACCCTGCTGCGACCAGACCCGTTGGTTGCCGTGGCCGTCCCAAACCGTGATGGCGTCGCGCCCGTACTCGACATAGTACAGCTTGCCCTGGTGCCACACGGGACCCTCCGGGTAGGACGCGTCGGCATTCAACACGTTTACCGCGGGACCAGCCGCATGCACCGTGACGGCCACGGCGATGAGCGCAAGGCTATGGATCAGACGGCGCATCAGCCTTGCAGCACCGCATGACCCGTAGCGCGTTCTTGATCTTGAACGACGGTGCGCGCGGCCAGGACGAAGTGCCACGCCGCCCAGAATCCGGTCGGCGCCAAGATCAGCAGGGCGAGTCGCAGCGAGGCGGCGTCCGCACCCCGTGAGCCGGCGAACCAGTCGCTCAAGAGTCCAACCACTTGCGGCGCGATCACGAGGTTGAAGAGGTTGCCGACGAGCAGCGACCACGCTGTGAACATGTTGCGCATGTGGGGCGGTGCCAGATTCTGGACCAATCCCATGCACGGGCCGATATAGAAGTAGATCGCCGGGATGAAGATCCAGAACATCAGCTTGGCCAGCGGCAACGAGTGGGTCCAATAGGCTATGAACGACGGAATGGTGGCGACGGCGACACCGCCGGCCAGGAGCCACACCACCCGGCGCGGATTCGCCATCTTCGGCCGCGACAGCCACCAAGCGGTGGCGGCCGTGGCGATCAAACCACCGATCAGATGCACACGCCCCGTGACCGCGCCCGCCTCGCCGACGTTCAAATGGTAGGCCCGCATGAGGTAGGTCGTTGTCCACCACATGAGGCCCCAGCCCCAGAGCGCGCAGACGCCGCTTGCCATGACCACGTGGAACGCCGCGCGCTGCCGCCATAGGGTCGCCAACGTCTCCAGCACTGTCGCTTTGCCCTCGCCCGGCGTGGCATCGAGGCAGCCTCGTTGTGGCTCGCGGATCGTGAAGTAGACCAGCACGCCGAGCAGCACGCCGGGAATGCCGAGCGCCAACATGGTGGCTCGCCAGCCGTAGAGATTGGCCACCGCACCGGCGATGTCCGCACCCAGCCAGGCACCGATGGGTGCGCCCAATGCAAATACCCCTAAGGCCATCGGCCGGCGTGCCGGCGGAAAATAATCTGCGACGATGGCGTTGCAGGGCGGCGTGCCCCCTGCTTCGCCCACACCCACGCCGATGCGGCCGAGCAGGAACTGCCAGTAGTTGCGCGACAGGCCGCAAAGGGTCGTAAATGCCGACCAGGTGATGAGGGATATCGAGAGGATGTTGCGCCGATTGGAGCGGTCAGCGAGCCAGGAGATCGGAATACCAAAGCTGACATAGAAGAGCGCCAACGGGATGCCGGTCAGGAAGCCGACGCCGGCATCGCTGAGCTTCAGTTCCAGCCGGATGGGCTCGAGGACGGTGGTGACCACGTACCGATCCGCGATGTTGAGCGCGTAGACCAGGCAGACCACGATGAGCACGTACCAGCGCAGCGCCAGGGGCGTGCTCTCGGTACCGGGAACGGCGGCGGCAGTGACACTCAACGCAAATCCCACTTCCTGATATCGTATTGTCTCACTTACCCCACCTTACCATACCCGGTCTAACCCTCTTGTGCGACCGTTTAGTAAACAGCAGGAACCTGCGTGCGCCGCATCCATCTCTTGAATCTGTGCTTGATGCTGACCGCGGCTTTGGCGACGAGTGCCTGGGCCAAGCCACCCACCGTGACCACGCTGCGTCTGTATGTATTGAACTGTGGGGGACTGATCTACAACCGGCCGGAAGATTACGGTCTCACGCGCGAGGAAGTCGCCACCTCCAACATGGCCGTGTCCTGCTACCTGATCGTGCATCCCAAAGGCACACTATTGTTCGACACCGGCTTGGAAGATCGCCTCGTCGGCCAACCGTTCTGGGCAAACGTGGACGAAGGCTATGCGCAGGAGGTCACCACCCCACTGCGCGCGCAGCTCGCTTCCCTCGGCGTCGCCCCCTCGGACATTACTTATCTCGCCCTGAGCCATAGCGATTGGGACCATGTGGGCAATGCCAACGACTACGCCGGCGCGATGTGGCTGACCCCGAAGGCAGAGCGGGATTTCATGTTTCGCGGCGCAGTGACGCCCGAACGGCGCCGCACCTACGACAAGCTCGAGCATGCGAAAACTATCGTCTACTCCGGCGACCACGATGTATTCGGCGATGGCCAGGTGATCCTGAAAGCGACGCCGGGTCATACTCCCGGACACCAATCCTTGTATGTGCGGTTGGCGAAGACCGGCGGAGTGGTGTTGAGCGGCGATTTGTATCACTACGCTGAAGAGCGCGCCCTCGCTCGTATGCCCGAGGAAGAAAAGACGCGCGGCACTCCGGAGGCGCGCGCCGCCATCGAGATCTTCCTCGAGCACACGCGGTCCCAACTCTGGATCGGGCACAGCATCGAGTTTTTCGCCAAGGCAAGAAAGCTCCCCGATTGGTACGAGTGACGCGATACACTTCAGCCGATGGCAAAACCCCGCAAAGTGGCGCTGCTCGCCAACTGCCTGCTCAACCAGAACGCCAAGGTATGCGAGGGCGCCCGCTATCCTGGCGTCGCGAGCCCGGTGGTGGAGGCGCTGCGCAAGCGCGGCTATGAACTGCAGCAGCTTCCCTGTCCGGAGCTGGCCTTCGCCGGCGTCAGACGCTGGTGGGCGGTCTACGAACAGTACGACACACCGGCCTATCGCAATCATTGCCGGCAGCTTGCCAAAGCCGTTGCGCCGCTGATTGAGTCTTTCATCCGCCGCGGTGACGAGGTCATCTTGATCGGACTGGACGGCAGCCCTTCCAGCGGCGTGCGCTTTACGTCCAGCCAGCCGCAGTGGGGCGGCCGTCCGAATCGCCCTCAGGACGACTGGGACATCGTGCCGCAGCGGGGCATCTGGATCGAAGAACTCGAGTTGGAACTCGCGCGCCGCGGGTTGCCGAAGATCCCGGCCACCGGCTGGGCGCTCGACATGGGCCGCTTCGATGAGGCGGGCTCACGCCATGACCTGGAAGAGTTTCTGGAGAGTCGCGAAAAGGCCGCGGCGCCGCGCGGCGGCAAGTTGCGTGGTGGCAAGGCAGCAACGTGAGCGTGGACGTGCGCGGCTGGCGCATCGCACTGATCGCCGATGCACTCTTGAACGCGGGACCGCGTGTCTCTCTCCCCGACGTGATCGCCATCCTCGAAGCGTCAAGCTACGGCGTGCTGCAGCTGCCGCCGGCGGGCGGTGCGCATGGCCTGCTGCTCGCCGTCACCGCCGATCAAGTCGCCGAATACGCCCACCATGGATACGCCGTCGTCGCCATTGGCTTGAAGGGCAAGGTCGAGTCCGGCCTGCACTGGCGCCGCCTGACATCTCTTCTGCGGCAGCGAAACAGCGCACTCCCACCGCGGCATGTAATCGCTCCGAAGATCGATGTCGAAAAAGAAGCGTGCAGACTCGCCGCATTCCTCGTCAGCTACGATGTCCCCGAGGATGAAAAGCGGCGTTGGCGCGTGTGAATCCGGTGGGAGACGCGTTAACGGGGTGCCGGCCAATCCTTCGGCAGTCTCTCGTGGTTCACGGACCAGTCGGCGAATCAGTTACCCAGCGCTGGGTTCTTTCGGTGTCGTTGTGGTGGTACAAGGCCGCGAGCGCGTATTTGAGCCCCCTCGGCATGTTCTGTCTCGTTCTTATTGATTTTTAAAGAATTTTCTTTGAATGGTGGGCCGTGGGCGATTCGGACCGTTCCGCCGATTTTCGTTCACATGAAACTCAAATAATTTTAGAAGTCCTGTGTGGCCTAGCGCCCGCACCCTTGCCGCAGTCTGGACCGGCTTGATCTCCACCGCATGCTCGTACGCCATGTGCAGCCTCCCGCTAGCCGTGAATGTTCCCGGTCATGACATAAGCAGGCTGGCGTGAAATGACGCCGCTGGAGTAGTACGATATTCGGCGTCAAGTGGAGAGATTTAGAGCATCGAGGCAGGAACGATGACGACCATTGGATTGGGTCAGCCGCAACGAATTGCACTCTTGGCGATCTTCCTGCTCACCGCTTCGCTCGCCGGTAGCAACTTTCAGCGGGAACCTCCGCTCCTCGCTGCGATAGTTACCGCGCATGCCGGGAACATGTCTGTCGGCCGATTGTTGTGGCCCGGCGCGTTTTCGATTCAACTGGGAAGCTCACTTACCAACGCTGTGTTCGAGGCTTCCGGCCGGCGATATGTTGCGGAAACACGCTCGGACGGGTTTCTGGTCCGGCACGGTGTCCGCGCGAACAGTGCCATCGATGTGCGGTTCGTCAATGCGGGACACGACATTGTGGCGGAGTTAGGCGAACGGGTAGCGGGAAGGATGAGCGTACTCGAAGGGGTGGCGCGCACCGGGGTCCCGACCCATTGGGATCGCTTCTCAGTCGCCACTTTTCGCGAGGTCTATCGGGGAATTGCGGCTCGGTATCGCAGCAATGATGGCGATCTCGAACTCGATTTCCTCGTCGAACCTGGCGCCGACCCGCGGCTGATTCAGTTAGCCGCCGCCGACGGCACGCGATTTACCGTCGACGGTGGGACAAGTGACATCCTCGTCATTCGGGGCAACGAGCAGTTTCGATTGCACCGTCCGCGCGCTTTCCAGCCCGACGCTCGAGGGATGCGCGAAGTCGCGGTGCGCGCCGTGACAAATGATCACTCGCTGCACTTCGAGCTTGCCGACTATGACACGACGCGCGCCCTGATCATCGATCCGCTGATTGCCACATGGTCGACCTACCTCGGCACGAACACTGATGCCATGTACGACAATTCCGCGGCCCTCGCGACCGACAGCGACGGCAATCTGTACGTCGCCGGGTTGACGGAGCTCAGTATCGTGGATCAGCCCACGGATTCCTTTCCGACGACCGCGACGAGCCTCGATCCGCCCAACCCTCGCTCGCCCGGCGATAACTGCGCCTATCAGTGCGGTTACGTGCTGAAACTCACTCCAGCGCACCAGGTGGTCTACGGAGCGCTGATGTACGGCCTCACGGTGAAGGCAATTGCAGTCGACAGTGCCCACAACGCGTACATCACCGGCAGCACGCTCGACAGCACCACTTTCCCCGGTACGCCCGGCGCCTTCGACAGCGATCCGAGCGGGCAGGTCTTCATCTCCAAGATTTCGGCCGATGGCAGCAGTTTCGTGTACAGCGCGCAGTTTCCGGGCGACAGCGGCAACGGCATCGCCGTCGACGCCCTGGGCAATGCCTACGTCGTCGGCCAGGTATCCGCTCCGAATCTGCCGACCACGCCGGGCTCCATCAAGCCGAGCAGTCCGATTGGAACAATGCTCAACCAGGACGGTTTCCTATTGAAGATCAACCCCAGCGGATCAGCGCTGGTGTATGGCACTTATCTGGGCGGCAGCGGAGTGGATGTTGCCAATGCCGTGCAGGTCGATGCCGACGGTCAAGCGACCGTAGTCGGACAGACGGCATCCAGCGACTTCGCTGGCATGGCGGCTGCGGTATCCGGAGACAGCGACGCGTTCCTCATCAAGGTCTCGAGCGATGGAAGCCGGATCGTTACCGGACAGACCTTCGGAGGATCGTCGGACGACTTTGCTACCGGCGTGGCATCCGATGGTGCGGGTGGTTGGATCATGTGCGGCGCTACGACGTCGACAGACCTGCCCACGTCGAGCGGAGCGCTGCAACCTTACCTACTCGGTCAGCGTAACGGATGGGTGCGGCGGGTGGATTCGGCATTCAATACGATCTATTCGACTTATTTCGGTGGCTCTGCCATTGATGGGTGCCTCAATGTCGCAAGCGACGCCAGCGGCAATGCATATTTAGTGGGCGTAACGTTCTCCGCAGATCTCCCCGTGACCGCAGGCGCATTCCAGGATACGACCTCGGCAATCACCGATGATTATTCATTCGTGGGGCTCACCCAGTTCTACGTGATCAGCAACATGCCGGATCGCGAGTCGTATATTGCGGAGCTCTCCAGCACGGGCGCGCTGCTCTATGGAAGCTACCTTGGGGGTTTCAATACTTATCCAAGAAGTTACCCTCCCCTTACTATCGGTACCGGAATCACAGTCGCACCCTCCGGTGTCGTCAGCGTCAGCGGCGCCACCGAAGCGGCGGACTTTCCGGTTACGGATGGCGGACTACGCACTGGAATGGGCGGCGAAGGCGACGGCTTTATCGTCTCTTTCGCGGACTCGGGCTTCAGCATTACGACGCCCTCGCTGTTGCCGCTAGCACCCATCGGAATGCCGTACAACGTAACACTGGTGGCTGCAGGGGGTACGCCGCCGTACACATGGTCAAAAGTCGGTTTCGAGCTACCGGACGGCATCGCACTCTCCAGCACTGGTGTTCTCAGTGGCGCGGCGAACGTCCAACAGACGGAAAACACCGGTTATCAATTCACGGTGAAAGTAACTGATGCGGCGGCGCACGTTGCGTACAAAAGTCTCTTTATCGACTTCCCCAGTAGTACCTTCGATTGCGCAGGTTCAGGCTGCATCGGCACTCTCGGTTTGAACCAGGGAATCAGCTACCAGTTGCCCCCGATAGCGCGTGGCCTGTTTCCCCAAACGTTCAGCGAAACCGGGCAATTGCCACCGGGCATCAGCGTCAGCTCCACGGGAGCGATCACTGGAGCACCGACCCAGACGGGCGTTTACCAATTCGGATTCATTGTTAAGGACGCCGCCGGAAACACCGCGCCGCTCAACATACAACTGCAGGTTGTCACCCTCGGCACAAGTCCCACCGCGACACTCACGGCCACGCCAGCCTCGGTGTCGGCTGGGCAATCGTTTTCGTTGGCGTGGAGCTCATCCTCTACTAGCGGCTGCATTGCCAGCGGTGGGGGTGCGAGCGGCACCACCTGGTCCGGCAACCTGGCCGCCTTCGGCAGCACCACTCAGGCGGCAACTGTCACGGGCACTTTCGAGTATACGGTCACTTGCCCCGCGGGCACGTTCGGACCCGCGATTGCACATGCCAGCGTAACGGTAACAGGTACAACCGGCAGCAGCTCGGGGGGCCCGAATGGCTCAGCTCAAAGCTCGGGTGGTGGCGGCGGTTCCACGACCGCTGTGGAGATTGGATGTCTGGCGCTGCTCGCGGCGTTGAGCCGTCGCGGGCGAAGGACGCAACTCTACCTAAGAAAACTTGTAGTTTACGAGTGATTTGTTCGACTCAACGGACGCCCTTGAGGCCTAATGGATGGTGGGGGGCGGCTCAGGATCGCTTTGCAATGGATTGGCGCAGTGCCTTGATGAATTCGTCGATGTCCGCCTGTGTGGTATAGAGATAACACGAGGCACGAGCTGCCTCGCTGACACCGAAATGCTTCAAGAGCGGCAGAGCCGACAAATCCCCGGCGCGAATCGCGATGCCCGCATCGTCCAGATCGTGCAGAAGCGTTCCGGCCGCAATCCCCGCAATGTCGAAGGCGAACACCGGTATTCGATCCTTGGACTGTCGCGGCCCTAACACTCGGAGTCTTGGAATGTTTGCCAATTGCTCGAGCCCATAGCTCGTTATATGCTCCTCGTGAGCTCGGATAGCTTCGCGGCCGAGCGATTCAAGATAATCAACTGCGGCTGCCATCCCGATCGCATCTGCCACGTTCGGTGTTCCCGCTCCGAACTTGTAGGCCGCTTTCTCAAACTCCTGGCCGTTGAGATCAACCGCGTGCGCCATGTTGGACCCGGACTGATACGGTGACATCGAGTCGAGTAGCTCTGTACGCGCCCACAGCACTCCTGCACCCATCGGGCCCGCAATCTTGTGACTCGAAAAGGCCATGAAGTCGCACCCAATCGCCTGCACGTCGAGCGGCACGTGCGGAGCTGATTGAGCTGCGTCGATGAATATTCTCGCGCCGGCGCGATGCGCACGCGCACAGATCTCAGCAGCCGGATTGACGTACCCTCCTACGTTCGACACATGGCTGAAGACCACGAGCCGCGTGCGAGCTGACAGCTTTCGATCCAGATCCTCAAGTGAGATTCGGCCCTCATCGTCCACGTCGATGAATCCGACCCGTGCGCCGGTCTGCTCGGCGGCCAACCGCCAAGGCAGCAGATTCGAGGCGTGCTCCGCAATGGTCAGGAGGATCTCATCGCCGGGTCGAAGCGTACTGCGCGCCCAAGCGCTCGCCACAAGATTGATCCCTTCGGTGGTCCCACGAACCCATGCGATTTCATCCGCGCTGGGCGCGTTTATAAACCGAGCAAGTGTTTGGCGCGCTTTTTGATATTGCTCATAAGCCCGCCGTGCCATTGCGTGCTGAGTCTTTCCTGGATTGGCGTTGTCGTGTTCATAGAATTCGCGCAGTGCATTGATGACCGCCGCCGGCCGCTGCGCGGTCGCGGCGCTGTCAAGGTATACGTGGCGATGCCCCGCCGTGGAATGTCGCAGCGCCGGGAAGTCTTGGCGCCAACGCTCTGCGAGACCTGGACTGCCCACGGAGCGTCCGGTCGCAGTTGGAATCACCGCCGCTGCGGTGAGAGCGCCTGTCATCAGTCGGCCCAAGTCGCGTCGCGTCATGGCAGCCACCGAATTAGCGGCGCTCGCGGCGCGCGGACTTGGTCACGCGCTGGGTCGCCGTTGATTGACTTTTGGCGGATTCTTGCCGTTCTGAAGTCGCGTACGATTGGTACAGGCCGTCCAGCATCGGGCTCACGCGCTTGAGCAACGCGTCATCATCCACCTGCAGCGTGCGTATGCCGGAGACGATTGCCGCGAGTCCGGCTGCTTCAGCGACCGGGATGCCGCCCACATCGAGAAAGTGAACGAGCGATCCTAGACGAGAAAGACCGATATCGGTATCGAGGCTAAAGCTCGCCAACAACACCTCAAAAGTGACCTTGGAGTCCACGTGACTGAACTCGGCACCATCGAAGTCGAAACCGAGCGCCCTTTTCGGTTGATCCTTGATGTGCTTGAGCCACACAAACTTGGCCTGTTTGTCTATGAATCGGCGAATGAGCCACGCCGAGCACACCCGATCAATCCACATGCGCTCACGCGTCGCCCAGAGCTTGCCTTGAAAGTCTTTGACATCGCGTCGTGGAATCTTTCGATGCACCGCCTGCGGTTCATTCGGTGAGAATTGCGCGTTCAGTGCACTTTGCGCATCGACTAGCAGCTCCTGTAATTGTTTTGACGATTTCCCGGGAAAGAAGTCAACCGCCTGCAGGGCAGTGACATCGCGTGCAATCGCCGCAAACTGCCTGCGCGCGTCGAGCTCAGAAAGTCCTGCCACTGCCCGCTTCAACGCGTTGAGCTGCGTGTTGATCCCCTGATAGTCGGCCGAGCGATCGAACAGTTTCACAAACTCGGCTTGCTGTTCGGGTGAATCGCTTTCAAAGGGCATGACGTAGGCCGTGCCGCCGGCGCCGCTGATTTCCTGCCGCTGCTCTTCAAAGATCCGTCGCGCTGCGCTCGAATACGGCAAGAGGTACACCCCATCGCGGAGCAACTCGCCGCCGGCGGCCTTCAATGCCCGCCAAATGCGCATGCGAGGCGTCTGATTACGACCCGGCAGGTTCGTGATCAGCATCAGCCAACTGGGTGGGGGTATGGTCAGTGGCATTCCTTCTCCCGCGGATCGCCGCCCTGTGGTGTCACATACTCTACATGGTTGTAATACAGATGACAAAGGTGCACTATCGCTATCCCATCCTGACGGCAGGAGATCCGAATGGTCTGGATCACGCGCGAGCACCCTAAAATCGATCGAATTGCCTGTCCCTGGCTGACCCTGCGTTTCATGGCCCGCGTCCACATTGAGGACCCGAGCAAGTGACTCTCGCCGAATCCGCCTTACGTCGCCCCATGACCGTCGTTGTGGCGGTGGTCGCGGTGCTGTTTGCCGCCGTCCTGGCGTTGCAGGGGACGGCTCGCGACATCTTCCCCAATATCGGCACTCCGACGATCTACGTGGCGCAGCCCTACGGCGGCATGGATCCTGCCCAGATGGAGGGCTATCTCACTTACTACTACGAGTATCACTTCCTCTACATCACCGGCATCGAGCACATCGAGTCGAAGTCGATTCAAGGAGCCGCACTCGTCAAACTACAGTTCTACCCCGGCACCGATATGGCGCAGGCGATGGCAGAGACGGTCTCTTACGTCAATCGTGCCCGCGCGTTTATGCCGCCGGGCACCTTGCCGCCCTTTGTCATGCGTTTCGACGCGGGCAGCGTCCCGGTGGGCAACCTCGTCTTCGCGAGCAGCACCCGCTCCGTAGGCGAGATGCAGGATGCGGCTTTGAACCTGGTTCGACCGCTCTTTGCGACGCTGCCCGGTGTGTCGGCGCCGCCGCCATTCGGCGGCAGCGCCCGCACGATATTGATCAACGCGAAGCCTGAGCGCCTGCGGGCTTACAACATGTCGCCGGACGAACTGGTCGGTGCCTTGACCGCGGCCAACACGATCACGCCTTCCGGCAACGTTCCGCTCGGCGACAAGTATCCGATGGTGCCGCTCAATTCCGTGGTCAATAACATCAAGGATCTCGAGGCCGTGCCGGTGCGCAGCGCTGCCTATCCCGCCATTTTCGTGCGCGACGTAGCGACGGTGACGGACGGCTCGGATATCGTCACCAGCTACGCACTTGTGAACGGTCGCCGTACCGTTTACATCCCGGTCACCAAGCGCGCCGACGCCTCGACCTTGACCGTCGTGAATCTCGTCAAAAGCAGTTTGGGGAAATTCCAGAATGTGCTGCCTGAGGACATCAAGGTCAGTTACGAATTCGATCAGTCGGGGTATGTCACGAGCGCGATCACGACCCTCGTCACGGAAGGGGCTCTGGGAGCATTGCTGACCGGGCTCATGGTCCTGCTGTTCCTGCGCGATTGGCGCAGCGCCTCGATCGTGGTGATCAATATTCCGATCGCGCTCATGGGGGCGGTGCTGGCGCTCGCCATCACCGGCCAGACGGTGAACATCATGACCCTCGGCGGTATGGCTCTCGCCATCGGTGTGCTGGTGGACATGTCTACGGTGGTCGTGGAAAACATCGCGACGAAGCATGTGGCGGGCAGGTCCCTCGCCCACGCCGTCCTGGATTCGGCGCGCGAGGTCGCCGTGCCGCTGTTGCTGGCGATGCTGTGCGTGCTCGCCGTCTTCGTACCCGCGTTCTTCATGACCGGCACCGCAAAGGCGATGTTTTTGCCGCTGGCGCTGGCGGTGGGATTCTCGATGATCGCCTCCTACGTTCTGGCAAGTACGCTGGTACCCATTCTTGTGGTGTGGCTGGGCAAGCGTGCCGGCGAGCCCGCCCTGCATGAGCCACAGGCCGGGCGCTTCGAGCGGTTTCGGGAGCGCTACGCTCGGTTCACGCGCTGGGTGGTGGCGGTGCGAGGCCTCACCGCCACCGTTTATTTCGCACTCACGGTTCTGATCGTGGTGCTGCTCGGACCTCGACTGGGGAATGAGATCTTCCCGCAGGTCGATGCCGGTCAGTTGCAACTTCGCCTGCGCGCGCCTGCGGGCACGCGCGTCGAGACTACGGAAAAAATCGCACTCAAGGTGCTGGACCTGATCAAGGATGAGGCAGGCGGCGCGGATAAGCTCGATGTGACCCTGGGGCTCGTCGGCGTGCACCCGCCCAATTATCCAATCAACCTCATCTATCTGTGGAACGGCGGATCGGATGAGGCCGTCTTGCAGGTGCAATTCAAGTCAGGCAGCAAGCTGCGCATGGAACCGTTCAAGGAACGCCTGCGTGCCCGTTTTGCCGCTGAGTTGCCGGATGTCAGTTTTTCCTTCGAGCCCAGCGATATCGTCAGCCGGGTCATGAGCATGGGCTCCTCGACACCGATCGAGGTGGCCGTGACGGGCCCGAATCTCGCCGACGATCGCGCGTTTGCCGAGAAGGTCAGAAACGCGCTGCACCGAATGCCGCAGCTACGGGACGTGCAGTTTGGACAAACCCTCGACTACCCCACGGTGGACGTGAACGTCGATCGGGAACGCGCCGGCTTGATTGGCGTGAGCATGGCGGATGTCTCGCGTTCGCTCATAACCGCGACTTCCTCCAGCCGTTACGTGATTCCGAACTACTGGGCGGATACCAACACCGGCGTGTCCTATCAGGTGCAGGTGCAACTGCCCCAGGCCCTGATGAATTCGACGGAGGAAGTGCGCAACATCAGCGTGAGCACCCGCGGCGGCCAGAGCCAGCTGCTGCGCAACGTCGGCAGTGTGAGCGAGGGAAGCGCGATTGGAGAATATGCGCGCTACAACGGCCAGCGCATGGTGAGCGTGACAGCAAACCTCTTCAACGCCGACATCGGCAGCGCGGCGGCCGCCGTCGGGGAAACGATCTCCAAGCTGGGGAAACCTCCCGCAAAGGTCGCCGTTACGCTGCGGGGCCAGGTCGAGCCCTTGAACCAGATGTTGCGCGGCCTGCAAACGGGCCTGGGCGTCGCGATACTCGCGATCTTCCTCATGCTGGCGGCGAACTTTCAGTCGCTGCGACTTTCCCTCGCAGTCATGTCGGTACTCCCAGCAGCCCTTGCGGGCGTCGTGCTGGCGCTCTGGATTTCGGGTACCACCCTCAACATTCAGTCTTTCATGGGTGCGATCATGGCCGTGGGCGTGGCGGTGTCCAACGCCATTCTGCTGGTGACGTTTGCCGAGCGCGAGCGTGCGAGTAGCGACGCGGCGGCCGCTGCGGTGGAGGGCGGCCGCAGCCGTCTGCGGCCGATCCTGATGACGAGTCTTGCGATGATCGCCGGCATGCTGCCGATGGCATTGGGGTTAGGAGGATCCGGCGAACAGTCGGCACCGCTGGGCAGAGCGGTCGTGGGCGGATTGGCCCTGGCCACCGTCGCGACGTTGCTGGTGTTGCCCGCGATATTCGCACTATTGAGCCGCGGCACGAGGCAAACCGTTTCCTTGCTGCCGGACGACACTCAAGAAGCGCACGCATGAACGAGTGTGGCCGGCCCGACTTTGAAGATTCGACTATGCGATGCCCCCAAGTTGCAGTGGTAAATACATGAAGTGTCAGTCCGCCCGTTATCCGCTCGTCATCGCAACACTTGCGCTCTTGACCGCCTGCGATCACCCCCAGGCTCAAAGTGCACAATCTGCTCAGGATCCGCCGGCGCAGGTACAAATCACTCATCTGTCCGCCGGCCCGATCACCCGCTCGATCATGTTGCCGGCGCAGGTCATCGCCTTCCAGGAGGCGACGCTCTACGCCAAAGTGTCCGGTTATCTCAAGAGCATTGCCGTGGACAAAGGTGACAAAGTCGCGGCGGGCGCCGTGCTCGCGCGCCTCGAAATACCGGAACTCGTGGCGGCCAGGGCGAAACAGCAAGCGGAACTCAAGGTAGCCCAGGCGGAATACAGCCGCCTGCAAGAGTCGTTGCAAAAGGCGCCGGATCTGGTCGTTCCGGAAATGGTTGACCAGGCGCGCGGGCGATTTGAGATCGCACGCGCGAGCCTCGACCAAAGCGAAACGCTCCTGGGCTATGCAACCATCACGGCCCCCTTCAGCGGCATCATTACCCGACGTGCTGTGGATCCGGGCGCACTCATTCAAGCCAGCTCCCCCATCCTGGGGTTGATGGATTTCAGCAAAGTGCGCCTGCAGATCGCCGTGCCGGAGGTCGAGGCAAGCCGCGTCACCGTGGGCCAACCGGTGCTGGTCACCACGGATAACCTGCCAGGGATGCATTTCGACGGAAAGGTTACGCGTTTCACGTATGCGTTGGACGCTGCGAGCAGGACCATGTTGACCGAGGTCATGCTGGACAATCCGCAGCTCGCGTTGCGCCCGGGCATGCTCGTCACGGCAAGGATGGACATCGAACACAAGGAAGGCGCGCGTCTCATGCCGGTGGAGTCGCTGGTGATGGAGAAGGCGAATGCATTCGCGTACACCGTTGACGGCAATAAAGCGGCAAAGCATCCGATCAAAATCGGTTTCAAAGACGGTAAGAACGTCGAAGTGCTGGATGGACTGGCGGCCAGCGACCCGGTCATCCTGGCTGCCGGCAAGCTCAAACTGAACAACGGCCAGGCGGTGCAGGTGGTGGCAGCGCCATGAACGGCACGAACGCGTCGTTTTTCGCTCGGAAAGCGCTGATCCTGCATTTCCTTCTGAGTGCGTCGTTGATGAGTGCAGCAGCTACCGCACAGGAACTATCGAAGCCCGGCGCCGCCGATTCGACGTACCAGATCGATCTGGCCACGGTGCTGCGGCTCGCCGGCGCGCAGAATCTCGACGTGCAACTGGCGCGCAATGCGGTGGATGAGGCCCACGCCAACTACATGAGCGCGGTGGAACGTTTCCTGCCTTCCTTTGGTCCCACCGCGAGTTACTTTCAGCATACGGGCAGGGATCAGCGAGTTGAAGGCCCCTTGCTCGACGTCTCTAAGCACAGCGATGCTGCCGGTGCCTATCTGACGGCACAAATTCCGGTGGGGGATGCAATTTTCACGGCCCTGCAGGCCCATCAGTTGGTGGCGGCAA
>DASQPK010000085.1:0-8310 GCA_035643995.1 Steroidobacteraceae bacterium | reverse complement strand
GTGCTCTTCCCCGACATGTTCGAACCGCTGACCAACAGCACCCGCGTCGCTGCGGAAATATCAACATCATTGCAGACGCGCACAGCGGCAGGAATCAGCGGGTGGCCCAGACTCAAGGCTTTGAACGCCGGCGGACCTTCGAGGAACTGCGGAAAAGGATCTTCGAACTGCTCGTATGCGTACTGCGCGAGCGAAACCAGCGCTTCGAACTCGCCCAAGACCTCGAGCCAGGAGTGAATCACGGTGCCGTGGGCGCCGCGCCACCGCTCGGCGGCAAGCGCAGTTTGCAGCGGGTACATGAGCAGCAGCATGAACGGCGCCAGGATCGGATTGCGGCGCGCTTCGACAAAATTCACGATGGTGGCGAGCTTGGAGATCGCAGCGGAGGCTCCGAGGCTATGCGACGACAGCTTGAGTTGCAGCGCGTGTAAAGGTGCGGCATCAAAGCGCTCCGCTTCGATGCGATTCAACAACACCGACAGACCCGTGAGATCCTCGAAGGCGCTTTCGACGGCCGTGATGGCCGCGCGAATCGGTTCCCGCAAGAAATAGCCCAAAGCAAGTTCAATCATGATGACGGCTAGCAGGGGGAAGAGCACTCCCCAGACCGCCCACACGGCAATCGTTGCGACGGCGAGGCCGGTGATCAGCGCGGCGCCCCAGCGTATCCAGGGATGATGCAGCCGATTCGGCGCTTGCGCCCACGCGTGCAGCATTTCGGGATGCAAGTCGATCTTCACGGATTCACCGGCGATTGCCAATGACTCGCGGAAGGCAAAGCGGTTGCGAAGATCGGCGATGCTCGCGTGACGATCGCGAATCGCGTCGATGTCGGCGGGTGCCAGAAGCCAGCGCGCGAGGATGTTCTCTCCCATTTGGGTTCGGGCCGCGCATAACAGTTCATACAAACTGTCGGTGCCGAACAGGTCCAAATCATCGCCATAAACGTGGTGTTGAGTCTGAAAGCGCGTGCCCGGGTTGCCTTTGCCGCTCCATTGATCATTGATGCGCTCGAGACCGGCGCGATAGTACTGCACGGCCCGCTGCGCCCGGGTGCGAAGGCCGCGGATGCGTTGGTGATAGATGAGCACGGCGATGAAGCCGACAATCGGAACGCACAGCCACCAGCGCGCGACGGCCAGGGGGCCAAAGCACAGCCATGCCATGATCAAAAATGAGGCGCCCAACGCTAGCCGGATGCTCCCAATGCGTGCGTCAAGCGCATCGAAGTGCGCGAGACGCGTTTCACGTTCAGCCAGAAACCGCGAATATTGTTCTGTAGGCGACACCAAAAATAGTTTGGCACATTTCTCGCATCTTTTGCCTTCACGCGCAAATCGCGCCGAGATCCGGGATCAGCGGGCTTTCTTTTTCCTGCGTGCGCCTTTGCCGCCCGGCTCCGGCGCCTCGCCGAGCTCGTCCGAATCGCTGTCGGCGTCGTCCTTTGCGCCGGCAATCTCGTAATCGTCGAAATCGCTCATCAGTTCGGCGGTGCGCCGCTCCTCCATGACGCGTTCCAGCCGCCGCCAGGCGGGCTCCGCTCCCTTCGGCGCGCGGCGCCGCTGCGAGTCGACGTCGCGCATGATGTGATCCACGTCGACATCGTCACCGCCGGGCGCCGCGTCTTCGGCATCCTCTTCCTCGAACTCTTCGGATTCGGGTTTTTCGCTCATGCCCCTGACGCCGTTGCTTCACCAATCGACTGATACGCGCGCGTTATAAACGGAAATGCGGTGCTCGTGCAATACCCTGCCGCACAGTTGACTATTTGACCAGGTCGTTGAGCTGGAATATCGGCAACAAGAGGGCAATCACGATGAACATGACGATGCCACCCATGAAAACCACCATCAGGGGGCCCAAAAGGTTGGTCATGTTCGACAGCAGGCCGTCCATCTCGCGCTCCTGGTTCGTCGCCGCCCGCTCGAGCATCTTCTCCAACTCACCGCTGCTCTCGCCGCTGCTGATCAAATGAATCATCATGGGCGGAAAGAGCTTGCGCGCGGCGAGCGATTTGCCGATCGGGGCGCCTTCACGCACCCGCAACGCCGCTTCTTCCACCGCTCTTTTCATCGGCATATTGGTCACCACCTCGGCCGAAATTCGCAGCGCCTCGAGCACCGGTACCGCGCTGGCGGTTAAAATACTGAAAGTGCGGGAAAACCGCCCGGTATTGAGTCCGCGAATGAGTTTTCCCACCACCGGCACGCGCAGCAGGAACCGATCAAAGCGCAAACGCGCCTCGGGCCCCTTGAGCCAGCGCAAAAACCCCCACATGGCGGCGCCGATGACGATCAAGGCATAGAACCAGTAGTGGCGAATCAGATCGCTCATACCGATGAGGACGCGCGTGGCGACGGGAAGTTCCTGGTGGCTGGATTCAAATACCGCCACCACCTGCGGCACCACGTACGCCAGCAGGAAGGAGACGATGCCGAACGACAGCACCAGCAAGACAATGGGGTAGACCAGGGCATTGCTCACCTGCTGGCCCATGACCTGGCGCGATTCGGTGTAGTCGGAAAGCCGTTCCAGCACAGAATCCAGCTTGCCGGACTGTTCACCGGCCGACACCGTGGCGCGGTAGATCTCAGGAAAGGCCTGCGGGAAGTCCCTCAAGCCGTCGGCCAAGGGATGCCCTTCGACCACTTTGCTGCGTACGCCGAGCACGATGCGCTGCACGCGCGGCTTTTCGGTTTGCTCGGCCACTGCCTGCAGCGTTTCCTCTAGCGGCAGGCCGGACCTAAGCAGCGTGGCCAATTGGCGCGTCAGCATCGCCAAATCCAGACTCGACAAACCGCGGCGCATGAAGCGGCGCCGGCGGCTCTGCTTGAGCTCCTGCTGAGCGGTCTCTTGGATGTCCATCGGCAGCAGCTGCTTGTCTCGCAACAGCTGTCTGACATGCTTGGGGGTGTCGCCTTCGATGAGGCCCTTACGCTCGCGGCCTTGGGCATCCAGTGCCGTGTATTCAAACGCGCCCATCGGAGCCTCCTAGTCCTCGCGGGTAACGCGCAGCACTTCTTCCAGCGTCGTTTCGCCCGCCATGACCTTGCGGCGGCCGTCGTCGCGAATGCCGGGGCTGGCGGTGCGCGCATAGCGCTCGAGATCCTGCTCGGAGGAGCCATCATGAATCATGGTGCGCATGTGATCATCGACCGAAATGAGCTCATAGATCCCCGTCCGCCCGCGATAACCGTTGCCAGGATCGCTGCTCGGCCGGTACAGCTCCACAGGTGCGCCGTTCGGGTCAAGATTCAACAGGCGTCTTTCATATTCGCCGGCCGTGAATTTTTCGCGGTTCGACGGATTCAAGACCCGCACGAGACGTTGCGCCATCACGCCTATCAAGCTCGAGGACAGCAGGAACGGTTCGATGCCCATATCCCGCAGGCGCGTGACCGCGCCCACGGCCGTGTTGGTGTGCAGCGTCGAGAGCACCAGGTGACCGGTCAAACTCGCCTGCACCGCGATTTGCGCGGTCTCCAGGTCGCGAATTTCGCCGACCATGACCACATCGGGGTCCTGGCGCAGAATCGCGCGCAAGCCCCTCGCGAAAGTCATTTCGACCTTGGTGTTGACCTGGGTTTGGCCGATGCCGTCGATGTAGTACTCGATCGGGTCCTCGACCGTCATGATGTTGCGGGTGTTGTCGTTGATACGCTCGAGGCTGGCATACAGCGTCGTCGTCTTGCCCGATCCGGTAGGTCCCGTCACCAATATGATGCCGTGCGGCTTGTGGATGATTTCATCCATCGTATCTTGAGTTTTCGGATCCATCCCCAGCGAGGTCAGTTCGATTCTGCCCGCCTGCTTGTCGAGCAACCGCAGCACCACGCGTTCGCCGTGCCCGGAGGGCAGGGTGGATACACGTACGTCCACCGCGCGGCCCGCGATGCGCAGCGAAATTCTGCCGTCTTGCGGCAGGCGGCGCTCGGCGATATCCAGCTTCGACATCACCTTGATGCGCGAAACCACCAACGGCGCGACGGCGCGCTTGGTTTGCAGCACCTCGCGCAAAACTCCGTCCACGCGAAAACGAATAACCAGCCTGTTCTCGTAGGGTTCGATATGAATGTCGGAGGCGTTTTCTTTGACCGCCTGCGTCAGCAGCGCGTTGATCAAACGAATGATGGGCGCTTCATCATCGCTTTCGAGCAGGTCGGAGGATTCCGGGATGTCCTCGGCGAGGTGCGCCAGATCCGTGTTGTCGTCCAAACCCTCCAGCATTTGCATCGCCGCGCCGGAGCCCGCTTCGTAGGCGGTGCGCAACATCGTGTCAAAAGCCTCGACCGATACGCGCTGCAGCTTCAAGGGAACGCCGACGAAGCGGCGCACCTCCGCCAGGCTTTGCGGGGTCACGCCGGGCCGGCAAACCGTGTCAGCCGTGCCATCGGAGACCCCGCGAACCAAGACGCCGTGACGCTTCGCAAACGGAAACGACAGTTTTCGCGGCTGTTCCGGGTCTTGAAGCTCCGCGTTCATGGACGCGAAGTCCCAGGGGGCGGCGTGGCGGGCGGGGGCACGGTGAATTGCTGGGGCGGATTGGGCGTCGCTCCCTGTTCGTTCGTATCCGACGCCGGAGGCGCCGGCGGCAATGCGATGCCCGGCGGGATTGCCGGGATCACCGGCTGCTTCTCGCCCGGCAGCAGGGTGACGTGGCCGTTCGTTATGTTTTGCTGACTGCGCCGCACTTCGTTGTACTTCGCCTCGCTGGTGCTCTCGGTGACGTCCGCATCGCGCATGATCCGTGGTCGTATGAATACCACCAGATTCTTCTTCTGCCGCGAACCGCTGCGCGACTTGAACAAATTGCCGATGATCGGGATGGCCCCGAGCCCAGGTACGCGATCCTCGCTCTCCGTCACAGTGTCCGACATCAGGCCGCCGAGGACGATGATGCCGCCGTCCTCGATCAGCACCGTGGTCTTGATGGAGCGTTTGTTGGTCGAAATATCGGCCGAATCGGTGAGCTTCGCGCCGGGCGAGGAGTCTTCCTGTTCGATCTTGAGCTGAACTGAATTGCCTTCGTTGATGTGCGGCGTGACCTTCAATATGGTGCCGACCTCTTCACGTTGGATGGTCTGGAAGGGGCTGGAAGTGCCCCCAACGCTCTGGGTCGTGTTCGAGAAGGACCCGGTGATCAGCGGGATCTCCTGCGTGACTTTCACCTCGGCTTCTTCATTGTTCATCGTGATCAATGAGGGCGTGGAGATGATGTTGCTGCTGCCGTCGCTGCGCAGCGCCTGAATGAGTGCGGCAAAACTGACGCCATTATTCACGACTCGACCGATCGCCACGGTGGCGCCTGTGCCCACCGTCGAGCTGTTGATGGTGGACGATCCCGCGATGCCGGGTACGGTGCCCGGGGTGGTGCCGGTGACGGTGCCTTGAGAGACGCCCAATGCTGCCGTGGCCAGATCGACAATGCTGGTGCCCGTGCCGGGCAGGTTGATGATGCCGGCCGGCACGGTGCTGTTTCCTTGGCCAAACAGCAGCCATTGCACGCCCAGATTCGAACTCTTGTTGACATCGACTTCCACGATGATGGCTTCCACCTGAACCTGTGCGCGGCGAATGTCGAGCTTGTCGATGACGCCCATCAATGACTTCATGATTTTCGGCGGCGCCGTGATAACGAGCGCGTTGGTGGCGACATCGGCCCAAATGGTGACGCTGGCATCCACATTCGAGCCGCCGCCCTGGGCACCCTGCGAGGCGACGGGCGGCCCGCCTTGGGCCTTGGCGGAGGCGGTGGCCTGACCCTTGAGCTTGTCGGCGATTTTCTCGGCATCGGCGTAGCGCAGATATCGCACTTGAATGTCGCCGCCCGAGGCCATGGGCGTGTCCATGTTGATGATCAGCGCCTTGAGTCTCAATCGCGCCGAGCGCTCGCCCGTCAATAGAATGCTGTTGGTGCGCTCATCGGCGACGATCTTGACGATGGCGCCGCCGGCTTCGGCGCCCGCGCCCTGGTTCAAGGAGTTGACGATTTTCACCACATCGGCGGCGCCCGCGTTGTGCAGCGGGATGACCTCGATGGGCTCATCGCCGCTCTCATCCATCCGCTGGATGATACGCACCACTCGGCTCACGTTGCTGGCGCGATCGGAAATAATCAGCATATTGCCGCCTGGGTAAGCGGCAAGGTGTCCATAGGTCGGAATCAAGGGCCGCAGCATCGGCACCAGTTGGGCGGCGCTGACATTCTTCAAGGTCACGATCTGCGTCACGATTTCATCCGAGGTCGAACTCACATTGTTCGGCAGGTCGTTGGCGGGCAGTTGCCGCAGGTCCGTGTTGGGAACGATCTTGATGACTTTGCCGGATGGTACGGCGACATAGCCGTACACTTGCAACACCGCCAAAAACGCCTCATAAAATGCCGCAGGCGACATCGGCGTCGAGGACACCATGGTGACTTTGGCGTTGACCCGCGGGTCAATGATGAAATTCTTGCCGGTCACTTCACCGACGGCTTGGATGATTTGACCTAGGTCCGCATCCTTGTAGTTCGGCGTGATGGTCGCGCCTTCCTGAGGTTTCGGCTGCTGCGGAGCGGCGGGTAGCACCACCCACACCAGCAAGCTCGACAGCGCCATTACCGCCGCAATCCTGCGTTTGGATTGAAATTCAGTCGACTTAAGGGTCATGGGTACTCGCATGTTGAACGGCTTCGACCGCCGGTGACGCTATTCGTTTGAATTTTCATTGGGTGTATTTGGCTGTGGCGGCGTGGCGCTATTGGGAGAGGCTGTCGCGTTTGACTCGTTGTCCAAATCCTTGGTGGCCTGTGCCGCTACCTGTGCGATATTCAATGTAATGTCCTGCTTTTGACCGCCGCGCTCGATGGTCACTGTGACGTGATCGGAGGTCTGAATCGTATTAAAGACATCCTGACTGCGTTGCGGGTCATCCAACGGCGTTCCGTTGATGGCCGTCACCAAATCTCCCGACTTCAGACCCAACTTGCCGAATATCGCGCGATTTCGTCCAGGATAAGCGCGAAAGCCTCTCAGTTTTCCCGCTGCGTTGTCGTACGAAGCCACGGTTCGCATCACTTGGTCAAGAATGCCGGGGTCCTGCTGAACCATGCGCCGTATGTTGTCGACTGCCGCCGCGGTGCGGGGGTCGGCCCCGGGACGGCGCAAGGCCGAGACCGCGCGCGCGGCGGAAGGCGGCAGCTGGCGCGGCAGCAGCAAGGTTTCCAGCGCGCCTCCTCGATCCAGAATGACGTGATCGAGGTAGACCGAATGCAAAGACGCGCCGCCAATGCGCTCGCCGACCGAATAGACCTTTGACGCGCTGCCGGCGTCGCTGATGATGGCCACCCCGCGTTTCGGGTCCTGGGAGGCAATCGTGCCGGCCAACAGCAGATTGGCCGCGCTTTGGGGAGCGTTGGCGGGGTCTTGAGTGGATGGGTCGGCGACCGGAACCCCGAACAAATGAGCCGAAACGACCTTTTGGACATCCACACCGGTTCGCTGGGGCTGAGGCACCGCTGCCGTCACAACCGGTTGCGGCGACTTCAAGGGCTTGGAAATGTACGAATAGCCGATTTGCAGCACCAGCAGCAGAATCAGCGCGGCAAACAGCAGCGATACCAGCTTAGGCGTATTGGCCTGCAGCCGGGACAGCCATTCATTTGTGCGTGTATCGAGCATTTGAGGTGTTTGACGTCGTGATGTTGGTTGCGTGCGAAGGGGCCAGCCGTCACCCGCGATGGTAACCGTGGGGCAATCATACGGGCTCTGCGCTTGGACGCTCAAGCATTTGTTTTTGCTTGTTAAAACAAAGTGACAGTGATTGGCGACACTCCTTAAAAAATATGCCCCGGCAGCGCATTTAGTGGATCCTGCGACGAGGTTCGGCTTTCAAGTCTTGTAAAGCGCCTAAACGCGCCCTATAAACTGATAACTCATGAGTGACATTGAACGCGGGCGGGACGGAACGAGCTTAATCGTCGAGGAAGCGGCGCCCAAGCTCAAAAGACCGCCTCTGTATCAAGTAGTTCTGATCAATGACGACTACACTCCCATGGAGTTCGTGGTCGACATCCTGCAGCGGTTCTTCGCGATGGACCGTACCAAAGCAACTCGGGTTATGCTGGAGGTCCATACCAAGGGCAAAGGAGTCTGCGGCGTCTTCACTTATGAAATTGCAGAGACCAAGGTGGCTCAAGTAATCGCGTATGCGCGACAACATCAGCATCCGCTGATGGCAACGCTAGAAGAGGCGTAAAGTGCTAAGTCAAGAACTGGAATTTTGCTTGAATGATGCGTTTGCCGGTGCGCGCGAGGCGCGGCATGAATT
>DASQPK010000084.1:0-4087 GCA_035643995.1 Steroidobacteraceae bacterium | reverse complement strand
GATTACGGGCATCAGCACGCCCCGCTCCCCGTTCTGGCGCACGATATTCGTCTGCGGCGAGAATCCGTCCCTGACGTGCGCGACCTCCGACAAATAAGTGGTGGCGCCGTTCTTGGTCACGACCGGGATGTGGTTGAGCCCCGCAATCGTGTCGGGCGATCCGTTCAATGCGATGGCAAATTCAGTCGATCCGATTTTGGCGGTACCCGATGGCAGGATGAGATTTTGCGCGTTGACCGCGCTCACGATGTCATTGGGCGTCAGGCCTTTGGCGAGCAGCGCTGAGGTATCGAGATCCACCGAGATCAGCCGCGATTTGCCGCCGTAGGGGTAAGGCACGGCAACGCCGGGAATGGTCACCAGTCGCGGGCGCAGGAAATTGAATGCCGCGTCGAACAGCGCCGGTTCAGTCATCGTCGGGCTGGAGATTCCGAGTTGAATGACCGGAATGGCGGAGGCGGAGTACTTAATGATCAGCGGCGGCAAGGCTCCGGGCGGAAGCTGCTTCAGTTGCTGCTGCTCCGTAGCCACGATTTGAGCGATGGCCGTCGGGATGTTCGCATTGGGCTGAAAGAAGACCTTGGTGACCGACAAACCGTAAAAGGATTGGGACTCGACGTGTTCGATATCCGTGACGGTCGTGGTGAGCGTGCGCTCGGTCACCGCCGTGATGCGCTGACCCATTTCCTGTGCCGATAGCCCGGAATAGGTCCATACGATACTGACGACGGGAATGTCTATTTCCGGGAAGATGTCGGTCGACATCTTGCGAAGGACCAAAGGCGTTGCGAGGAGAATCAGCAGCGCCATCACCAAGAACGTGTATGGGCGCCGCAGCGCAACTTGAACAATCCACATTAACTGAATCACCCCTTTTCAGCATACTTGCCGATACCGATCTCGAAATCAATACGCATGTCGGTGCGTGTAGGACCGGCACCACTTGCAAATCATTGGAAACAAAGCAAACTACACCAGTCTGCAACGAGACACCGGGACCGGGCTAAGTGTTTTGTTAGTCCCATGAGGTTCGGTTCCGGTTCCCGTTAAGATCCATCGCCATGACCTTCACCGCATTAATCGTTGTCTGCGCGCTCCTTGGTCTGCTGTTTTTCGTTGCCGCGATACGTCGCTTGCGGCGGCGGCGAGTCATTGGCGGCATGGCGCATGGGTCGGCTGCGCTCATCTTCTTCTTGGCTGCCGCCTGCGCGGTGCTCGTCGGCAGCAATCTGCGTACTTACCAGCGCCTGAGCTACGAGCAACCCGCAGCTGAACTGCAGTTATCGAGGGTCGGTGAGCGCCAGTTCGATGCGGTCTTGAGCTACCCGGACGGCGAGCGCGCGGATTTTCCGCTGCGCGGCGATGAGTGGCAGGTTGATGCCCGAGTCCTCAAATGGCATGCCTTTGCCAACCTGGTCGGATTCGATGCGGCTTATCGCCTGGAGCGGATCAGCGGCCGGTACTCGCACATCGAGGATGAACGCACCGAACCGCGCACCGTGTATGACTTGCATGCACCCGGCCGCATCGATCCCTGGGAACTGATCCATCGCTACCGCTCTTGGGTGCCTTGGATGGATGCGTTATATGGCAGCGCCACTTTTCTGCCCATGGCGGATGGCGCTCTCTATGAGATCAAGGTCTCTCAGAGCGGCTTGGTCGCGCGACCCTTGAACCAAGCTGCCCGGGAAGCCGTCGGCAGTTGGCACTAAGGAAAGAGACGGGCCGTGAAACGATTGACCCTCGCGGAAAAATTATTGAGCGGCGCACTGGGTGTGTCGCTGATTTTAGCCGGCGTCGCATGGTGGAAGACGGCGCCGCCCACGCTTCGGGCTCGAAAAACCCAGGCGGCGGCGATCACGTCCACGGATCTGGTCGACCAAAGCACCTACTCGACCGCGCAACGACTGGCGCAAACGGCGGTCACGCCGGAGGAGCAGACTTTCGGCCAATCGGCGTTGCGCATCGCGGACCACGAGCTCGACCTCGCGTTCACACAAGCGATGCGCGATGTTGAAGCTCATCCGCCGGTCCTGAATTCCGAGGCTGCGGCCATTCAAGCGGGCATCATCAAGTCCCAGGCCCTGCTCACCGCAGATCAGCAGCGTGTCAATGACCTCACCACCGCGCTGGCGCAGGCCAAAGCAGATCAGAAGAACAAGATCCAGGACCAACTGGACCTAGCCCAGTCGCAATTGGAGCTGGACAAAGATGAGCTCGATGAGGCCAACCAAAATCTGGTCGATGGCGGCGGCAATCCTCGGCAACAGATCGAAACCATGGTGCAGGAGCATGCAGCGCAAACCAAAGCACAACCGGCTGCGGCGGCCGCCAAGGCCGCCGCGCTCGACAATCAACACGGATCGCTTGGCAAATTTCGCGACTGGCGGTTTTTAAGGCAGAAAGAAGCGGCGCTCGAGGCGGCGCGAGTCAGCGCACAAATGAAGGCTCAGGCCCTGATCGCCCGTCGTACGGCTCTGTCAAGCAGCCTAGAGAACACCAAAGGCGCCAATCCGGAACTTGCCGGTCATGCGACGACAGTCGGGCAGGTGCAGCGTAGCCACGAAGACGCCGCCGCTCTGGTCGGGCGCACCAAAGCGATTGCGGCCGATCAAACCATACTGACGCTGTTCAACCGGCGCATTGCGGATCAGAACCAGCTCGCCGGCGTATACAGCCAGTGGGCGTCCGTGATGGCGCTGCAGTCGCAAGTCCTTGCCCATGGACTACTGCTGGATGCGCTGATCGTCATCGGCGTACTCATCGCCTTGCTGCTGCTCGATGGTTGGCTGCAGCACCTGCTCGACCGCCCAAAGTTGGATCGGCGGCAAGTTGAAACCTTGCGCAGCATTACGCGCGTGAGCCTGCGCATCATCGCCGCGCTGATCATTTTGCTGATCGTCTTAGGGCTGCCGAGTCAATTTGCAACCACGATCGGCCTCGTCGGCGCGGGCCTGACGGTTGCGCTCAAGGATTTTATTGTCGCCTTCTTCGGTTGGCTGGTGCTGATGGGCCGCAATGGCATTCGGCTCGGCGACTGGGTGGAAATCAACGGGGTCAGCGGCGAAGTCACGGAACTCGGCATGTTTCACACGGTGCTGCTGGAGACCGGCAATTGGAGCGACTCCGGGCACCCGACGGGCCGGCGCGTGACGTTTACCAACAGCTTTGCCATCGAAGGTCATTACTTCAATTTCTCGACATCCGGGCAATGGCTATGGGATGAGTTGCAAGTGGTCGTGCCCATGGGGCGCGACCCCTATCCAATAGTGGATGCCATCACCAAGCAAGTGGTCGAGGCGACCCGCGAAAGCGCTGAGCAAGCCGCGCAAGAGTGGCAACGCGCGGTGCCGGCGCAGCGCGGCAAGGTGTTTTCCGGCACGCCCGGCGTCAATGTAAAACCCGTAGTCGGCGGCGTGGAAATCGCGGTTCGCTACATCACGCGTGCCAACGAGCGGTTTTTGGTGCGCGCCAAACTCTACCAAGCGGCTGTGGATCTGTTGGGCGCGATTCCGGCGGCGCAAACGCCGCCTAAATGATGACCGGGGACGATGATTACGAGTCTCGCGATGGAATCATCTGTCATAAATCGCCCGCTGGCCGGGTCTAACTGCTCATTAACAGGGGAGAAAAAAATGCGGCTATTGATCGATTGGCTGATTGCCTGGCCCGAGCGCGTCGCCCGGCATCTGATGTGGTTGGCGCCCCTATTTGCCCGAATCACAGTGGGCTGGGTGTTTCTCTTGAGCGGTTGGGGCAAGCTCAACAACCTTCCGCAGGTGACTGAGAATTTCATCGGCTGGGGAATCCCCTTCCCGCACTTTTTCACCCCCCTGACGTCGGGAATAGAATTCTTCGGAGGGCTATTCCTGCTGTTGGGTTTGTTCACCCGCATATCGGCGGGAGCCCTCGGCGTCACGATGATCGTTGCCATCAAGGCCGCCAAGTGGAGTGATGTCGATTCGCTCGAGACCCTGCTGGGGTTCGACGAATTTGAATATCTCGCGCTGTTCCTGTGGCTTGCCATCGCCGGTGCGGGCGCCATTTCGCTCGATCATCTACTGATGCGAATGACCCGGCGGCCGGC
>DASQPK010000083.1:0-15343 GCA_035643995.1 Steroidobacteraceae bacterium | reverse complement strand
CTCGCCATGATCCGCCGCGGCTTCGCGATACCCACCATCATTGGTGCGGATATGTACGACGCAGCGCGCGAAGATGCATTCAACTCGGCCATTTTACTGGACAAGAACGGGAAGGTCGCAGGCCGGTATGACAAGGTGCGGCTGCTCGCCTTCGGCGAATACATTCCCGGCATTGATGCCTTCCCGTGGCTGCGAAAGCTCCTGCCGGCAGGTGCCGGCCGATTCACCGCGGGCAGCGGCCCCGGCGTGATCTCCCTGCAGGGGCCTGACGATAACGTCTGGCAATTGGGTCCGGTGATTTGCTACGAGGATATATTGCCGGGTTTCTTGCGCGGCGTCGGGCAATTGCACCCGAACCTGCTGGTCAATTTGACCAGCGATTCTTGGTTTGGCGCGGACACCGAACCCTGGGAACACATGGCGCTCGCCGTGTTCGCCAGTGTCGAATTGCGCGTGAGCATGGTTCGCGCGGTCAATTCCGGCGTTTCCGCGCTCATCGATCCGAATGGGCGCGTGCTGCAGAAAACCTACGCCGACGATCCCTACCGCCATCCGCGAGCCGCGGATGGCGTCGTGGTTACGGCGCCGGTAGTGCCCGGAGGGCACACGGTGTTCGTGGCGGTGGGCAATCTGTTCGCCTATTTGTGCCTGGCGGGGACCTTAGGCATGCTTGTCATCGCATTGCGCGGCCGCAAGCCCAAAGCAAAACCTTGAGCCGCGAGCCGCGACTTTGTTGCATCGCGTTAGTGCACGAAGGCAGTCGCCGCGGTATCCGCCGGCGGTCTACGCCATCAGATTGATCTTAGGATTGACCGTGGCGGACGCCGCCGCCGAGTTGGTGTTGGTCGCTGCCGCTGGAGTGCTCGCCGCAGGCGGTGTCAGCCCGATGAGTTGTTCCAGTGCCGTGAATGCCTTGCCGAACAGATTCTGCGCGGATGCGACAGGAACTTGAGCCGCGGTGCTGCTCGTGGAATCCGTGGAAGAATTGGAAAGATCCAATTCCGCACCCTTTTTATGACCATGTCCATGCGGGTGAACATTCAGCGCCGGGAGGGCCGCCGTGACGGAAGAGGGAATGGCGATTGGTGACATAGAATTATCCTTTTAACGTATGAATCACGGTCGAGCGGCAACAAATTGCCGCCGGCGGTCGATGACGGCGACGTGTTGCCGCGCGCTCGACCGGCAAACCGGCGAGGAGTTCGTTCGAATCGTGCGAATGGTGCATAGCCTGTACTCGAGGGAGACCTAATTCGTTTTGCTCATCTCTAACGAAGCAGGTTTCGTGCCAAGCCAACGGCGCACTATTTTAAGCTTGGGCGATCGGTACACCGCGCGTGTCAGCATGCGCCGACAGCAACAACAGCGGCGGCGGAAACGTTAAAAACTTGATGGCCGCGATATCGTGACGGCCGCGATATCGTGACGGCCGCGATATCGGGAACTGAATTACTGATGACGTGTCTCCAATGTGACCATGGGCATGACCCCGCCGAATAGAGATTCGCGATGAAAGAAATCCAAGCGGGCGAGCATGACCTGCTGACTTTCTTGAAGCCGGACACGCTGTGGGGCGCGCTCATCTACTTTGCGATTTTTCTAACGGCGGCCATGCTGGTGTCGCGGGGATGGCGCGCCGCGGTGCACGCCTCGATGACGCGCAAAGGTCATATCGACCGCACCACCATCAGTTTCCTACAACAGTTCGGCTCGGTGCTTATCTGGGTCGTCGTGCTGATCGTGTACGCGCACCTGATTCCGGCCTTACGATCCATGGGCACGGCGGTGCTCGCGGGTGCGGGCGTGGTGTCCGTGGTCATCGGCCTGGCGGCCCAGAGCACGTTGGGTAATTTGGTGGCGGGCATATCGATTGCGATTTACCGGCCATTTCGCCTGGGCGACACGCTGCAGGTTACCGCACCCACGGGCACCGACATCGGCGTCGTCGAGTTGATATCGTTGGGTTACACCACGCTGCGCGCGCCGGACGGACATTTGATCGTTCTGCCGAATGCCATCGCCGCCAGCCAGGTCACCATCAATTTGAATACGACCTACGCTCCCTGGCCGATCACCATCACCGTTCGTTTGAGCCGCGACGCCGACATGGAAGCGGCTCGGCAGCTGGCGCTCAGTGTTGCGGCGGAGAATGCCGGGGAGCAAGCCGTGGTCGGCTGCTTCCTGACCAAAATCGACGACGCCGCCATCACGCTGGAGCTGCGCTTCAAGGCGGCCGACGCCGCGGGCCGCGACGCCTTGAGATCGAAAATGCTGACCACCCTGGCGCGCCGATTCGGCGAAGCGAAAATTGGTTCGAGCGGCGCCGAGTTGCCGGCCTTCTCCTAGAACGGCAGCGGTTTCAAATCAGGCTCTACCCACCTGCGGCGGGCATCGACGGAAAACAATCGCTCGCGAGTCCAGTACGCCAGCAGCCAATCGGACCTGCCCAACGGCGAAGCCGTCAAGGCGTTGCAGACGGCGCACAAGCGGCGCCCTGGGTTCTGCCGAAGAAAACTTCGAGCCGCGCGCAGCGACGCCTGCGTGATGGTCTCGTGATAGCCGTCGGTGTCGGTGTTGGCAACGCCGGTCGCCTCGTTGTACGCGCGAATGAAGCCCGGCATGTCGCGCGAGGCGTCCAAATCCTGGCGGCAGGAGATCAACCACAGGGCCGCGGCAAAGTGCGCCTCATGCGTCCACAGAGGCTTGGGCAGCGAAAGATCAAGGACTCCGCGCCCGATGGCGGCAATCTCTTCGTCAGAAGCGAATGACATGAATCCAAGATGTTAGCAGTGCATTGCGAATACAGGAAAGAGTAAACTGCGTCTGAAGCGCTTCTAGACGCTCCTCGTTTTGCTTGTGGCGACTTGTCAAGGGCGTGAACGTCGCGAAGTGGAAAGAGCGAATAAGCCTGTAACACCAGCATCGAGAAAATTCATGACCGCGTCTGGAAAAAAGGTTCGCCTGTACGAACTCGCACTGGAGAATGGCCGTTCAGCCAGTCCTTTCGTTTGGCGAATCCGCTATGCGCTGGCGCACAAGGGCATTGCCTTCGAGACCGTCTACCTGGGGTTTACCGAGATTCCGACGGTGTTCGGCGGCAAATTCAAGACCGTTCCGATACTGGAGCACGGCGATACGGTCCTCGCGGAAAGCTGGGACATCGCTGAGTACCTGGACCGCGCCTTTCCCGACCATCCGCCGTTGTTCGCCAGTCCAGGCGAACTTGCCGTGATACGGCTCACCGACGCTTGGTTCATGAACGAAGTCTTGAGAAAAATGTTTCGCGTGTATGTGAAGGACGTACACGACGCCGCTCGCCCGCAGGATCGGCCCTACTTTCGCGCGAGCCGCGAGAAAAACATGAAGGGCAAGACACTGGAGAGCTTCACGGAAGATCGCGCATCGTACTTGCCGGCGATTCGCGCCTCACTGCAGCCGCTGCGCACCCACCTTCAGAAATACCCATTCCTCGGGGGCAGCGCGCCCAATTTCGCCGATTACGTGGCACTCGGCGGATTTTATTGGGCCGCCAGCGCCGGCACTTTGCCGATGTTGGAGCGCGACGACTCATTGCGCGATTGGCTCGACCGCGGCTTCAACTTGTACGGCGGAATTGCGCGGGATCCGGGAGTCGAACCGCTGTTCGAATAGACGTCAGGCGCCGCCATGCTACCCGGGGCGGCGCCGCCAAGCCGGCCGCCAATCGAGCCATTTGCGGGTACCAGCGAGAACGCCACATAGGCATCGCGTTCTGAATACAATAGATATTTTGGCCGGATGCAACGATTGAAAAATGATCTCACTCCCGTGGCGGCGCCGGACTCGAAAAGGCTCGAAGAAGGCCGTCCAATGCAACCTTGCGCGTATTCCGAACGTCATGAATAGTTCAGGCTAGTGGCCCGATCCCGCCGGCGCCTCTGGCGCACAATTTTTATTGTGATCTTCGGGGTCATCGCAACCGTTGCGGTGGTTGCGGCGGCGTGGATCATGCATTTGGATCGCGTGGTGACTCAACAATTCCAGGGTCGCCATTGGTCGGTGCCGGCGCATGTCTACGCGGCACCGCTCGAGCTGTATGCCGGCGCGCCCGTCTCGGCGGACGATCTCGAAGAGGAATTGCGCCGCGTGCACTATCGGCGCGGCGATCCGGCCGGCGGCCCCGGTCTGTATCGTCGGGTCGGCAATGCCTTCGACATTCAGGCCCGGCGGGTGCGCTTCATCGACGAACAACGCGATGCCCAGCTGGTGTCCATCCACGCCGACGCATCCTCGATTACCAGCATGCGTCAAATAAACGGCGCGGACCTGCCGGTGTTCCGCCTGGACCCTGCGGTGATCGGCAGCGTCTTTCCCATTCACGGTGAAGATCGCCTGGTCGTATCGCCGGAAGAAGTTCCTACGTTGCTGCGCAAAGGCATCAAGCTGATCGAGGATCGGCGTTTCGATGAACATCACGGCGTCGACGCGCTCGGCGTGCTGCGTGCCATCTGGGTCAACCTGCGCGCCGGCCGGGTGGTGCAGGGCGGCAGCACGCTCACGCAGCAACTGGTGAAGAATTACTTCCTCACCGACGCGCAGACATTCGACCGCAAGGCCACCGAGGCGGTCATGGCGCTGCGGCTCGAAGCGCACTATTCCAAGGACGAGATCCTGGTGGCCTACCTCAATGAGGTCTTCCTGGGCCAGGATGGCGAACGCGCCATCCACGGCTTTGGGCTCGGCAGTGAATTTTATTTCGCCAAGCCCTTGGGCGAACTCGACGCCGGCGAACTGGCGCTGTTGATCGGCCTGGTCAAGGGTCCCTCGTACTACGATCCGCGCAAACATCCCGATCGCGCGCTCGCGCGGCGCAACCTGGTGCTCAAGGAATTTGCCGACGCGCACCTGATCGAGACCAACGCCGCGCAGCGCGCGGCCGCGACGCCGCTGGGTCTGCGTCCGGGAGGAGGCAGCTACGTGCCGGCCTACATCGATCTGGTGCGGCGGCATTTGAAGCGCGACTACGCCGAGGCTGATCTGGCGGCGGCCGGATTGTCGGTGTACACCAGCCTCGATCCGCGCGCCCAAGCTGCCGCGGAGCGCGCGCTGGCGCGCGATCTGCAGCGCCTGGATGCGAAGGCGGCGGCTCGCGGCGGGCACTTGCAAGGTGCGGTGATCGTGGCCGAGCCCAATAGCGGCGATGTCGTCGCGGTGGTCGGCGGGCGCGAGACCGACACCGCCGGCACCTTCAACCGGGCCCTCGATGCGCGCCGGCCCATCGGTTCACTGGTGAAACCGGCGGTGTACTTGACGGCGCTCGAGAGCGGCCGCTACACCGCGGCCAGCCTGATCGAGGATGCGCCCATCGAAATGAAGCTGCCGGACGGCAGCATCTGGGCGCCGCAGAATTTCGAGCACAATGTGAACGGCTCCGTCACTTTGGCCAAGGCGCTGGCGGAGTCGCTGAATCTGGCCACCGTCAAACTCGGCATGGATTTGGGTTTGTCCAAGGTGGTGGACACGCTGCAAAGCTTGGGGCTCGAATCCGCAACGGCACTCAATCCGTCGATGCTGCTCGGTACCGTGGAAATGACGCCGCTCGAGGTGGTGCAGGTGTATACCTCGCTGGCGAATGGCGGCTTTCGCGCCCGGCTGCGCGCGGTGCGCGCCGTACTGGACGAGCAGGGGCGGCCGCTCAGGCAGTTCAAAGTCCAAGTCGAACCGGCGGCACCGCCGGCTGCCGTGTACCAGTTGGTTCGGATGCTGATGTTGGTACCCACCCACGGCACGGCGCGCGCTGCCGCGGCCCGTTTGCCGAGAGGGTTGGTGATCGCCGGCAAGACCGGCACCTCCTCCGACACCCGAGACAGCTGGTTCGCCGGGTTTACCGGGAGCTACCTGTCCGTGGTCTGGGTGGGCTATGACGACAACCGAGTCACGGGATTGACGGGCGCCGCCGGTGCGCTGCCGGTGTGGGCCGACACCATGGCCAGTCTCAAACCGGTCTCGTTCGAGCCCATCGCCCCGGATTCCGCGGAGGACCGATGGATCGGCTTCGATGATGGACTCGAGACCACGCCTGCCTGCAGCCCCTCCGCCGTGGTCATCGGTGTGCCCAAAAATACCGTGCTGCCCGGCAATCCTCGCTGCAATCCCTCGCAACCGCCCAGCGTCGGTGACAAGATCAAGTCATGGTTCGACCGTATCGTTCACTGACCGGCCTCATGGCGCCGCTCGCCGCCTTGATGCTGGCAGGCTGTGCCGCTTCGTCGCGCACTTCACCTGGCCCCGAAGTCTCCACGCGCCCGCCGTCCGCCTCACCCAACGCGCCGAACCCTGCGCTGCCTCCGGAGGTGCCGCGTCCGGCACCGGCACCGCGCGAATTCAGGCTTTCGCCGGCCACCCAGTCGTTGGTGGCGCAGGCTCACACCCTCCAGGGACGCGGCGACCTGCTCGGCGCCTCTTCGACGCTCGACCGGGCGCTGCGCATCGAGCCCAGTAATCCCTTGCTGTGGATCGAGTTGGGGAGAATTCGCTTGGTGGAGGGCGACGCGCATCAGGCGGAAGTTTGCGGTCGCAAGGCTCTTGCGCTCGCCAGCAGCGATCAACGCGCGCAGAGCGGCGCCGGTCATCTATTGGCCGATGCGCTGCGCACGCAGGGCCGCAATCAGGAAGCGAGTGAGGTCGAGAGCCGGTGGTGATGCCGTGCAATAGTCACCTTGCTGCACTGCTCCTGACCTGAGCAAATGCATCGAGTAGCCGCGCCCGGTAATCAGCACTGATGGTCATCTGCGCCAACATAGCCTCGGGCTGGATGTTCGTCAGTTGCTCGTAGATCCTGAGCTCCTCGCGTGCCTCGGGCCACAGGCCAAGCTGAGCGCAGACATAAGGCAGGAACAGTTGGACCCTCGGTGTTCGGTAGGTGATCGCCCGAAAGATTCGCAGCGATTGCTCGAAGTCGCCGAGCAGCGCGCGGCCAACGGCGATATGGGCGCGGGCAATTTCATTCAGCCGAGAGATCGGATCAAGGCGCGCAGCCCGCTCAAGATGCTCCACGGCTTCGGAGCTGTGTCCCGCAATCAGTTTCAACACCCCGCTGATGAACCAGGCGTAGGCCGATCCAGGGTTAAGCGTGGTCGCGCGTTCGATGAGCGCGCTCGCGCGATCGATAGCGGGGTCCAACTCCATCAGCGCGTTGGCGACCTGGGCCAGTACCGCAGCGTCGTCGGCGCCGGCTCGCACCGCACGCTCGGCCATGATGAGGCCCTTGGCCCGGTGAAAATCGCGGTTGTCGGTCCAGCGATTGAAGTACAACTGGCTGTGGCAACCCGCTGCCTGTGCCAGCGCAGGGGCGAACTCCGGTTCAAGCGCCAGCGCCCGGTCCAGAAGCTCAAGCGCCTGTATGACCTCTGCCTTGCGCAGAGTCGCACGCAGGTGAGCGGCGCGCAGGTAGAGATCGTAGCATCCAGGATTCTCCACCGTGTTGCGCGCAACTCGACGCAGCTCAGCGGCTTGAATGTTGGGTTCGATGACTCCCGCTACACTCAGGGCCACGCGATCCTGCAGGGCGAAGATGTCCTCCAGTGTGTCGTCGAAGTGCTCGGCCCATATCTGGGCGCCGCCGCGCGCATCGGTCAGCTTGACCGAGATTCGGACTCTGGAATTCGCGCGTCGGACGCTGCCCTCCAGGATGTAGCGCACGCCGAGGCGTCGGGCGACCTCGTGCGGGTCGAGTGCCTGATCCTTCAGGCTCTTGGTGGCGCTGCTGGCGATCACGAACAGTGAACGGATGCGAGTCAGGGCGGTGACGACCTCGTCCATCATCCCTTCGGCGAAGTAGTCCTGGTCTGCATCCTTGGCAAGGTTGACGAACGGCAGGACGGCGAGCGACGGTACGTCGGCAGCCCGCTCCTTCGCAATCGAGAGGCTCGCCGCGTCAACCCACGGAGCCACCCTGGCCACCAGGCGATAGCCGCGCCGCATGACGTTGGCTATGTAGGCCGGCTCCTTTGACGTATCGCCAAGTGCCCGCCGAAGCCCGGCCACTGCTTGATAGACAGAGTCGGATGTGACAACGACATCTTTCCAGACCGCATCCAGCAGCTGATGCACGCTGACGACCTGGCCGGCGTGCTCAGCAAGGCACAAGAGAACTCTCATGGTGCGCGGTTCGAGTTTGACGGTCGCTCCGTCCCTTGAAATCTCATCGAGCGCGGGGTCGACACGAAAATCACCAACGCAAAGAACGGAAGACTGCAGCGGCGTCATTGCGGCATTCCGCGACCGATCAGCATTGGGTTTCATCCATTGAAGGCCAACCCCGATTTCCGCTGTAAATTGTGCCGTTGACACAAGTCCTGTGCGTAACGCGCCGAGTATGCCGCGCGAGACCCATTTCAGCAATTCCTTGGCCGATATTCAGGAGTTCCTCAGGACTTTGAAGTCCTCTTGGACCACCATCGCCTCGCAGCGAGAGATCAGGCCATGAGCAACCAACAGGGGATAAGAACGTGATCAAGTCAACGATACAGGGATTGCTCGTAGCAGCAATCGCGCTGGGCGCATCGGCCAGCGCGATTGCCGACGACGAGGACGCGGGACACCTTCACGGTATATGGCGAATGACAAGGACGCCAATCAACTGCCAAAGTGGACAGCAGGTTGCCCCTTCTTTTCAAGCCATTATGACCTTTCATGAGGACGGAACGCTGACCGGCTATGCTGTCCCGCCTGCTTCGAGTCCGGCCTTACAGAGCCCGGAATTCGGCCTTTGGAATCGTGAACGCGGCCGGGGGAATTACTCGTTCACTGATCTGAGCTTTACCTATGACCAGGGTGGCGCCTTCGCTGGGAGCATCGAACTGACTGCAGAGGTTCAACTTGGGGCCGACGGCGACACCCTGACGCACGAAACTAGAATCGACATTTTTGACGGCAACGGTGCCTTTCTCCTTTCCCATTGCGGCAGGGCGACTGGGACGCGGTTTCGATAGACGAGAAACCCACAAAGGGGAATGGCGGAATGAATCCGCCGTTCCCTTAAGTCATCATCGACACCGCGAAGTTCGCTGCGGTCGAGGTTCCATGTCACCATTGCAAGCGCCTCATAGGGCCATAGATAGTTGTTGTCCTGGTGGTGCTTTAGCAAAGGAAGACATCCGATGGCAAACACATCTTCGGCCGTACTCACGATTCTCATCGCGTGGGCTCTGCTTTTGCTTATTTTGATGGAGGTCTTGCGCACCCGTCTGGTCCTTTCCGGAGCCGTCACAGGGCCTCAGCTGCGGCCCGACAATGCAAATCTTTCCCCGTTCATGCAGCGCCTTTCTCGGGCACAGGCCAACTGTGTCGAAGGCATACCCATATTTGGCGGGCTACTGCTCGTTGCATTGATAACTAATCGAGCCGTCGTTACGGATGGTCTCGCGCCCTGGTTGCTCTTAGCTCGTTTTGTTCAGTCGCTTGCGCACCTTGCCTCAACAAGTGTGCTCGCAGTAAACCTTCGGTTTATGGCATTCACCGTCCAGATGGCGATCGCCGCATATTGGTCTTGGGCGCTACTCCTGCGATAGGCGCGCCGGGTGGGCGGCATTGCTAACCGGCGCGGCGCCGCCAAGCCGCGATTGCCAGCAAGCTCAAAGCTCCCAGGACCACGGGATAATTGCCGACCCGCGCGTAAGGCGTCAGACCCGCCATCGGCTGCACATCGGTGCGCAGCACGCCCTCTTTGAATTGCGGCAACTGTGCGACGATGTTCCCGCGGCTGTCGATCGCCGCGGTGATGCCGTCGTTCGCGGCACGTATCAGGAAGCGCCCCGCCTCGAGCGCACGCATGCGCGCAATTTGCAGGTGCTGATGCCGCGCCGTGGAGTCCCCGAACCAGGCATCGTTGGTCACATTGATGAGCAAAGTGGCCTGGCGCAAAACGTTGAGCTGTTGGCTGCCGAACGCGTCTTCATAGCAAATCGTCAAGCCAAGCTTTTGGCCGGCCGCGCTCAACCGCGCCTGATGCGAGCTGCCCGCTGTGAAATCGTCATAGGGCAAACTCATCAGCCGCAACCAGGCGCGCACGAAGGCAGGCACGGGGAAGTATTCGCCGAAAGGCACCAAGTGCCGCTTGTAATACCAGCCACGCCCAAACTGGCTGAGCACCAGAATCCCATTGAAGTACTGCTTGGTTTCCGGCAGATAGTTCACGAGCCCGATTGCAAAATCGGCATCGTGAGCGCGCCCCTGCTCCTCGAGGTTCAACAAATAGTCCGGAATATTCGGCGCCAAGACAGGCAACGCAGCTTCCGGCCAGATGATCAAGCGGGAGCCCCAGGCATCGCCGGTAAGCTGCAAGTAGCGCTGCATGGTGAGCTCGCGATTTTTCCGCTGCCACTTCTGATCCTGCGGCACGGCGCCTTGCACAGCGGCGATCGCGACCGGCACGCCGGCCGCTTGCGTCCAATGGTGTTGCGCCAGCAAGGCGGGGACGGCAAACAGCAGAGCGGCAGCGGCTATGCCCAAACAGCGGCGCGAGAGAAGCACGGCCGGCGTGAACGCGACATAGATCGCCACTGAAACCGTGGCCGCCGCCCAGGTGACTGCATACACACCGAAGATCGGCGCCCAACCCGACAAGGGCGAATCGATCATCGCGTAGCCGGTCGACAGCCAGGGAAAACCGCTCAAAAACCAGCCTCGCAGCCACTCGAGCAGCACCCACAGCGCCGGCAGCACCAGCCAATCCCGGGTCGCGCCGGGCTTGAGCCAGAAACGATTCGCGACATAGCACAGCGCCGCGAGGTAAAGGGACATGGCCGCAACCAGAACGGTCTGCAGCACCAGGGTGAGCCAGAGCGGGACGAGTCCGAATACGTGCAGGCAGGTGTAAAGCCAGTAGGTACCGAAGGCGAACAGACCCACGCCGAACGCCGCGCCCGCAGCGCAGGCGCGGCGCGGCGGCAGACCGCGTATGAGCGCGAATAGCGCCGCCGGCGCCAGCAGCGAGATAGGCCACCAACCGAAAGGCGCGAAGCCGAAATTGAGACTTGTCCCCGCGGCAAAAGCGGCCGCAAGGCGCGCCAGACCAAAGTTCCGTTGCACGACCTTCAGGTCGCGCACGGTGTCGTTCAAGGATTCGACTCGGCGGCCGGCGGCTCGATATCGTACGGAACGGTCACGCGCAGCAAATCAATGCGGCGCCGATCGGCGCGCAAGATTCGAAACTCCAGGTCTGCGATTTTGATGGTTTCGCCGCGACGGGGCAGCCGGCCGAACTCTTGCATCAGCAAGCCGCCGATGGTGTCGTATTCCTCGTCGGAGAACGCCGTTGAAAAATACTGATTGAAATCGTCGATCGGCGTCAGTGCCCGCACCGTGAATTCGCGCGGCCGCTCCTTGCGGATGGTTTGGTCATCCTCGACATCGTGCTCATCGTCGATCTCGCCGACGATCTGCTCGATGACATCTTCGATGGTGACCAACCCGCACACACCGCCATACTCATCGACCACCATGGCGATGTGATTGTGACTGCGGCGAAATTCCTTGAGCAGAACGTTGAGCCGCTTGCTCTCGGGAACGAATACCACCGGGCGCATGTATTCTCGAATCTCGAAATCCTCGTCGCCCGCGGCCTGCAGGCGCAGCAAATCCTTGGCCAACAGAATCCCCAGGATTTGATCGCGATCCTCGCCGATCACCGGGAAGCGCGAATGGCCTGACTCCACCACCAGCTCGACCAGCTTGTCCGGCGGCTCATCCCGCTCGACGAACACCATTTGCGAACGCGGCACCATGATGTCGCGGACCTGCATGTCAGCCACCGCCAGCACGCCCTCGAGCATCACCAACGCATCGCCGTCGAACAGGCCGCGCTCACTGGCCTCGCGCAGATTCTCGACCAATTCCGCAAGATCCCGCGGCTCGCCGGACATCGACTGGGTGATTCGCTTTAACCAGCGGCCGGTGGTGCCGCCATGAGGCTGTTCAGACATGGGGGCAGAGCATACCGGATCAGCGATACGGGTCTGAAAACCCAAGCCGATCAAGGATTTGAATCTCGCGGGAGGCCATTTTTGCCGCTTCGGGAGCGCGTTCGTGATCGAATCCTAGCAGGTGCAGTACCCCGTGGACCGTCATGTGCGCCCAGTGCGCTTGCAGCGACTTGCCCTGGGTGTGCGCCTCGAAGGCGACCACAGGCGCGCAGATCACCAATTCGCCCAAAAAAAATCGACCGTCGGGAGCATTCCCCGCGCCCGCAAATGACAGCACATTCGTGGGCCTGTCCTTATGCCGATAGTGCGCGTTCAAACTGCGGCTGCGCGCCTTGCCGACGATGCGCACCGACAGCACCGTGTGCTTTCTCACGGGGCTAAGCGCTGCCGCGGCCCACCTGGCCAACAGCCGCGAGCCCGGAACCCAGGGCGAACGTGACGCGTAACTCAGCTCGAGTTCGAGTCGCGGCGCCACTCTAACCGCCGTCGTTGGGAGCGCTCGCCTCGTAGGCTTGAACGATTCTCTGCACCAGCGGGTGACGCACCACATCTCGGGAGGTAAACATGGTGAAGGCAATGCCGCGCACGCCGCGCAAAATATCGATCACGGTGCGCAAGCCGGATTGCTTGGAGGTCGGCAAATCCACCTGCGTGATGTCGCCGGTGACCACGGCCTTGGAACCGAAACCGATGCGGGTCAAGAACATTTTCATCTGCTCATTGGTGGTGTTCTGCGCCTCATCCAAGATCACGAAGGAATCGTTCAAGGAACGTCCGCGCATGAATGCCAGCGGTGCGACCTCGATCACGTTGCGCTCGATCAGCTTGGCCACGCGCTCGAAGCCCAGCATTTCGTACAGCGCGTCATACATCGGCCTCAAGTAAGGATCGACCTTTTGCGACAGATCCCCCGGGAGAAAGCCCAGCCGCTCGCCCGCCTCAACCGCCGGGCGGACCAGAACGATGCGCCGTACCTTTTCCGATTGCAGCGCCTCCACCGCGCACGCGACCGCAAGATAGGTTTTCCCCGTGCCGGCAGGCCCGATGCCGAAGGTCAGGTCATGCGTGCGGACATTGTTCAGGTACTCGGTTTGATTCGTGCCGCGCGCGCGCACCGCGCCGCGGGCGGTGCGAACCTTCAATTCGTCCGCATCCGCAGCGGCCTCGGTATTGTTGCTGCCCATGTCCAGTTCTTGCAGCGCGATGTGCACGCGCTCCGAGTCCACCGGCTCGCGCTGCGCGCGCGCGTAGAGGTCCTGCAGGACCGATTCCGCGCGCTTCACCGCCGGCGCCAAACCGACCAATTGAAACCGATTGCCGCGCCGTCGCACCTCCACGCCCAATCGGGATTCAATCAGGCGCAAGTGTTCATCGAGAGGACCGCAAAGCTCGACAAGGCGCACATTGTCGGCGGGATCGAGCAGCACATCCCGGGTCATCGGTACGGAACTCACGGTGCTCCCGCGCCGGCGAGGCGTCCGCGCAGGGAATTCGGCATCGCCTCGGTGATGACGACGTCCGCAAAGCGGTTCATGAGCTTTGTGGGATCATCGGCAGGACCGTCGAAATTGACCCAGCGGTTATTGTCGGTGCGGCCGGCCAATTGCTGAGGATTGCGCCTGGCGGGGCGCTCGACCAGCACCCGTTGACGGCTTCCCACCATGCGTTCGGAAATCGCGCGCGCCTGGCCGTTCAAACGCTGTTGCAGCAGTTCGAGGCGTTGCTGCTTGACCTCATGCGCCACCTCGTCGGGCAACGCAGCTGCCGGCGTGCCGGGCCTGCGGCTGTAGAGAAAGCTGAACGACTGATCGAAACCGACATCGGCCACCAGATTCATGGTCGCCATGAAATCCTGTTCCGTTTCTCCGGGGAACCCGACGATCAAGTCGGTCGATATGCAGATGTCCGGCCGCACGGCGCGCAGCTTGCGCAGCTTCTGCTTGTATTCCAGCACCGTGTGTCCGCGCTTCATGGCGGCCAGAATGCGGTCCGAGCCGCTTTGCACGGGCAGGTGCAAATAGTTATTGAGCTGCGGCACGTTGGCATACGCCTCGATCAAGCTGTCGTTGAAATCCAGCGGGTGCGATGTCGTGAAGCGAATGCGCTCCACGCCCTCGATGCCGGCCACGAAGTGGATCAACGTCGACAAGTCGGCGAGCGTGCCGTCGGCCATGGGCCCGGCATAGGCGTTGACGTTTTGGCCGAGCAGCGTGATCTCGCGCACGCCTTGAGCTGCCAATCCTTCGACCTCGGCCAGCACCTGCTCGAACGGGCGGCTGATTTCTTCGCCGCGCGTGTACGGCACGACACAAAAAGTGCAGTACTTGCTGCAGCCTTCCATGATGGAAACAAATGCCGTGGAAGCCGTGGTGCGCGTCTCCGGCAGCCGATCGAATTTCTCGATTTCCGGAAAACTGATGTCGATTTGCGACCGGCCGGACTGTTTCAAGCCGTCGAGCATGGCCGGCAGGCGGTGCAGGGTTTGAGGCCCGAACACCAGATCGACAAAGGGGGCACGCGCGGTGATTCCCTCCCCCTCCTGGCTGGCCACACAGCCGCCGACGCCGATGACCACATGCGGGCGCTGCTGCTTGAACAGCCGCCATTCCCCCAACAAGGAAAACACTTTCTCTTGAGCCTTTTCCCGTACCGAGCAGGTATTGACCAGCAAGACGTCCGCTTCTGCCGGGTTGTCGGTGCGCGTCAACCCCGAGGCGGATTCGAGCACGTCCCGCATCTTGGCGGAATCGTATTCGTTCATCTGGCAGCCGAAGGTTTTTATGTATAAAAGACCGGACATTTACAACATGGGCTCACGGGGAAAAGGCCGCTAAGATACTAGGAACCATGCCAATACGCGAAGTTCTCAAAATGGGCGACCCACGCCTCCTGGCCGTAGCCCAGCCGGTAGGCCGGTTTGGCACGCCCGAGCTCGAAAACCTGCTTACCGATATGCAGGACACCATGCGCCATCTCAATGGCGCCGGGCTCGCCGCACCGCAAATTGGGGTCGGGTTGCGTGTGGTGATATTCGGCTTCGAACACAGCCCACGCTACCCGGACGCCGAGTCTGTGCCGTTCACCGTACTCATCAACCCAGAGATCACGCCGCTGGGCGAGACCTTGGACGAGGACTGGGAGGGATGCCTATCGGTTCCCGGCATGCGCGGCCTGGTGCCGCGCTATCGCGAACTGCGCTATACCGGCTTCGATGCCGCGGGAGCCCCCATCGATCGCACCGTCAAGGACTTCCACGCCCGCGTGGTGCAGCACGAAGTCGACCACTTGGATGGGATCCTCTATCCCCGCCGCATACGCGATCTCACCCAATTCGGCTTCAACGATGCGCTGTTCCCCGGGGAAACCTTGGTCGACGAGTA
>DASQPK010000082.1:0-44960 GCA_035643995.1 Steroidobacteraceae bacterium | reverse complement strand
CGAAATTGACGATGAGAGTCAGATCATCAACGCGGTTGGCGAACAACAATCCGACCAGCAGCGAAACGACCGCGACTGCCAGGGTGCTCACATAGGGAGTCTTATAGCGAGGATGTACTTTCGCCAGAATCGCCGGCAGCTTGCCGTCGCGGGCCATGGCAAAGAGGATGCGCGAGACCGCGGCCTGGGCCGCCATGGCATTCGCGATCGCGGTCGCAAGGACGACGGCAACGATGGTAACCAGCCGCAGCCACGCGCCGCCCGCGCGCTCCGTGATTTCGTAGAACGCCGTCTCCGGAGACGAGAAGTGCATTCCGAGGCTCAGGTCCGTGGCGATCCACGTCTGCAGCATGAAGAGTGCTCCCACCAATAGTAAAGACAAAACCGTGGCGCGTCCGACGGCGTCTTTGCCGGCCCGGTTTTCTTCCGACAACGTCGAAATGCCGTCAAACCCTAAGAATGACAGCACGGCAATCGAGGTTGCGCCGGCCACCGTCGCCAATGAGAAGACATGGGCGTCGTAGATTGGTTTCAGCGTGAGCCTGCCGGCACCCCCGCCGCCGTACAGCGCGACCAATCCCAAGACCACGAACAGCGCGAGCACCGCCAGTTCCATGATCAGCATGTAGCGGTTCACGCGTGCCGTGAATTGGATGCCGACGTAGTTCACGGCGGCGTTGAAGGAGATGAAAGCCACCAGCCAGATCCATGCGGGAACGATCGGGAACACCGGCCGCAGCGCCACCGCGCTGAACAGGTACAGGAGCGATGGCACCAGAATGTAATCGAGAAGAATCAGCCAGCCGGAAAAGAAACCGGCGATTTCGTGCAGTCCGCGCTGCGCGTAGGTGTACACCGAGCCGGCCAGCGGGAATGCGCGCGACATGGCCGCGTAGCTCAAGGCCGTAAAAAACATGCCGGCCAGACCCACCAGATACGCCAGCGGCACCATTCCCTTGGCGTCATTGTAGACGAAGCCGAACACCGAATAAGGTGCGATCGGCACCATGAAAATCAACCCGTAGATGACCAGATCCTTGGTCGTGAGCGCTCGATGCAATTGTTCCTTGTATCCGAATTCTTCGATCGACAAGCGCGAGCTCCTTTTGTTGCAGTCTATTGGATTCGCGCAACTGCGGCGAGATTCCGTACAATGTTAGTTTGAGTTCCTATGACTGCAACACTGATCTCAGCCGGCGAAATTCGCGCAACTTACGCGACCATCGCGCCGTACATACGGCGCACGCCGATCATCGAAGTCGATGGGTCGGATTTTGGGATCGCGGGCGCAAGCCTGGTGCTGAAGCTGGAGTCGCTGCAACATGCCGGCTCGTTCAAGGCGCGCGGCGCCTTCACCAGCCTGCTGACGAGAAAAATACCGCGCGCCGGCGTGGTGGCGGCATCCGGCGGAAACCACGGCGCCGCAGTGGCATTCGCGGCGATGAAGCTCAAGGTGCCTGCCAGGATATTCGTGCCCAGCATCGCCTCGCCGGCGAAAATCAAGCAGATCACCGACTATGGCGCGGAATTGGTCGTTACCGGCGAGCGCTACGCCGATGCGCTGGCGGCAAGCGAAGCGTGGGTCGCGCAGTCCGGTGCCCTGCCGATCCATGCCTTCGATCAGCGCGAGACCATGCTCGGCCAGGCCACCGTCGGCTTGGAGTTCGAGGAGCAGGCGGTGGGAATGACGACGCTTCTGGTCGCGGTGGGCGGCGGCGGGCTCGTCGCCGGACTCGCGGCCTGGTACGACGGCAGGATCAAGATCGTCGCCGTCGAGCCGACGCTGGCACCGACGCTGACGCGCGCACTCGAGGCGGGCCGGCCGGTCGATGCTGAGGCAGGCGGCATCGCGGCGGAATCTCTGGCGCCACGCCGCATCGGCGAATTGGTATTTCCGCTAATTCAACGACATATCAGCGAAACCGTATTGGTATCGGACGATGCCATCTTGGACGCGCAGCGGCAGCTGTGGAAATTGCTGCGGGTCGTGGCGGAACCCGGCGGCGCCGCCGCTCTCGCCGCGTTGACCTCGCGCCAGTATGTACCCGCGCCGCAGGAACGCGTGGGAGTGCTGATTTGCGGCGGCAACACCGCCGCCGTGGATTTTTAGTAGAATCGGACCACCACCCTCGGAGTCCCTATGCCCACCACGTTCGTTCTCAACGGCCAGTCGGCCACATTGGATGCCGATCCCGCCATGCCCCTGCTCTGGGCCCTGCGCGAAGTCGCCGGCCTGCACGGAACCAAGTTCGGCTGCGGCATGGCGATGTGCGGTGCCTGCACCGTTCATCTGGATGGGCAAGCGGTTCGCTCCTGCGTCATGCCGCTGTCGGCGGTGGCGGGCCGCGAGATCACGACCATCGAAGGCCTGAAGAGCAAGCAAGCGAAAGCCGTACAAGCCGCCTGGGTCGAACTGCAAGTGCCGCAATGCGGCTACTGCCAATCCGGCCAGGTCATGTCCGCGACGGCACTCCTCGAAAAGAATGCCGCGCCGACTGATGCGGACATCGATGGCGCCATGAGCGGCAACATTTGCCGCTGCGCCACGTACCAGCGCATTCGCGCCGCGATTCATTCCGCCGCGCAATCCATCAAGGCGTAGATCATGACCAGCAAAATACTTCGCTCGCCGCTGCCGACGCGCCGTGATTTCCTCAAAACCGCGGGCACCGCTTCCGTGGTGGCCCTCACCATTGGGTTCGAATGGGCCGCGACCGGCCGGCGCGCAATCGCTGCGGTACCGGTGCCGGGCGCTCCATTCGCCCCCAACGCATTCTTGCGCATCGGATCGGACAACAGCGTGACGGTGATCGCCAAGCATTTGGAAATGGGCCAGGGGTCGTACACCGGCATCGCAACCATCGTTGCCGAGGAACTCGATGCCGATTGGTCGAAGGTGACGGTCGAAAGCGCTCCCGCCGATGCGAAGCGCTACGCAAATCTTGTCTTCGGCACGATTCAAGGGACCGGCGGCAGCTCGGCCATGGCCAACTCCTGGGCGCAGCTGCGCGATGCAGGAGCCAAGGCACGCGCGATGCTCCTCTCGGCTGCGGCGAAAGACTGGCATGTTCCCGCCACCGAGCTGACCACCGAGAAAGGCGTGGTGTATCACGCCGCCAGCAAACGTCAGGGCACCTACGGCTCGCTGGTGAAAACCGCCATCACCATCACCGCGCCCGACACCGTGACGCTCAAGGACCCGAAAAACTTCAAACTGATCGGCGGCCGTCCGCCACGCGTCGACGCGGCGGCAAAAACCGACGGTACCGCCCAATTCACTTTGGATTTCGTGCTGCCGGGAATGCTGGTCGCACTGCTGAAGCGCCCGCCGCTGTTCGGCGCGACGTTGAAATCCTACGACCCCACAGCGGCCGCCGCCGTGCCCGGTGTGGTCAAGGTGGTGCAGGTGCCGGGCGGCGTTGCCGTCGTGGCTAAAGGTTTCTGGGCCGCCAAACAGGGGCGAGATGCCCTAAAAATCGAGTGGGACGATTCGAAGGCTGAGAAGCGCAGCTCCGCGGCATTGATGGACGAATACCGGCGTCTCGCCGATCAACCCGCGCTATCCGCGCGCAAAGAAGGCGACGCCCAGAAGGCCATCGGCGATGCTGTCCGCAAAGTGTCCGCGAGCTACGAGTTCCCCTACCTGGCTCACGCGCCGATGGAACCGCTCGATGCCGTGGTCAAGCTCGACGCGACCAGCTGCGAGATCTGGGCCGGAGATCAATTCCAGACCATCGATCAGTTGAATGCCGCGCAGACGGCGGGTTTGGATCCGAAGCAGGTCAGCATTCATACCTTGTATGCCGGCGGCAGCTTCGGCCGCCGTGCCAACACGATCTCGGATTACATCGTGGAAGCCGTATCCATCGCCAAGGCGTACGGCGCCGACGGCACACCGATAAAACTACAGTGGACGCGCGAGGATGATATCCATGGCGGCCTGTATCGCCCCATGTACTTCCATAAGCTTGAAGCCGGCCTCAATGCACAGGGCGAGCTGACCGGCTGGCACCATGTGATCGTGGGCCAGTCGATCATGGCCGGTACTCCGTTTGCCGCGGGAATGAAGAACGGCATTGATGGAACTTCGGTGGAAGGCGCTGCGAATATTGCCTACGCGATACCCAATATCGCGGTGGACCTGTCGACGACCAAGACCGGCGTACCGGTCCTGTGGTGGCGCGTGGTAGGCAGCTCGCACACGACTTTTGCCGTCGAGGCGTTCATCGACGAAGCGGCGCATGCCGCCGGCGTGGATGGATTTACGTTCAGACGCAAGCTTCTGGAACACGAGCCGCGCATGAAAGCCGTGCTGGAACTCGCCGCTGAGAAGGCGGGATGGAACAGCGGGCCCATGCCCGCAGGCCGTGGGCGCGGCATTGCGGTGGCTGAAGCGTTCAAGACCTTTGTCGCCCAGGTCGCCGAAGTGACCGTCGACGGCCACGGAAATGTCACAGTCGATCGCGTGGTATGCGCCGTGGACTGCGGAACTCCCATCAATCCCGACATCATTGCCGCGCAGATGGAAGGCGGCATCGGATTCGGACTCGGCGCCGTGCTCCACAGCGCCATTACGCTGAAGGATGGCCGTGTCGAGCAGGATAACTTCAACAACTACCGGGTGCTGCGCATGAACGAAATGCCGAAAGTTGAAGTGCACATCGTACCCTCGACCGCACCTCCGACCGGTGTGGGCGAGCCCGGCGTCGCGCCCGTCGGACCGGCTGTCGCCAATGCCATTTTTGCGGCCACCGGCAAGCGCATCCACATTCTTCCATTTCCAAAATCAGGTGCCGCATGAAAAAGCATCCTATTCTCTGGACTCTGGCCGCGATTGTCGGATTAGGCGTCGTCATCACCGCGTATATCGTTCTCGGCCCACAGCCCACCGGCTTTGCGGGTGGCAAGACGGTTTCGCTGGGCGCGTACCAGGCCCAAGATCCCACCGGCGCCCCTGCGGAGCTCAAATCGGCGAGCCTGGTCGAGCGCGGAGAATACTTGACGCGCGCGGCGGATTGCGCCGTGTGCCATACGGCCAAAGACGGTACTCCGTTCGCCGGCGGCCTCGCCTTCGTTCTGCCCTTTGGAACGATTTATTCGACCAACATTACCCCGGATGCGGAAACCGGGATCGGCGGCTACTCCGATGCGGATTTCCTGAACGCCGTGCACAAAGGCATCGGCCGCGGCAACACCAAGCTCTATCCCGCGATGCCGTACGCCAGTTATACGTACATGTCCGACGCCGATGCGCTCGCCATCAAAGCCTATTTGTTCACCATCAAACCGGTGCATGCGCCCAGCCTAAAAAATACGTTGGCATTTCCCTTCAACCAACGCGGCCTCATGAGCATGTGGTCGGTGCTTTTCAACTCCGATAAGCGCTTCGAGCCCCATGTCGACCGCAGCGCCGAGTGGAATCGCGGCGCGTATCTCGCCGAGGCACTGGGTCACTGCGGCGAGTGTCATACGCCGCGGAATCTTTTCTTCGCGTTGAACAACCGGCAGAAATTCGGCGGAGCTGTCCAAGCCGGCTGGCGCGCATACAACATCACGGCCGATCGCAGCGGCGGTGTCGGTGCGTGGAGCGATGCGGACCTGACTCATTACCTATCGTTGGGTCATGCCGACGGACGCGGCACCGCTTCGGGACCCATGGGCGAAGCGGTTGATGAAAGCTTGAGTCATTTGAAAGCCGGCGACATCGCAGCCATGGTCACCTATTTGCGCTCGGTGCCGGGCGTTGCCACATCCGACCTGCCGGAACCCCGATCCACGCCCGCGGCCGCGCAAGTTGCCGCCACCGACAGCAACGCGCATGGCCAGGAAGTTTACGAGGGTGCGTGCGCCGGCTGTCATGGTTGGACCGGCGTGAGTCCGGTGATTCCCTTCGCGACGCTGACCGGCACGCGCTCAGTCAATGATCCGTCGGCCAACAATGTGGCGCAGGTCATCATTGGCGGCGGGCATCGCCATTTAGCCTTGGATGCCAACAATATGCCGGCGTTTGGCGCCACCTACTCGGACGCCGAAATCGCCGCCGTGGCGAATTACGTCACCGCTCGTTACGGCGTCAAGGGTTCGGATCTGACTGCTGCGCATGTGGCGAAATTGCGCGCTGAGGACTAAGACTGGGCCGCTACGCCCGATTTACGGCCCCGGCTGGTGGCGATTGATGAATTGGACGGCGGATGGGTCGATTTTACTAAACGGGCCACCGACGGTAAAATAGCAACGAAATTAAAATCGGCTCCTTGAAATCAATCGAGTAACCCTCAGGTGGGCGGTTGGTGCCTTGAGATTCATTGAAGGGTGGTCGATATGGGATTCGATATCGTGTTGCTGCTGATCGTCGTAGGCGGAATTGGATTGTCCGCCGCGTACGTGAGAGCAGAATATATCCGCTGGCGCGAACATGGCGCCACACAGCGCCGCAGGGAAACGGCGGCGCGCGAGTTGCACGCCGCAAGTTTGTCGGAGCAAAATGCCGCTCTGCTCCCCAGCGTTCTTCGGCTTCAAGAATTCAGCAATGACGAAGCCGCGAATCCCGAAGGCTCCGCCACCATCGGGGCTGGGAGTAATCGCGACCGACAGCGCGCGAATCAATAACGCTATTCTCCGCGGACGCCCAGCGTACGCGATAAGAAGTTCGCCGTGGCTTCATCGGCGCGCAACCAGGATGCATGGCGCAGAAAGCCATGAATCTCATTCGGAATCACCAGTTCTTCAAAGGGAAGATTCCGCTCCTCGAGCCGGCGCGCGAGGTCCACCGTCTGCTGAAACGGCACGTTTCGATCATCATCGCCTTGGATTAGCAGGACCGGCGATTTCCAGCCGTCAAGCCCGGCATCGGGCGATGAATTCCACGCGACCTCCAAGGCTTTCTCCCGGTCGCCCTTCTCATAGCGGGTCCCCTGCTTGCCGGTCAGCTCGTCCATGAGACGCGACCAATCGTGCACACCGTGCAAATCAACACCGGCCTTGAAGAGGTCCGAGTTGCGCGCCAGTGCAAGCGCCGTGAGATATCCGCCATACGAGCCGCCCCAAATGCCGATGCGCTTCCCGTCCACGCTCGGCAAAGCCTGCAGGAAATGCGCGCCCGCCACCACGTCTTGATATTCAGCAGCGCCGGCATAACCTGCGTGCTCGGGATGATGAAACTCACGGCCGTAGCCGATACCGAGCCGGTAGTTCACCGAGAGCACGACAAAGCCGTGTGCAGCCAGGTACTGATTTACGGCATAGCCATTGCTGTAGTAATCCATGTAGTGCCAGCCGAGCAGCATCTGCCGCGGCGGGCCGCCGTGCACGAATATGACGCCGGCTTTTCGCTCAGCGGATTTCGCGCCGCTAGTGTCGAACAATTGACCGTGAACCAGCGTTCCATCGGCTGCCTTGAACGTGACCTGCCTTGGCGCGATGAGCTTCGTCTGCGGAAATTCTGCGTGGGTAGCGGCAACCAATGAAGCGCGGTGTGCTCCGTCAAGGCCGACGACGGCAACCGTTGGTGGCTGCTGCGGACCGGCTGCGACAAATGCAACGCGCTCTGCGGCCGCGCTGACCGGCATCCATTCCAACGTCGCGCCTGAGGTCAACGCCACCGCCCCCGGATGATCGACCGATACGCGAAAAAGATGACGGCGATCGTCATCGCCCGCCGTGGTGCCGGTATTGGCATCGTAGATCATGAATCGGCGGTCGCGGCTTTCGGTGACATGTTCGACCATGTATGCGCCGGGCGTCAGCGGCACCGGCGCGCCGCCCGAGGCCGCAACGGAATACAGATGCGGCCAGTCGTCCAAATATGCCATGAAGACGATGCGATCGCCCGCCGCCCAGTGCAAGTTCGCTTCACCCGCAACATCCGGAAAGGAACCCGCGAGCGTGTTCGGGCTGCTCCAAACAGCGTGCCCCACGCCATCCGCTGCAGACGCAATCCAGATTGACCAGGGATGCGGCACTCGAGAAAGAACAGGCCGCGGCGCACCGCCGTCGCCGGCGCGGCGCGCGAACGCGACGCGTACGCCGTCCGGCGACCAGACCGGCGATATGTCCTTGTCGGTGGATGGCGCGAGATACACCAGCGGTGTGTTCTTGGATGTAAAGATTCCGATGAAGGAGTGATCCCGCCGGTCGGAGACAAACGCAAGCCGGGTTCCATCCGGTGACCAGACCAGATCGCTGTCCTTGCCGCGGTCGAAGAACAGGCGTTCAGGCTTGCCGCCGTCCGGCGAGGAGACCCAAACGTGGCCATCCTTGATATAGGCGAGCTGGCCGCGCGCGGAAATCACCGGCGCATCGCCATCATCAATCTTGAAAGGCGGCCCGCCGTTCAGCGGCAGCGCCCAAATCGCCGTGGCCGGCTGCGTCGGCGAGGAGCCCGGGTCGGGCGCAAGATCGCCTTCGGCGGGCCAGTTGGCATCGTGATCGCCGCCCAGCACGAAGACCAGCCGCGTGCCGTCCGGCGAGAACGTGAGTTGGGTTATCTCCTGCCCGTCATCTTCGTTGAACTGTGTGACCTTGACCGGCGTAAAGGCGGGGCCGCGCGCCACCCAAATATTGCGCACGCCATCGAGGTTGCACACCCAGGCGACCACATCGCCGCGTTCCGCCGCCGCGAGCTCCGTGGCAAAGGGATAATGCAGCACTTGCGCCATGGAGAATTCGGAACGCGCACTCGCGTGTGCAGACGCCAGCACCAAAATGCTCATCACGAGCGCGCATGCCGGAATTCGAAAATTGACCATGTGCGTTACCTTGTTCCACGACCTTAGGCTCGATGGCGAATACTAACCCAAGGACAGAGAACGACATCCCCTTTGTCGATCGCAAATGGGCTCTCAAATTGCCCTCAAATGAGCCATTGAATCGTGGCAATCTGCTTCGCCAGCGATATCAGCGACGAGTGCTGCTGTGTTTGAGCGTCGAACAAGTAAGCTACGCCGCCGATGATGAAGCTGTTCATCATCAGGGCGATCGCAAATGCGGCGAGTTTTGAAGAAATCCGAGTGTTCATGCCGGTCTCCTGAAGAATTGCTGTCCGTTCACCTTGGGGTTGATCTCCCCACCACAGCAAAGCAAGAGGCGTGCCAGGCATCTGTCGCACGTTAAGCCGCTATTTTTAAAGCAATTATTTTGTTGCCCGCGGCGCATGGTGGCCGCGGACACTGTCCGCGGACAGGGGGCGGACAGACACAGAAGTTGAAGGCGCTAGCGCCCGATCGTGTGGTTCGACGTCTTGATCGATACGGAAGACTTGGATGATCGCCGGCGCCGTGCCACCAGTTCATCCGTGATCTCGATGACCGCGTGTCTGCCGGTGGCGCCGACGTCTTTACGTGCTTCCACTCGCTGATCGGCAAATCGGTCTCGCTCAGCAAGGCTGACTCGCGTGATGGTCGGCTTATCCCAATAGGCGGCAAGGTAACTTGCGACCGCGACCGCTCCAATCTCTTCGCGGAAAAACCCAAGCCGCAACGCATGCACGATGCGGCCTCGATCGAGTCCCGCCACCGAATACAAGCGGTACTCGCTGAAGATATCGAGGTTCGGCACGGCATCCGGATCGAATGCCTCGTCTGCGAGCGCCAGTTGAATGACGAACCATCGTGATACTTCGGTATCTTCCAGCTCCGTCGTCGTCAACGCGCGCATGGTTTGCGTGGACTCCAAACTTTCCAGCGGATCGTCGAGCTTTTTCACCTCTCGCACCGCGGGCGCTGGGGCAGTTGCAACAACGACGTGCTGCAGCGATGTGAGCTTGCCGGCCGAGGGCTTCATGGCTGAATGACGAAGCTTCGCAGCGGCGGCCTTTGACAGAGACAGTAGCGACTGCGTAAGCATGGGTGCCCGTTTCTCCGCCGGCGCAGCGATCTTCGGAGGCGGCGCGGTGATCTTCGGAGGCGGCGCAGCGGTCTTCGGAAGGGCAGGCGTTGCGGCCGCAGCGGCCGGTATCGCAACGGCCGGTATCGCAGCGGCCGGTATAGCAGCAGCCTGTTTCGGAGCGGGTTCGGGAGTCGCCACGACCGGCACAGGTGCAATCGGTGTAGCGGCCACGGGCGCCGCAGACTTGGGCGCCGGCGCTTTGATCATCGCTGCCGGCTTCGGCGCCGCCGGCTGCGCAGCCGCGGGTGCAGGGGCAATGACAACCGGCGCTTTGGCTTTGGGCGCAACCACCTCCGTTAGAATGGGCGCGGCAACGCGGGTAGGCGCAGCGATCCTCGGCGCCGACACCTTTATCGGGGGCGCGACCACCTCGGTGAGAACGGGAGTGACATTGGCGACCCAGCTCGCCTCGCGGGAGTCAGGCAGCGGTATATCCAACTCCGGCAATGCCCACTCGGGCGCCAATTCAAGCGGAGTTGCGGCAGCGGGCGGAATTGCAACCTGGGGCGCTGCCGCGGGACTAACAGTCGACGGTGCGCGCACCGGTCCCGGGGCAGGAGTCACCAATTCGGGAGTCGGCCATGCGATGTCGACGGATATCTCGACGTCCGCTTTATTTTTGACGGGCCTCTCTGGGGCGGGCCTCTCCGGGGCGCGATTTTCTGCGGCTGCTTTTTTTGGAGCTGTCTTGTCGGGCACTGTCGCATTGGTCGGCTTGCGCGTACTTGACTGGCGCGAATCAACCTTCGCCTGCATGCTTGCAATGACACGTAGATCTGAAGCACCCGCGGTTGCCGTCAATGCACCGGGATAGGTGTCTCGAGCGACCGCAAGGATGGCATCGGCCTCGTCTTCGGTGGCGAATGGGCCGAGGCGCAGGCGATAACGCGTCCTTCCATCCTCGGTCACTTGTATTTGATAAGCATGCGCGTCACTGCATCCGGCGAACGCCTTTGTTGGAATGCTGACCGGTGCGCTCGACGCGCTGAGATTGATGACAAACGGCCCGTCGCCGCCGAGACGCGGTGCTTCCTGGACTGGCTGGAACAAATCCTCAATGCTTAAATGCCAGATCTCGCCGGCCATTGGTGCATTTATCGGCGTTGCCATAAATCCTTTTCCAAGAACGGTATGGGTGCTCAAGATATTGACGAAGCGAGCAGAATGAAAGCGTGATCGGCGTCTCTTGGTTGCGACACGACAGCCTTATGTCAAGGCCATACGATCCACATAAAGTTATTGGCCGCGACAATCCGCTGTGCGACTCCATTAAGTAAAAAACTGCTCAAAAATAGGCTTCGCCGCAACGGCGTGATCGGATGATCGTGCGGTGACCGAAGCCCGTCGGACCCTCGAGAAACGCCAGGGACGTTGATGCGTCCCTGGCTTTTAGGCGGCAAGACGCCGCAATGACGCAATGCTCGGCTAGAATTTGTAATTGATACCCGTCGAGAAGCCGATCTCTTTGCAACCGCCCCAGGTCGTATTTCCGGCGCTGGTGTAGTCGATCACGGGGGTATTCGTGGCGTCGTGGCAATCCGTGGTCAGGCCGCGGCCGCCCGCACCAATGTCGTAGTGCGCGTTGCCCTTGTTGACCGTTTCCGCCGCATCGAGATACCAGTACACATTCTTGTCGAAGCGATGCTTCCACGCGATGGTGTACATGTTGGCCGAATCATCCGTGTTGGTTGGATTGAAGTTGTGCTGGCCGCCCGGATCGCCGGGAGTCCGTCCCGCGTGCGCCCAGCCGATACTGACATTGTCCTTGCTGAAAATGTCTTGCGTGGCTGCGAACCAGATGCCGTTTCTTTGCCGTTCGTTCTGGAATTCCAGTACCTGCGGCAGGCTGCGATGCATGTACTCGTAAATGCCGCTTAAGGCCAGCCCGAACGGAAACGTGTATTGCGCGCCCACTTTGAACGCCGTTTCGTTGCCAATGTCGGTCAAGTATGGCGGCGAGGCGCCGGCGCCGAAGCTGGTCGGGAACTCGGCCGACAGCGCGGCAAAAGTCGCGAAATCGAGCGCCGGGGAACCGATCGAATCCAAGTAACCGTAAATCGGATGGTTGGAACCGATGCCGTCGCTGTTGCGATTGACATTGTGGTGCCACTCATAAGCCACCGTCGCATAGACCGGGCCGCTCTCGAACTTCACATCGACGCTGAATGCATCGTCGAAGCCGCCGTCATCGCAATTGAGCAGCAAATTGCCGCTGCCGGGTTCGTTGCCGCCGTTGCAATCCGACGAGCCGGAGGATTGCACCACGTTGTTATAGGTGCGGTTCTGTCCCGGAGACAGCAACACATCGAAGCTGAACATGTTGCCGAGCTTCGGCGACTCGTACCAAATCGAATGATCGAGACGCGTACCGAACTCGACGCGATTGTCGCCGCCGCTATTGCCCATGACCACGGCGTAGTCGCCCAGCATGCCGGAGAACGGATTCATGCGGTCCGTCGACTTTTTATACGGAGAATACGTGGTGCCGACCTTCACCTTGCCCCACTCCTTGCCGGCAAAGCCGATGAAGCTATCGCCGTAGCCAATGCCGCCCTTCACCACGTTTGATTGCTGGAATTGCGAGGTGTTGAGACCCGGCGCAGAGGTGATGGACGGCTGTGTCTCGATCTGGTAGATGAGTTCGAAGTCCATGCCCTCGAACTTGTGCGAGCCGCGATATCCCAACACCGATTTGTTGGTGGAAAACGCCGGCATGTAGCCGACGCGGCCGACCGGACCGGCACCACCAGCCTTCGGAAGAGGGCCTCTCACGTATCCAGAATTCGGATTTGCCGGATCGACGAGAGCATAGGGGAAGGCAACAAAACCATTCATGCCCTTGGTGGTGTCGTCGAAAGACACGTCCAACGTGCCGTAGAATCCGCTCAGGATTTTGTGTAGGAGCGGCTCCTTCTCTTCGTACTTGACCGCGGGCGCGGCGGCAACTACCGGTGGCGGCACCGTCACCGGCGGCGGCGCGGTCACCACCGCGGGAGGCGGCGTTGCAGCCTGCTGCCTCGACAGCGCTTCGACCTGCTTCTGCAACGCATCCATGCGCTGCATCATCTGCCGCATTTGTTCCTTGAGCGCCTTGTTCTCCTGGGCGTCATCGGCCAAGGCGCTGCCCTGGACGAAAAAATTAGCGGCGCATGCTGCCAGCGTAATCAGCATAGGCCTCGCCAGTCTTATGTTTAGCATCTTGTGATCCTCATAAAGGTCGTTATGTTCGAATCGATCTGGAACTTCACTCTCATCGGTTGGGCGGAGATACCTTCCATGCAGCGGTTGACGAGTTTTCTGGTGAAAGGCACGGAGCGCTCTTAAAGGGGCGCCGCTAACCGTTCGATTGTCGCGAGTCGCAACCGGATACGGACGTGGGATGGCAGTGGTAAAGATACGAAACGCGGAGGTGTTTTGACTGATGCCATTTCACTAACTCCCTTGCCAGTGGCCAAATTAACGAGTCGGCGTGTCGCACCGCTTCATGTTGTATTCGTGGTATACCATATATGATTGTCTTTGCGAAACAAAGTCTCTTATTTGCAACACAAAGTGATGCACGGGCGAACGCTCAACTTCGCTTTGCAAAGATGTGTGAAGTCAACTAGAGCGCGGTGAGAATGACGCCGCCCGCAATGAGAATGGAGCCCAGGCCAACTTTCCAGGTGAGCCTTTCTCCGAGCAGAAGTACGGCGAATATAACGACGAGAACTACGCTGAATTTATCGATCGGGGCTACGCGCGAGGCGGGTGCCATTTGCAGCGCGCGAAAATAGCAAAGCCATGAGAGACCCGTCGCAATGCCCGACAAGACCAGAAACATCAGTCCCTTGTAGGACAACGTACCCGGCGCTTGCCACTCTTGGCGCGCCGAGACCAGCAGCGCACTGACCGCCAGAATGACCACTGTTCGATAAAAGGTGGCCAGATCCGAATTGATCTCGGACACGCCGACTTTGCCGAAGATCGCCGTCAGCGCCGCGAAGAGTGCCGAACCCAGTGCAAAGACCCGCCAATCCAAATTCATGGATTCGACTATGCACGCACGGCACCGAGGGTAGCAACCGACATGAGAGGCAAAGAAGGGGGCCGCCCCTTAGGCGGCCCCCTCGGCGTTCCGCGGCGTGCTGCCTAAAGCAGCCAAAGCCGCGTCTTTAGAATTCAGAGACGCGGTTGTCGAATTTGCCCTTGAAAAGGAAGGGCAACGGCGCGATCTGTTCCTTCCGCACCGCGTCCAGATCGTTGGGATCAAGGCCGAGGGCCTTGATGATGGTCGGCGCCACTTGCTGATTGCTCACCGCGCTCTTGACGACAGCCTGCTCGAGCGACGGCAAAGACACCAGCAATGCGGTGTGAATGTCATCCTCATTGAAGCCCCCATGTTCGGAGAGCTTGGAGCCGCCGGTGAAGATCACTCCGGTATCGACCTTGAGAATGATATCCGGCGTACGCGGGTCGGCACCCGGATTATCGAACTTGTTGCGCAGCGATTGACCTGCGAATATTTCTTGGATCCCAAGTATTTGCTGGTTCGCCGGCGCACTCAAGGTCGCAACCACCGCGGGCGTCAGCGATGGATCGGTGAGCCAAATCAAAGATCCATCGTCCGAGATGTCGAAGGCATCGGCCGAGCCGATGGTCGCGACAGGTTGCCCCCCGCCGATTCCGCGGCGCTTGCCGCCGTCGATCGGTGACTGACCGTGCTTCGCGCTGATGATGATGAGCGTGGAATCGAAGAGCCGCTGCGCCTTCAGTTCCCTCACGAACCGACCTATGGATTGATCGATGAACTCAAGCTCGCTCGCCAAACCCTGGCCCGGCGTTCCGAGAACATCGGTGTAGCCGCCCTTGAGCCCGGTCACGGGGTCGACCGCGAGCTTCTCACCGACGCTGACGGCCTGAAAGTTCGTGCCGAACAGCGCCGGGACGCCGACCTTGTGCGCGCGGTCGTGGGTGAAGCCGTCGATCTGATTGATCACGGCTTGAACGTGGAGCGAGTCATAGCACTTGATGTCATCGAAGCTATTGGTCCATCCATCATCCGGCGTCGGGTCGGCGAAGGGTACCGGCGAGCAGCCGGGAAACTGCGGCAGCGCCACCGGAATCGAATTTATCTCCGGGCCATAAAAATCATCGACGCCTTTGCCGCTCGGACCGTTGGTCCATTCATAAGAGGGATGCTTGTCGGTCCACGCGGTGCGTCCACCGCCGGCTTTCACGACTTCGAATATAGTGTTCACGCGCAAATACTCGTGCGGCAGGATGGTCTTGCAGCCGTTTTGGGGGTTTCGCACCAGAAATTTGGCGTTGAGACCGCCGCCTGCATCGAGTCGTGTCAGATCAATGTCCACCGCCTCGTCCCATGCGACGTTGGTGCCGATTTTGCCGGGGCAGCTGCCGCCGGGATTGCCGAGACCGTCGGTCTGCGCCGGGGGCGACAGCGCGCGGTTGTAGGTGTCGTCGTACCACAGACCCGTGGTGACCGGCGATCCACCCGTCACGAGCGATGCAAGGCCGGGGAATGAATCGGACGGGCTCGATGTGGAATTGTTCGAATACGTGACCCCATGACGGCCGAGTTCCGCGAGAGTTGAATCGGCGTGAGTCGCTACAAAATTCGAGAGATCGAGCGCATGCAATCCATCCACGCTGATCAACAGCACGTGCTTGATTTCATGCGACTCGAGTGGCGTTTCGTCCGCTAGGGCGGCGGTGGATGCGGCGACGGTCAGCGACGCTGCGGCTGCGGTAATCAATATGGAACGAATCATCTGTATGTCCCCCGGTGACCAATTGATATGGGCGACGCCGGCGGGCATCGACGCGACCTTGGCATCGACGCGGGGCGTCGTTACGCACTAGATTAGTTTCGCAATGTGACAATTTGGGGACGGCCGGCAGGCCACCGCGCGGTCCTATAAATTTTTGTAAGAGCTTTTCCTTGAACCGTGAGGCATGGTAGTTTGCTTTGCTGCACAAAGCTTAAGGACCGAGGAATTTCCAATGCTATCGACGCGCGCCGCCTTGGGGCTCTCTATCAAACTGAGTTTCTGTTTGGCACCGGTTATCGCTCCGATCGCCGCAGGGGCGGCGGACGGTGCGAAAATGGAAGTACTGCAGCGCTGGAAACTGGGCGGAGAGGGAGGCTGGGACTATCTCCTCGCCGACCCCGCGAAAGAGCGGATGTTCATCAGCCGAGGGACGCGGGTTGATGTGATCAGCAGCGAATCCGGAAAGCTCATCGGTTCCATTCCCGATACACAAGGCGTGCATGGCATTGCGCTGGCCAGCGGCTTGAATCGGGGTTACACGAGCAACGGACGCGCGAACTCAGTGACTGTGTTTGACCTTGGCACCCTCAAGGTCATCCAGGAAGCAAAAATTGCCGGCCGCAATCCCGACGCGATCTTGTATGAGCCCGCAACCAAGCACTTGTTTACATTCAACGGCGCCAGCAAGGATGTGACGGTGCTCGACGGTTCGAGCTTGGGCGTAGTTGCCACGATTCCCGTACCGGACAAACCTGAATTCGCGGCCGACGATGGCCGCGGCCAGATCTTCGTGAATATTGAGAGCGAGCCGGGACAAATGGCCGTGATCGATACTGCAAAATTGTCGGTTAAAGCCGTTTGGCCTCTGCCCGGATGCAACAGTCCGAGCGGCCTTGCCATCGATCGCACTCATAACCGCCTGTTCTCGGTTTGCGACGGCAAGGTGATGGCCGTGACCGACAGCGTCAGCGGCAAGCAGGTGGCGCTCGTACCCATCGGCGAGCATCCCGATGCGGCGGCCTACGATGAGAAGCGCGGAATCGTATACAGTTCAAACGGCGAAGGGACTTTGTCGGTGATCCGCCAGGATTCCGCGGACCACTATTCCGTTGCCGACACCGTGCCCACGCAACGCGGTGCGCGCACCATGGCCTTCGACGGCAAAACCGGCAAGGTCTATCTCGTCACGGCCGATTTCGGACCCGCTCCCGCAGCCACCCCCGCGCAACCTCACCCACGGCCCGCGCCGATCGCGGATTCATTTGTGGTGTTGGTAGTCGGGAAACGTTGAGGGGAAGCCACCGCGCTTGAGCGTATGACGATGCAGCGCCGTCAGAGCGCGAATCGTGAGAAGGGCAAAAATTCCGTACGCCAGATAATCGCGCAGATTCTCCGGAGGTTGCTCGATCGCGGGGTGCGCAGCGCCAAACGTCCCCTGATTCCACAGAAATACGGCGAAGCGGATTATCTGATTCGCGCCGAACAAAATATAAAGCAGAAAATATACGGCTCGAGATGACTGCCGGCAAATCGAGTGAAAGTCCGCTCCATTCACGGGACTGCTGGAGCGCGCCTGCCGGAATTGCGCGACCGCCATGATCCACAACAGCAATCCGAAAACCGCGTGCAGGTTGATCCACGGCCCCTGAACCGGCCTGGGCCAGGAATCGAGTACCAGACCGGCGATGCCGACCGTGCAGACTAGAAAAGCGAAAACCCACGCGCGTGCGTGCGCGCGACCGCCTGGTTCGATTGATCTCATCGCGGCCAATTCTCACCGCCTTGCAAGTCGTTGCTTTTCGGAACTTTGTAGTACAAAGTAACACCTAAGCCGCGCGGCCCGCAACATCGCGCCGCAACAACCCAGTCGTCTTGCTTGCTTACCTAAGCGATCCCCTCGGGGCTTTTGCCGCATGGCGGCGCCATGCGCGCATTCTTGACAGGCCGGTGCATTTACCATGGAATGGCGGCAGAGTTACGAAGGGTCATTCATGACGGAACTGCGCCAGGCGCTCGACGACATCAGCGCGATTCGAACCCAGGTTGCGCGCGGCACGCAGTTTCGCGGCTATGGCCCTTTGTCTGTCGCCTCGAGCGGGGTCCTCGCGCTTCTCGTCGCCGGCGGCGAGAGCCGCTGGATGGCCGGCTCGAATTACGGCTTGAAGTCATTTTTGAGCGTTTGGATAGCAACAGCCGCCGTGTCGGTGTTCCTGTCGGCGCTCGAAACGATCTTTCGAGCCAGAAGGGTTCATTCAGGACTCGCCATGGAAATGATTCAGGCTGCGGTCGAGCAGTTTCTTCCCAGTATCGTCGTGGGAATTTTGCTGACGGTGGTGCTGATGCGCATTGCGCTGCAAGACTCGTGGATGCTTCCCGGATTGTGGGAAGTGATGTTCAGCCTGGGTGTGTTCGCCTCGTGCCGTTTCCTGCCCCGCCAAATGTTCGGGGTCGGCGCCTGGTATCTCGCGGCCGGACTCGTATGCCTGCTCGTTGCCTCCGGCCATCACGCGCTGTCGCCCTGGGAGATGGGCATACCCTTCGGCATCGGTCAGTTACTCGTCGCCGCCGTGTTACGCTATGGATTCGAGGATGCCATTGAAGAAAGTTAACCGCAAAACGCAAGCCGATTCGCCATTTGCCTATGACGGGCTTAGTCGCGTCATCCATGAGCGCGCCCGCTTAGGCGTGCTGACTTGCCTGGTGACGCACCCCAAGGGTCTACCGTTCCCACAGATGAAAAAACTGTGTGCGCTCACCGATGGCAACCTCAACCGCCACTTGCAGGTGCTTCAAGAAGCCCTGCTGGTGAACCTCGCGAAAGGGTCTGACCGAGAACGGCCGCAGACGTTGTATCGAATAACCGCCCTGGGGCGAAAGCGCTATCTGGACTATCTCGCGGTACTCGAACAGGTCATTCTCGACGGGGCGCCTGCCGCGAAGACGTCGCTGCTCGAGAAAAGCTCCTAGGCGTCAAGGGTTCGGGCCGGCGGCGGCGTTCCCTCAAACCAGGCACGGATACTTTGACGCATGATTTCCGCTATTCGACTGCCCGGTACGCTGCAGCGGCGCCTCAATTCCACCCTACAGTCCTTCTTGTACGGGCAGACGAGCCGCGAGAGTGACTTCAATCGGCCGCTCCGGGAGCAGGCGTTGGTGTCTCCGCAATCCGTGTCATGGCGGATATTCAAAAATCCGATCGCACTCTTCGTCGGCGGTACGGCCGCTGTCATTCTTGAATTGGCGGAGCCTTCGGTGCGAGCGGGCATCTGGGAATATTCTTCATTTCGCAAAAATCCCCTGGGCCGTTTGCAGCGCACCGGCTTGGCGGCGATGATCACGGTGTATGGCGCGCGCAGCATCGCCGAGCCGATGATCGCGCGAGTCGTGCGCATGCATGCTGCGATCCAGGGCAAGACACCTTCGGGAGCCAGTTACTCGGCAAGCGATCCGCGCCTGCTCACGTGGGTACACGCCACCGCTGCTTTTGGGTTTGGAGAAGCATACAACCGGTATGTGAACCCGCTGAGCGATGCTGAGTTCAATAGCCTGTACCTCGAGGGAACTCCCGTTTCGCTGTTATATGGCGCAACCGACCCTCCGACGTCGGTGGATGAAATGCGCGCCCTTTTCGAATCTGCGGCACAGCAATTCGCGCCTTCCCCGATCATTTTTGAATTCCTGCACATCATGCGCAAAACCATCGCCTTCCCTCGCCCGCTTCATTGGATGCAACCCATGCTGGTGCGAGCTGCGGTGGAGCTGATTCCCGAGTGGATTCGCGAGCGCCTGGGCCTGTCGGAAAACTATGGATTGCATCGCCATGAACGATGGCTGGCGAAGGTGATCGGTGCATCCTCGGATCGCATCGTTCTACCCGCCAGCCCGGCAGTGCAATCCTGTGTCCGCCTCGGGCTGCCCACGACCTACCTTTATGCGTGAGCCGGCGCTGCGCGCTTCAACCGCGTAACCAATCGGATGTGATCTCCGCGGTAATAGAGTCTTTCGTAATCCACGGGGCGATGGTTGCCGGAATAGGTGGTTCGCTCAATGAGAAAAATAGGGCTACCCGGAATGATGCCGAGCGCCCGTGCCACCGTGCCATGCGATGCAACGGCTGCGAGCCGGTATTCAGCGTCCAGGAGCGGCGTTGAGTACTTGTGCTCCAGTAACGACAAGATGGGTTGATTCTCCAGATCATCAGCCATGATTCTTTCGCCCAGATCCTGCGGCAGGTAGGTCTCATCGAAGGACAGCGGTACGCCATCGGCCAAGCGTACGCGCTGAATCCGCGCGACAGCGGTGCCCCGCTGCAGGGAGAGCTGACGGGCAACGGTTTCACTGGCAGCCACGATGCGGCGGTCCAAAACTGTCGCCGACGGGTCGCGTCCGAGCGCCTGCATATCATCGACAAAACCGGTCAGTTCGGTCAGCTCCTGCGTGATGACGGGTTGCGTGACAAATGTCCCCTTGCCGCGGCGGATTTCGATAAGTCCGCGTGCGACCAGGCTTTGGATGGCGGTGCGAATGGTGGTGCGGCTGACGCCGTATCGCTCGATGAGACCATCTTCAGGCGGCACGCGGGCGCCCGGCGGCAGCGCGCCACCCGCCATGGACCGTACCAACGACTCTTCCACCTGAGCGTGCAGCGGCAAATGCGATTGGGAGTTTATCTCCACAATGACATTGTGACATCATGATGTCGCAATGTCACGAAATCAAACAATCGGGCCTCCACCAGAGTGTTTTCTGGAATGCCCCACCGATGCCGCCGGTTACGAGTCCAAGGATTACTTTCTGTCACGGGTCAAGGGCCTTAAGCGCGGTAGCGAACAGATTTTCCGGCGTCGACTGGGTACGGTTTGCTTTCCGCACCAACAACCGAAGGAGGTGCCATGACCACGGACTTAACGTCGCCAGGCGATCTCATCGCCGCACTTCACTTGGAGTCGTTGTTCAATTCAAATGCGACGCACGCGGAACCTGGGGTTCATTTTCCGAATCGGGACGACGTTCGGCTATGCCATCGCCTGGCGTTGATCAATAAATGGGCTATCGATGCACAAGGCTTGTCCTTCAAGACAGAGTTGAGTTTGGCTACGGAGTTGAGTTTGGCTGGGTCGACGCAGAATGGCAGGCATTGGCCGACCTAAGCAACTCGAGGTTTTCGGGGTACGACAGCTCTCTTTCGCACAATAACCGCCGGTCCAATCCCTTCGGATCGGTTTCGGTCTGGAAGTATCTGTCGTATCCCTTCTTCGTAAGTATCCTCATTTCGAAGACACGCTGCCTTCAGCACGGTTGGCATTCTCGGTCGTCCACCGCGATACCCCGTCGCAATAGTAGAGTACAGGCCTGGCCCGTCAATGGTTGGCTGAAATAGTAGCCTTGCCCGAAGGGGCACTCACGATCTTGAAGGAATGCAAGTTGCTCCCGTGTCTCGACACCTTCCGCGACGACACGAATATGCAAATTCTTCCCCATGCTGATCACTGCGCAGACGATGCCGGCATCGTCAGAATTCGTCGTGATGCCGCGGACGAATGACCGATCGATCTTCAATGTGTCTATCGGAAAGCGTTTCAGATGGTTCAGGCTCGAATATCCAGTGCCAAAGTCATCGAGAGCAAGCTTCGGCCCCAATCCTTTGAGGTCCTGCAGAACTGCCGATATGGCCGTCGAATCCTGCACCAAGAAGGTTTCCGTCAGCTCGAGCTCCAAAAGATGCGGATCCAGGCCGGTTTCCTCGAGGATCGCACGCACACTTCTTAAAAATTCTCGCGCGCGCAGCTCCGCCGCCGAGATATTGACCGCGATGCGAATCGGCGCAAGCCCGATTTCCTGCCAGGCTTGCGCCTGATGGCAGGCTTGACCCATCACCCACCGGCCGATTGGGACCATGAGACCGCATTCCTCGGCAATCGGAATGAATTCCGCGGGCGACACGAATCCGAGTTCCGGATGAAGCCAACGAATGAGCGCCTCGACGCCGACGATTTCGCCATTGTCCAGATTGACTTTTGGCTGGTAATGGACTGAAAACTCTTCCCGCTCCAGGGCGCGGCGCATGGAACCTTCGAGCGACTGCCGTTTCACCGCGCGCAGGTTCAGATCCTGCTTGAAGAACTGACGGTTATCGCGCCCATTATCCTTGGCGTGATACATCGCAAAATCGGCGTGCTTCATCAATGTCTCGCATTCCGTACCGTCGTCCGGATAGGTCACGATGCCGATGCTTGCCGTTACCTGCACATCATGCTTATCGATACGATGCGGCGCGCGCAGGGTCTCGAGTATCTTATCCGCACATACGCTTGCATCCTGGGCCTGTGTCAGTTCAGACAGCAGGATCACGAATTCATCGCCGCCCCGGCGGCTGACCGTATCCGAGGCACGCACACAGCCGAGCAGTCGCTGCGCGACCGACTGCAGCAGACGATCGCCGATCTCGTGGCCCAATGAATCGTTGACATGCTTGAAGCGATCGATGTCCAGGAATAGCACGGCGAGTTGGCGTCGGTAACGACCGGCGAGCGTCAGCGCCTCGGTCAGCCTGTCCTTGAACAATATTCGGTTCGGCAGGTCGGTCAAGCTGTCGTGCTGAGCCAGGTAAGCCATTCTGAGTGTCGCCGCCCGGGCCGCGCTCACATCACGAAAGACCATGACGGCGCCGGTCACTTGGCCCTGACGGTCGTGAATGGGCGAGGCCGAATCTTCGATGGGGGACTCGGCCCCGTCGCGGCGGATCAAGACGCAATTGGGCGTCAGGCTCACGGTCTTATTTTCCCGGATCGCGAGTTCCATCGGATTGGGCGCTTGGGCGCGAGTCGTGCCATCAATGATCCGGAACACATCTTCAAGCGGATGACCCGCAGCCTCAAGTTGCGACCATCCGGTCAAGGTTTGGGCAACGATATTGAGATAGGTCACATTTCCAGCAACGTCGGTACTCACGACCGCGTCGCCAATGGAGTTGAGCGTGACTTGCGCGCGCTCGTTCTTTTCGAACTGCGACTCCGTGTTCGCGGCACGCTCGATCACGCGGGTGACGGCTCTCGGCCATGAATAGGCGCTCAAGCGCCCTTTGAGAAGATACTCTTGGGCTCCGCGCTGAACGGCCAGCTTGGCGATGCCCTCGTCCTGTGCAACGGCGAGGATCAGCATCGGAATCTGCGGCGCCGCCAGAAAGAGCCGATCAAAAGTTTCGATGCCGCTGCTGTCAGGGAGCGAGAGATCCACCAGGATCGCCGCAAAGTGTTCCGCATCGCGGCTTGCCCGCGCCTTCGCACGGGCCAGTGCCTCAAGACCGTCCGAGCAACGCCGCACCCACGTTATGCGGAAAGACCCGTCGCTGGAATTTGCCAGCGCGTCGCGGACAGCGTTGGCCTCGGCACCTTCGTTCTGAATCAGGAGAACGTTTTGCAATGCACAATCTCGCAGCGTCCATATCCTTGGACGATTCGATGAAAGCAGACTTTTGCGAGCATGACTGTACGGCAGCGTACACTCGCCCAAAATTAAGTGGGCTACCGAACATACCCATCGGTTCGGTTGCCTCCTCGAGGGACTCCTAGATTGCAGTCTTCTGCGGAAGCAGCCGGTCGTATTCTTTTTTCACGACCGCGTAGCATTCGCAGGCGCGCTTCTCGAGTCCGACGCGATCCAGCACCGTGATGTGCCCGCGCGCGTATCGGATCAGGCCTGCTTGCTGTAGTTTCAGCGCGCCTTCGCTGACACCTTCGCGGCGCACGCCCAACATGTTGGCAATCAGTTCCTGCGTCATCACGAGTTCATCGCCCTTCAACCGATCCAGGCTCAGCAGCAGCCATCGGCACAATTGCTGATCCAAGGAATGGTGTCGGTTGCAAACGGCGGTTTGCGACATCTGAGTGATCAGGGCTTGGGTATAGCGCAGCAGCAGGTGCAGCACGGCACCGGCTTGATTGAACTCCTGTTCTAAAAATTCCGCATTGAGCCGAAGGCTTTGGCCTGCACTTTGAACGACTGCGCGGCTGGGAGTGGATTTTCCTCCCATGAACCGGGATATCCCGACGATGCCCTCGTTGCCGACGACCGCTATCTCGGCGGACTCTCCATTTTCCATGACATACAGCAGCGAGACGATGGCGGTGGTTGGGAAATACACATGGGTCAATGTGGCGCCCGACTCGTATACCACTTGGGAAAGAGGCAGCTCTACCGATTCCAGGTGCGGTAACCAGCGGTCCCCCACGGAGGTCGGGAGCGCAGACAATAAAAAATTTCTCCCAAGATCGCGAGAATCGATGACACGGCCCTCCTGGCAATTCGCGGCAGGGTCTTTCCATTATGTCATCACACCGCTCGACGCTGTGTCACAGATTCCAACGACTTTGTGCGACAGCGGACATAAGGAAAGCCGTCAGCCGGCGGCAGGGGTGTCTGTCGATATCCCCCAGGCTTCAGATGCGCTGCAACACCGCCGCCTGGTGTGAACTACTCCGTCAGCGGGTGGCCCTTGGGCAATTGGTGCGCATACCAAGTCGCGAGCCGATGCCTAATCGTCTTCTCACTCACTTGATCCTCGGGCATCGGCGCGATCACTTTATCGTGAACCAGCAAGCGATAAACATACAATGCTTTATCACTCGCCGAGTCGGTCGCCTCGAATTCAACCGCTTTGCGGCCTTCCGCATACTTGACACCGGCGAGCAGCGCCGCCTTGAATAATTCCGATTCGTGCTTGAGTTTTTTCACTGGCGGGCGGGCGTGAGACGAATATGATCTTCCGCGTCGCGTTCGACGGCGGCGCGGCTGAACCTGAGCGGCACGTAGGATCCCTCGGCCCACATCGGGAACAAATCGCGATAGTGCGCGCTCATGGGGTCGTCCGACTGGCCGGGCGTGTTCACCACCACTGAATCATCCCACGCCCCCACATCCATCACCATGCGCACCGAGGCGCCGGCGGTCACGGAGAAGTCGGTTGGACGGTAGGCCTGCGCGCGCGGCGTGGAAGCCGATCCCGGGATTTCCAGCGGTCCGACCGAAATCTGCGCGCGCAGCTCACGGTCGGCCAAGACGGCAACCGCCGGTTCGAATATCGCGTGGTGCAGCCGGCCCCATGCCCACGAACTCATGGTCGGTCCCAGGATCTGCTTCAGCTCCGCGAGCGCGGCTTTCAGACTCTCCAATAAGATGGCGTCGCGTGCGGCGCTGGGATCCGCGCCCAGCGCGGCATCGGGGTGTTCAAGATAATCGATCACCGCCGCCAAATGCGCATCGCCGATGAGTTTGCGTGCCGCTTCCGGCGTGGCTCTCGCCACCGTAGCCCTACCCAGGTGCTTCGTCGCCCACACCTCGTAGATTGCGGCAGCCGTGCTGGACGTGCTTTCCTCGTGGTTCCATGCCTTGAGCAAGGCGAGCGCTTGCGAGAGCTCGGCATCAGGCGAGGACAAGGATCCCAGCAGTGCGACAGCACGCCGCGACTGGGTGCTCACCGCATCGGTCTGAATCGCCATCGAATCGGCCAGGGTCATTTTCGCTTTGGCGCCGAGGAGTTCATTGATGCGATCGATGCGCGATCGGTCGGTCCATTCGAACGCAATCCTGTTCCGCTCATTCGGGAACCCTGCGGGCAAGTTCATTTCGTTGGCGGTCCCCAAAAAACCCTCGGCGGGATTGAGCCGCGAGGGCAGTACATCGTTGCCGTGGAAACCGGCCCATTCATAGCGGCCATCTCCCGGTACCGGCATGAGTCCGTCCCAATGCTTGCGCACCGGCGCTCGACCCGCGGCGGCCCAGCCGATATTTCCTTTGACGTCCGCATAGACAATGTTCAGCGGCGGTGCACCCCAGGCGTTGCCGGCCGCCTTGAAGTCGTCCCAAGTCTTCGCCGTGAGCAGGCGCGAGGAGCCGAAATAGCCCGAGAGGCCGGGCTCATTCCACACGGTGCGCATGGCGAACGCACGCATGCTCGCCGCATCCACTGCCATCACCGGCCCGTGACGGGTGAAGCGCAGCTCGACGTCGCGAGAAGGACCGCCCTTCACTTCGATCGTTTCGCGGACCAATTTCATTCTTTCCCAACCGGACTTGTAGCGATAGCTGTCCGGATCACCCTTCTTCAACTCATAGACATACAGGTCTTCTTGGTCGATCGCGAAGATCGTGATACCGAAGGCGATGTCGGCGTTGTGCCCAATCGAAATCCCCGGCAGCGCAGGTTCACCCGCACCAATGATGTCGAGCCCCGGCGCGTTCAAGCCCACCAGGTAGCGCAGCGAGGGTACGCCCAGCTGGCGATGCGGATCATTGGCAAGAATAGGCCGGCCGGTTGCGCTAAGCGATGGCGCAATCACCCAGTTGTTGGAACCCTCCATGGACTGCGCATCGATCGCCGCAGCCAATTCCGTCTCGGGAGAAAGTTCGGCGTGCTGTTCTTTTCCGGCAAGGCTGTTGAAATCCACCTGCTTGGTGGCCAGCAAATAATCCTTCAGGACATTGGCGGGCACATCGCAGGGATTGAGGCCCGGAGGGATCACCATGTTGTGGCCTTCGGGTTCGATCTTTCGACGCAGCCGATCCGCCTTGAGGCCGGCTGCGCAGACGACGCGGGCGCGCGCGACTTCCTGTGTGATGTTCGACACCAGCGCATGGCTGCGAATGCGCAGCACATCCTCAGTCTGCCAGGTATCGGGCTGACTGTCCGTCAACTTGAATTCGAATGGCAACGGCTTATCTCCGCTACGCACCTCGGCGATGTAGGCGTTCACGCCATCGACAAAGGCGGCGACCCAGGCATGCGAATTGGGCGCATACGCGCCCCACTCCTTGTCCATGTCGCCGCGGTAGAGGAACAAGCGCGCGGCGCGGTCTTGATCGATGTAGGCCGAGCCTAAGGATTTCGACAGCAATCCCAGGCCGCGCTTGCGCCACAGGTCGATCTGCCAAAGACGATCGCGTGCGGCGTTGTAGCCCTGCAGGAAAAAGGCGTCGCGCGCGCTGGCGGCGAAGATGTGCGCGATGCCCCAATGGTCGATCACGATGTCGGCCGGAGCGCCAAGACCCGCGACTTGCCAGATCTGTTCGCGCACCGCCGTTGAGGCCGCCGCCGCCGTCTGGGCTCGAACCGGCGAGGTCAGGTCAAGCGCCATCACCATCACTGCCAAAACCGTCCCGCTCAAGGTTTTCATTGCCAGAGGTTGGCTTGGCACGCTTCGCTTGTCAAAGACGGGACGAATCTGCGCCTCGAGCCGCGTCCTCTCTAGGGCAGAAGTTTCTTCGGCCTCGCCTATTCCTTAAGGTGCATCAGAGGAATGCGCGCCGTGCGTTTTATGGTTGCGAGCACAACGCTTGATTGCATGTCGCGAACATTGGGCACGCGAATGAGTTTCTTGAGGACCACGTTGCTCAAGGCATCCAAGTCCTTGCCATAGACTTCGAGAATGAAGTCGTAGCTTCCCGTCATCGCAAAGCACTTGGTCACTTCGTCCATGAGTTGAATTTCCCGCTCGAATCTCGCCACCGTTTCGTCGGTGTGCTCGGTCAGCTTGACTTGGACGATGGCCAACACCGCGAGTCCAACGCGAGCCGGATTGAGCACGGCCGTGTAGCCCTCGATGGCCCCTTCGGACTCGAGCGCTTTGATGCGGCGTGCACAGGGGGTGGCCGATAGCCCGATGGATTCGGCAAGGTCCACCACAGACAGGCGCCCATCACGTTGCAGTGCGTCGAGTATTTTTGCGTCAAAGCGATCAAACTTCATGTTTCAGGCACCTACTAGCTGAATATTAGTGATAATCACCAATAATACCGCAAATATGGGCCGTAATTGGCGATTCCCCGTGACCTGAGTGCATTAGTCTCACGCCGACCAATCGGCTTTTACGAGGCATCGCGATGGTTGCAAGCCCCCTTAAGATGCAGCAGGCGCCGCAGACCAACGCGATCGACTGGCGCGGCGTCCTGCGTCATGTCGCCATCTCCCGCGCGCTCGACGACCTGGAAGAATTCACGCTGTTGCGCGATCGCAAGGTCCTGTATCAATTTTCTGCTCGCGGACACGATCTCACCCAAGTGCTATTGAGCACCCAGCTCACCGGATCCCAAGATGGCGTGGGCGCCTACTATCGATCACGTCCGCTGTTGCTCGGACTGGGGCTTCCGCTGGAGGATGCGCTCGGCTCTACCATGATGCGGGCCGGCGGCATGAGCGATGGCCGTGATATCGGCGTGGTGTTCAACATGCCGCGCAAAGTGGGTGCGTGCGTTCTGCCGGTCTGCGGGGGCGTGGGCGCGCAATACACACCGGCGGTGGGATGGGCGCAAGCCCTGCGTTATCGGGGCGCGCGGCTGGGCGATCCGGCCTGCAGCAACAGTATCGCGGTGGCGCATGGCGGAGAAGCCTCGACCGCGACCAATGGGTTCTGGGCGGCTTTGAATATTGTCACCACCGAACGCCTGCCCTTGTTGTTCTTCATCGAAGATAACGGCTACGGCATTTCGGTCCCGTCGCGACAGCAGACTCCCGGGGGCAACATCGCGGGAAATCTCGAGAGCTTTCGCGGGCTTCGCGTACTCGATGGTGATGGATCGGATCCAGCGGCCGCCGCCGCCCTGATCCAGGACGCCGTCGCCGGCGTGAGATCCGGTGATGGTCCGGCTCTGATCAGGCTCGTCGTGCCCCGCCTGTCGGGCCATTCCGGACAGGACACTCAGGCCTACAAGAGCTCGGGTGAAATTGCGGACGAAAAGGAGCGGGATCCCCTCGCGAAGCTGCGCGGCCAATTGGTGCCGCACACGATTTCCGCCGCCGACTGGGATCAAGAAATGGCCGAAGGCCGCGCAGCCGTTGCGCAGGCGCTGGCCAAGGTCGAGCGGCGCGTGGCACCTGATCTCAAGCGCATTCAACGCTATGTGTATTCCGAGATCGGTGCCGATGGCGCAATCGATCTCCAACAGCAAGGTGGAATACGCTGCGCGGGCGTCGTGCCCTTGCCGGGCAGTGATCAGCCCCACCCCGAAGGTCCGCGCATCAACTTGGTGACCGCGGTACGCCGCACGCTGGAGCATGAACTCGCGACCAATCCGCGCATGCTGGTCTTCGGCGAGGACGTCGGCCGCAAGGGCGGCGTGCACGCGGCAACCCTGGGACTGCAAGACAAATTCGGCGCGGACCGGGTATTCGACACCAGTCTTTCCGAGGAAGGCATCATCGGCCGCGCGGTCGGCATGGCGGCGGCCGGCCTCATGCCGGTGCCTGAAATTCAATTCCGTAAGTATGCCGATCCCGCCGCTGAACAGCTCAACGACTGCGGCACGATGCGCTGGCGCACGGTCAATCGATTCGCCGCTCCGATGGTGGTGCGCATCCCGGGTGGATTCTTCAAATGCGGCGACCCCTGGCACAGCCAATCGAACGAAGTGCAGTGGCTGCATGGCGTTGGCTGGCGCCTGGCCATGCCGTCGAATGCGCAGGATGCGGTGGGATTGCTCAGAAGCGCCCTGCGCGGCAACGACCCCACGATATTCTTCGAGCATCGATCATTGCTCGATTCCGCTTCAGCGCGGCGTCCCTATCCCGGCGACGATTTTGTGGTGCCCTTCGGCAAGGCCACGCTGCTGCGGGCGGGCACCATGCTGACGGTGGTGACCTGGGGGGCCATGGTGGAGCGCTGCGAGCAGGCCATCGATGCCAGCGGCAAATCAGCCGACCTCTTGGACTTGCGCACGCTCTCTCCGTGGGACCGCGAGGCGACGCTGGCATCGGTGCGCAAGACGCGCCGCTGCCTGATTGTTCACGAGGACACGATGACGGCCGGGTTCGGCGCGGAAATCGCCGCGGTACTCGCCAAGGAGACTTTCTTCGACCTTGACGCGCCCATCGAGCGGCTCGCCATGCCGGATGTCCCCAGCCCTCACAATCCCGCGCTGCTCGACGCCGTGCTGCCCAGTGCCCTGACCATTACCCGGTCGATCATCGACTTGTCTGAAATTTAAGCATGAGCCGCATTGAAGACGTGCTCGCCCCGGCGAATGCGGAAGGAACCCGCGCCACGATCCTGCGCTGGTGCAAAGCGGTCGGCGATACGGTCGTCAAAGACGAGCCTTTGGTGGAACTCGAGACGGACAAAGTCACGGTCGAGGTGCCCGCGCCGGTCGGCGGCACATTGATTGAAGTACTCAAAGCCGTGGACGCCGAGGTCAGCCCCGATGAAGTGCTCGCGCGATTGAGATTGTCCGGCGAGTCGGTATCACCGAAAGAAATGGACGCCTCCAAGGCGACACCCAAGATCGACAGTCCCCCGGCGGCTGCGGCCGCCGACGCCCGTCAGGAGCCTTTGAGTCCGTCGGTGCGGCGGCTGCTGCGCGAGCATTCGATTGCGGCGGGCGACATCAACGGCACCGGCCGCAACGGCCGCGTGACCGCCCAAGACGTGACACGCCATGTGTCGCGAACCGAAGTCCCGCGAGCCTCGCGCACCGCAACCGCGCCCGAGCCGGCGCGCGAAGCCGCGAGCACGCCGGTTCCGCATACCGCGATTCGGCGGCGCGTGGCCGAACACATGGTGCGCAGTCTTGCCGACGCGCCGCATGTCACCACGCTGTTCGAAGCGGATCTCACGCGCGTGCTCAAGCATCGCTCCTTGCACGCGAAGAGCTTCGAGTCGCGAGGCACGCGATTGACACTGACCGTGTACTTCATCCGCGCCTGCGCGCGTGCGCTGCGCGCGCACCCGGAAGTCAACGCCACGTTCGCCCCGGACGCGATGCAGTTGCATGCGGACGTGAACATCGGCATCGGCACGGCGCTGGGGACCCAAGGATTGATCGTGCCGGTCATTCACCGCGCTCAAGGTTTGAGCTTGTTCGACATCGCCCAACGTCTCAACACGCTGGTGGAAAATGCGCGTGCCGGCCGGCTCGCACCGCAGGATGTGCGCGGCGGCACGTTCACGATCTCGAATCACGGCGTCGGCGGCAGCCTGCTCGCGGCGCCCATCGTCATCAATCAGCCGCAAGTGGCAATTCTCGGTGTCGGTAAAGTCCAACGCCGCGTCTGCGTGATTGAAGCAGGCGGCAGCGAATCCATCGCGGTGCGCCCCATGTGTTATCTGACGCTGACGATCGACCATCGCGCGCTGGATGCATTCCAGGCAAACGCTTTCTTAGAGGTGGTCGTCGAAACGCTGGAACAGTGGCCCGATACCGCCGAACCGCTGCATGATTGACGGATCGACCGCCGGCAGCGGTCCGGTAAGCTTTTTGGCAACACGCGACAAATGGATTTCCGAGGGCACGAACACCCGCGCATAAATCTCGCGGCACAGCGCGGCCGCCTGCGCTCCCGGCCAATCGGCCCGCAATAGCTGCGCCGGCAGCAGCGGGTCGCGCAGATGCAAACGCCGATATTCGTGAATCAAGAGGGTGCGCACGAGAAAACAGTCTCGCGGCTCGATCTCTCGCCGGCGTTCAAGCTCGGCCGCTACAGGACCAAAGCGCTTGACGAAGCGCTGATAGCGAAGCCCAAGATCGTTCAGATCCCATCCCAGCTGAATCAGCTGCTGCGGCGCGTCGTCCGCCGCCAGCACCGCATCAAACGCCATCACTTTGGACAGCAATCCAGCCGATCGTCGCTGCGAGCGCAAGGTCCGCGAATCAAATTCCGGATGCGCAAAAACCGTGGCGGAAATCTCGCCGAACCCGCGCCAGACCAATTCCTCGCGGATGGCGCGCCGCTTGGGCGCGCGCATCGGCGGCACGACGATCAAGGTCCATCGGCCCGACCACTGCGTGTCGGGTTCGCTGTAAATGCGTTTCGTCGCCTCGGCGAAGCGTTCGCGACCGTTCTTCGACAGCCGATACTCGCTGAGCTTGCCCTCACGGCGGCCCGCGAGCCAGCCGTCCTGAACGAGCCGGGTAGTCGCCGTACGCACCAGCCGCTCATTCAGCCCAAACGGCGCCGCCAAGTCGATCAGGCTGCCCAGAGCAACGGCGCCGCCCCGCGGCATGATGGCGTCCCCAAACAGGGTCACGATGAGCGATCCGCCGCGCAAAGGGCGCTGCCGGCGAAAGCGAGCAACCAGTTCGGCAGCGCTGGTGGAGGTGTTTTTGGCCATGTGCGTCGCTCGAAGAGCGCCGACTGTTATGACACAAAAAACATTGCGTTTCCATATTTTTTGTATCACTATAACGCAATCGGCCATCAGCGGAGGCATGAGGTATGTACACGCAAGGCTTGGATGCGAAAACCGAGGACACGGCGGCGCCGCTCGACGAAAGCGCACTCGAACAGCGCTTCCTGGCCCGTGTGGACGCCGAGGAAAAGATCGAGCCCAAGGACTGGATGCCCGCCCGCTACCGCAATACCTTGATCCGGCAGATCTCCCAGCACGCACACTCCGAAATCGTCGGCATGCTGCCCGAAGGGAACTGGATCACGCGCGCGCCCACCTTGAAGCGCAAAGCGATTCTGATTGCCAAAGTCCAGGATGAGGCTGGACACGGCGCGTATTTGTACAGCGCCGCCGAGACATTGGGGGTGAGCCGCGACCAGCTGGTCGAGCAGCTGCTATCAGGCAAGGCCAAGTATTCGAGCATCTTCAATTACCCCACCCCAACCTGGGCTGACGTCGGCGCCATCGGGTGGTTGGTCGACGGCGCCGCCATCATGAATCAGATCCCGCTATGCCGTTGTTCTTACGGCCCCTATGCGCGCGCCATGGTGCGGGTGTGCCGTGAGGAAAGTTTCCATCAACGGCAAGGTTACGACCTGATGCTTCACTTGGCGCAGGGCACGCCCGATCAGAAGCGCATGGCGCAGGAGGCGCTGAATCGTTGGTGGTGGCCGGCACTGATGATGTTCGGTCCCTCCGATGCCAATTCGACCCATACGGGCGACTCGCAGCGCTGGAAAATCAAGCGTTTCTCCAATGACGAACTGCGGCAGAAGTTTGTCGACTTTACCGTGCCGCAAGCGAACTTTCTGGGCCTCACGGTGCCCGACCTCAAGCTGCGCTGGGACGAATCCAAACAACAGTATGAATTCGGGCCGATCGATTGGAACGAATTCGATCAAGTTTTGAAGGGCAATGGCCCGTGCAATGCGGAGCGCATTGCCGCGCGCCGCAATGCGCATGCTGCGGGGGCCTGGGTTCGCGAGGCGGCGAGCGCTTATGCCGCGAAGCAGCGGCAGCCTGCCGCGAGTGCCGCCGCTTGAGGCCTAAGGCCGCATTGGGAGGTATCGATGGAAGATAAGCGTCAGTGGCCTTTGTACGAAGTGTTCATCCGCGCTCGCGGCGGCCTTGATCACAAACACGTCGGCAGTTTGCACGCGGCCGATGCACGCATGGCCGTCGATCATGCTCGCGACTTGTACACGCGCCGCCAGGAAGGAGTCAGCATCTGGGTGGTGCCCTCCAAGGCCATCGTTGCCTCCGATCCCACCGAGAGCGAGTCTTTGTTCGAACCGGCCCGCGACAAGATCTACCGTCACCCTACGTTCTATGAGATTCCCGATGAGGTCAAGACGTTATGAGCTTGGGCTCGCCCGCGGTTGACGCGCACACGGTTGATGCGCACACGGTCGACGCGCAGTCGCTGTTCCGCTATGTGCTGCGCCTGGGCGACTTGAGTTTGGTTCTCGGTCAGCGGCTGGGAGAATGGGTGGGTCATTCGCCGGCTCTGGAAGAGGATTTGGGCGTGGCCAATATTGCGCTGGACTTGATCGGTCAGGCGCGGCTGTTGCTGACATATGCCGGTGAGGTCGAAGGCCGCGGCCGCGACGAAGACAAGCTGGCCTACCTGCGCGAACAGGGCGCGTATTTCAACGCCATACTGGCGGAGCAACCGAACGGCGATTTTGGCCAAACCATTGTTCGGCAAGTATTGATCGATGCGTTTCAGCTGGAACTCTACGAGCGAATGGCGGACTCGCGCGATGCGCGCTTGGCGGCGATCGCCGCAAAATCCGTCAAGGAGATTCGCTACCACCTGCGTTACAGCAGCGGCTGGCTGGTGCGTCTCGGCGACGGCACCGAAGAGAGCCACGCCCGAGTTCACACTGCCCTCGAGTTGCTTTGGCCCTACACCGTGGAATTGTTTGCCGAAGACGATCTGGATCGCCTGATGGCCGACAACGGGATTGCGCCGCGGCTGTCGGAAGTTCATGACGCCTGGATCCGGCGCATCGAGGCGATATTGACCGAAGCGACGCTGCAGCGCCCCGTGGATCGCCCGCATGCCTGGCATGGCAAGCGCGGCCAACACAGCGAGCATCTTGGCTACATACTCGCCGAGATGCAGTACCTGCAACGCGCTTATCCGGATGCACGCTGGTGAGCACGGTGCTGCCGGAGGTCGATGAGCGGGTTGCGCAGGCGTGGAATGCGCTCAGCACGGTCGAGGACCCCGAGATCCCCGCCGTCAACATCGTAGATCTGGGTCTCATTCGTTTTGTGAAAACGCAGGCTGACGGAATTCTCGAGGTGGGTCTTTCTCCGACCTATGTCGGTTGTCCGGCAACCGAAGTCATCCGCGGCTCGGTCACAAATGCCCTGCGTGCAGCCGCTATCGGCGGCTTCGAGGTGATCCAGGTGTTGTCGCCGGCGTGGAGCAGCGATTGGATCACGCCGGAAGGCCGCCGCAAGCTCCACGCCTACGGCATCGTGCCTCCGGAGCGCACGGTTTCCAACATGCGCGATGTAATGCGCGCGGATCGCAGCGCCCTGGCGTGTCCCCGCTGCCATTCTGTCGACACTGAAACGTTGAGCCAGTTCGGCTCGACGCCGTGCAAGGCGCTGCATCGCTGCCGCGCCTGCCTAGAACCCTTCGAATACTTCAAGTGCATCTGACATGGCCGCTTTGAGTTTCCATCCTTTGAAGGTGACATCAGTCGAGCGCGTTGCGGAAGACGCGACGTGCGTGACGGTGGAAATTCCCCCCTCGTTGCGCGACACGTTCGCTCATCACGCGGGCCAATACGTCACCGTGCGACGCAAAATCAGCGAGCGCGATGAACTGCGCACCTATTCCATCGTCACGGCGCCGGGCGGCAGCGCACTCAAACTGGGCATCCGCCTGCAGGCCGGCGGGCGCATGTCCGGCGACATTGCCGCCAATTTGCGCGCTGGCGATACGCTCGATGTCGGCACACCGCTCGGGCGATTTCGCACCGGCATCGATCCAAAGCGTGCCTTCTCCTACGTGGCCTTCGCCGCCGGCAGCGGCATCACTCCCATTCTTTCGCTCGCGACGGATATCCTGGCCAAGGAACCGCACAGTCGTTTCACGCTCATCTACGGCAATCGCAGCATTTCCAGGACGATGTTTCTCGAGGAAACGCTCGCTCTGAAAAATCGCTACCTGGACCGCGTGTCGTTGCACTTTGTCATGAGCCGCGAGCCGCAGCAGACCGAGTTGCTCAACGGGCGCATCGACGGCAGTAAAGTCGCCGAGCTCGCCGATCACATCCTTCAGATTTCGGGCGCCGATGAGTACTTGATCTGCGGCCCCGGCGACATGGTGGATGAAGTCCGAAACGCGATCAGAGCGCTGAATGGCGGCGCCGCCATTCGTTTCGAGCGCTTTGCGACGGCGAACTCGCCTGCCGTGGGGGTTCTGACCAAGCAAAGCGCAGCCGACGTTCAGCCGCAGGAAGTACTGGCGACGATTTCAGTGGTGATGGACGGCCGGCGCCGCAGTTTTCCGATGTCGCCGAGCGATCAGTCGGTGCTGCATGCCGCGGAACGAGCGGGACTGGCACTGCCGTTCTCGTGCCGTTCAGGTATCTGCGCGACCTGTCGCGCGCGCATCACCGAGGGCGCCGCCGTGATGACGCATAATATCGCGCTGGAGCGATGGGAAACCGATTTGGGTTTCGTGCTGTGCTGCCAAGCCCGGCCCACCACGGCCACGCTCGAAATCAGCTACGACCACAAATAGTTCGACTTACACCGCGGGGAAAGCATGGCATACGAGACCATTTTATTTGAGGTGGACAGCGACATCGCCCGGTTGACGTTGAATCGGCCCGACAAGCTCAACAGTTTCAACACGCAAATGCACCGCGAGGTTCGCCAGGCCCTGTCGGGCTTGTCCGAAAGCCGCGCCCGGGTCTTGGTGCTGTCGGGCGCAGGACGCGGATTTTGCGCCGGTCAGGACCTGGGCGATCGCGCGGTCGCCCCCGGCACGGAAGGCGTCGACCTCGGCGAGTCGCTGGAGAATCGCTACAATCCATTGGTGCTGACCCTGCACAACCTGCCGATGCCCGTCATCGCCGCGGTCAACGGCGTGGCTGCCGGCGCCGGCGCGAACATCGCACTGGCCTGCGACATCGTGGTCGCGGCACGCTCCGCGAGTTTCGTGCAATCGTTCTCCAAGCTTGGATTGATTCCGGATTCCGGCGGAACGTGGATTCTGCCGCGGCTGGTCGGCAGCGCACGCGCCATGGGTCTTGCGCTGCTGGGCAATAAGCTGCCGGCAGAACAAGCCGCCGCCTGGGGGATGATATGGCAATGCGTCGAGGACACGGAGCTCGCCGGCACCGTCGATGCGCTGGCGGTGCAATTTGCCGCGGCACCGACGCGGGGCCTCGCGGCAACCAAGGCCGCACTGCGGCGCAGCTGGCGGCACTCATTCGCCGAGCAACTCGATATCGAACGCGATACGCAGCGCGATCTTGGGCATTCGAGCGATTACGCCGAAGGCGTGGCGGCGTTCACCGAGAAGCGCGCGCCCCGCTTCAGCGGCCGCTGACATGAACTTGCAGAGTTATGTTTGTGGACATTGGCAAAGCGGCTCAGGGCAAGGCGTCGCGATGCGTGATGCCACCACCGGGGAACCGGTCGCCACGGCCTCCTCGGCCGGGATCGATTTCGCCGCCGTCCTCGCTCACGCCCGCGAGGTGGGCGGTCCTGCGCTTCGTGAGCTGACATTTCACCAGCGCGCCACCATCCTAAGAGCGCTTGCCAAAAAGCTTTCAGAAGTCAAAGACGAGTTCTACGCGCTGTCCTTTTGCACGGGCGCGACAAAAAACGACGCATTGATCGATATCGACGGCGGCATCGGTACCGTATTCGCCTTCGCCGGCAAGGGCTCGCGTGAATTGCCGAATGCGCATGTCTATATCGACGGCGGCGTCGAAGGATTATCCAAGGGCGGCACCTTTGTCGGCCAGCATGTCTACGTGTCGCGCGAAGGAGCGGCAGTCCACATCAATGCCTTTAATTTTCCGGTGTGGGGAATGCTGGAGAAGCTTGCGCCGACGATACTCGCGGGCATGCCGGCCATCGTCAAACCCGCAACGGCCACCGCTTACCTGACTGAACTGGTCGTGCGGCGCATTATTGAATCGAAGATATTGCCGGAGGGTGCGCTGCAGTTGGTGTGCGGCAGCTTGGGAGATCTGTTCGATCATTTGAACTGCCAGGACACGGTTTCCTTTACCGGCTCCGCACACACCGCGGCACGGCTGCACGTTCATCCCACTGTCATTCGGCACGCGGTGCCGTTCATCGCGGAAACCGATTCGCTCAACTCCAGCATCTTAGGGTCGGATGCGGCGCCCGGCACGCCGGAGTTCGATCTGTTCATCAAGGAGGTCGTGCGCGAAATGACCGTGAAGGCAGGACAGAAGTGCACCGCCATCCGCAAAGCGCTCGTGCCGCAGGACGTCGCCGGCGATGTGGTTGCCGCTTTGCAAGCGGCGCTGTCCAAGATCGTGGTCGGGGACCCGCGTGTTGACGGCGTGCGCATGGGGCCGCTGGTCAGCCTGGAGCAACGCGCCGACGTCTTGGCGCGCGTCGCCGAGCTGCGCCGCGAGGCCGACCTCGTCGTGGGAGACCCCGCGGCGTTCGACCTCACGGATGCAATCCCTAACCGGGGCGCCTTTGTGACTCCGCTGCTGCTGCTTTGCAACGACTCCAAGGCTGCGCGCGCGATTCACGAGGTGGAAGCCTTTGGGCCCGTCGCCACGGTGCTGCCCTATGACGACACGGCAGATGCAATTGCCCTCGCGCGGCGCAGCGGCGGCAGCTTGGTGGCCTCCGTGTTCACCGCCGATGACGCGCTCGCAAAGCGCATCGTCTTGAGGTTGGCGCCGTATCACGGCCGCATACTCGTGGTGAACCGCACCTGCGCCAAGGAATCCACCGGCCATGGATCGCCGCTCGCGCCCCTGATTCACGGCGGGCCGGGCCGCGCCGGGGGCGGAGAAGAGATGGGCGGCATTCGCGGCGTGCTGCACTACATGCAACGCACCGCGATCCAGGGCTCGCCCGACACCATCACGCAGATCAGCGGCCGGTGGGTGCGCGGCAGCCGGTTGCTCGATCCGGGCCGTCATCCCTTCCGCATTCCCTTCAACGATTTGAAATTGGGGGACACGCTGAAATCCGCCGATCGCGAGGTCACGGTCGCCGACATCGAGCAATTCGCCGCTCTAAGCGGCGATAATTTTTACGCGCATATGAGCGAGACTGAAGCCAAGCGTAATCCCTTGTTTGGCGGCCGCGTCGCACATGGATATTTTTTGATCTCGGCGGCGGCGGGATTGTTCGTTGACCCGGATTACGGACCGGTGCTGGGCAACTACGGCCTCGATGAACTTCGCTTCGTGAAGCCGGTAAAGCCCGGCGATAGGATCAAGGTTCGGCTCACGTGCGCGGCCAAGAGTCTGCGTGCCGACAAGGGCTGGGGCGAAGTGTCCTGGGACACGGAAATCACCAACCAAAGCGAGGAGACCGTGGCTTCATATAACGTGCTGACCATGGTCAGCATTCATGCGGTTCCCGACTCGATGGGAAAAAACTGATGCCGATCGACGCCGCGCGCTACGCGAAAGATTTTGCCAGCCTGCAGTTTCTCGTTCCCGAGGACGGAATGCTCGAACTCATCATCTCCAACAAGGGCCGCTTGAACTCGGCCACCGAGGCCATGCATCGCGATCTCGCGCAAATCTGGCGCAGCGTCGACCTCGATGAGGCGGTGCGCGTGGTGGTGGTACGCGGCGAGGGTGCGAATTTTTCCTCCGGCGGCGATTTCGACATGATCGATCGCATGATCGACGACGAAGCGACACTGATCCGCGTTTGGAAGGAAGCCGGCGACCTGGTCTACAACCTCATCAATTGTTCAAAACCCGTGGTATCGGCCATCCGCGGCAGCGCGGTGGGCGCCGGGCTCGCCATCGCCCTGCTCGCCGACGTGTCGGTGGCCGCCGAGAACGCCAAGATCCTCGACGGGCATACAAAGCTCGGCGTCGCCGCCGGCGATCATGCCGTCATCATCTGGCCGCTTTTGTGCGGACTTGCAAAGGCGAGATACCATCTGCTGACCAACAAACCCTTGTCAGGTGCCGAGGCAGAGCGCATCGGACTGGTTGCGGTCGCGGTTCCGGATGCTCGAGTGCTCGACACCGCGTTCGAGATCGCACGCACACTGTCTGCCGGCAGCGCCACCGCCATGCGCTTCACCAAGCACGCGCTGAATAACTGGCTGCGTCTGGCCGGCCCGAGCTTTGATACCTCGCTCGCCCTGGAATTCCTGGGTTTTAGATTGGCGGACGTTCGCGAAGGGTTGGCCGCTGCTCGGGAAAAGCGCCGGGCGGTGTTCAAGCCGACCACCCAAGAGTGAACCTCGAGCGGCGCACGCATCGATGACGCATATTCAAGAATTGGTGGCGACCGATCCGATCTTAAGAGCGACACGGGCGCAGCTCGAGTCTTTGCAGCTGGAGCGCTTGCGCGCGACGCTGCGTCACGCTTACGCCAACAATGCGGGTTACCGGCGGAAATTCGACGACTCGGGCGTCCACCCCGATGATGTGCGCTCCTTGGGCGATCTGGCGCAATTTCCTTTCACGACCAAGTCGGATCTGCGAGAGGCCTATCCATTTGGCTTCTTCTCCGTGCCCATGGATCAAGTGGCGCGTATTCATGCCTCGTCCGGCACGACCGGCAAGCCGACCGTGGTGGGATACACCAAGAATGACCTCGCCGCCTGGAGCGGCCTGGTCGCGCGATCGATCAGGGCGGCCGGCGGCCGCGCCGGAATGAAAGTGCACGTCGCCTACGGTTACGGTCTCTTCACCGGCGGCTTAGGAGCGCACTACGGCGCGGAAGCGGCCGGTTGCACGGTCATACCGATGTCAGGCGGACAGACCGAAAGGCAGGTTCAATTGATCTGCGACTTCGCGCCCCAGATCATCATGGTGACGCCCAGCTACATGCTTGCCATCCTCGATGAATTCAGGCGCCAGAAGCTGGATCCCCGCTCCACGTCGTTACGTGTCGGTATTTTCGGCGCCGAACCGTGGGGCGAAGGAATGCGCGCTGAAATCGAAAACGCCTTCCGTATCGATGCCTGCGACATCTATGGATTGTCGGAAGTCATGGGCCCCGGGGTCGCGCAGGAATTTGCGCACACCAAGGATGGACCGACCATTTGGGAAGATCATTTTCTTCCCGAAATTGTGGACCCGCACAGCGGCCGCCCGGTGGCCGACGGGGAAGAAGGCGAATTGGTGTTCACGTCGCTGACCAAGGAAGCCATGCCCGTGATTCGCTATCGAACGCGCGATTTGACGCGGCTGATGCCGGGCAGCGTCACCGCCATGCGGCGGATGGCCAAGATCAGCGGCCGTTGCGACGACATGCTCATCGTGCGCGGCGTCAATGTCTTCCCCTCGCAAATCGAAGAGATGATTCTTCGCTGCGCCGGCCTGGCGCCGCACTACGAGATCGAGTTGACCCGGCCAAATCGCCTGGACGAAATTCGCATTGTGGTCGAAGCTCGCGCGGAGTTGGCCCACGAGTCGCAACCCGCCGAGGCGCTGCTTCTCGCCGCGAAACTGAAGGACCATATCGGAATATCGGCGGACATTCGCGTCGTACCCGGCGGCTCGCTGGCGCGCTCGGCCGGCAAAGCACAACACGTCCGCGATCTGCGCTAGGGACTCAGAAATCGAATGGCCGGTGACAGGCTCATTGTCCTGTACGATTCGGCGGTATGGAATACGTGCCCACCGCGTGCGCCACCATCTCTTCGTTCCGATCTGAGTAAAGCGCTACTTCGCCGACGACCAGAATTCGGCCCACCTTCATCAGCCGGCATACGCCGACGATGGGATTGCGCGCCGAGGGCTTGCGGAGAAAATTAATGGTCAAGCTGGTGGTCACGGCCAGCGGCACGAGGCCGATGGTGCTTAAGATGGCGACGTAAAGCGCCACATCCGCGACGGCCATGAGCAGGGGCCCGGAGACGGTGTCTCCGGGGCGAAGCTGCGCCGGCCCGATGGGATGCGATACCGTGGCCGAGCGGTCGCCCACTTCCTCCACGATGCATTTGCTTTGGGGAAATTCGCGAATCAGAAAATCAACAATTTCCGCCTTGGTCGGCATACGTGTCCCGGTCAGGAGTTAAATGGTCTTGCTACAAAGTAACTTATCTGGGCAGCGCCGTGTAGCCGCGCGGCTTTTTCGGGGGAAACGCCCGCAAGGTGCAACGCTTCTTGCCGCACTTGGAGCAGCGCATGCGCCTGGCGACATCCTCGAGCCTCGCATCCCAGCCGCACAGACGTCCGAGCGTGCGCGGCTCCGCTTTGCGCTCATGTCCACACTCCGAGCACTTCAGCACCAGGGTGTATTGGCCAAACTCATCGCTCAACTTGTCGATTTGAAACTCGGCGGGCATGGCGCGGAGTGTTACGGTCCCATGCGTTCACGTCCATCCAGTTCCGAAGTGCCGACAACACTGTATGGAGCACCATCAGCGATTAGCGAATGCGCGCCGCGCTCGAAAAGCTTGCGGAGGGACCCTCAAAGCGCGTACTTTGTATCGCAAAGTTCCGTGAGTCATTCCTCTTGTCTTATAAGATACCACTGCTTGCTTTTCTGCTGACCGCATCGCTTGGCGCGCGCGCGTCGGATGGCTTTCTTGGGCTGGATCACGCGTGGCGGCTCGATCAGCGCGGGATTTGGGCCCGAAAGTATCAAACCGCACTGGAGTATGGCGTGATCGCCACGGAAATCGGCGGCAGTCTGTGGTTGGGAAACGACGATGAACTGGGCCACACCCTGTGGCAAACGTTGGATTCCACGGCGATTTCGTCGATAGCGGCGGAGATTCTCAAATTGAGCTTCAGCCGCGCCCGCCCGGATCAGGGCAATGATCCCAACAAGTGGTTCAAGGGACGGTGTTGCGATAGTTTTCCAAGCGGTGAAGTGACCCTGCAGGCCAGCTTCGTCACACCCTTCATCGCAAACTATGCGCGCGACTATCCCTGGGTGTGGTCGCTCGAGCTGCTGCCCGCCTACGATGCGATTGCGAGACTGAAGAGCCGGGAACATTGGCAAACGGACGTGATTGCCGGATGGGCGCTGGGTTCCGCAGTGGGTTACTGGGCGACGACGCGCAGCACGCCGCTCTCGGTGCAGTTTCTGCCGCGCGGGCTGTCCGTGGGTTATTACAAGCGCTTCTGACGCGACGCGCGGGGCGCCGGTCGTCACGATTGCTGCCTGAACTGCGGATGCTTGAGCACCGCCTCCTGCCACGATACATCGTCTGCGGGGCTGCCGAACGGAGCCTGGGCGTCGCTGCGCCGCCATTTCGTCAACCACTCCTGCCCCAACAATTCGTGATCGTGCGCAGCGGCCGCGGCTTGCGGCGATAGCGCTATGGTCGTCTCCGCTTTGGGACCGGTGCCGCGGCCCTTGGCGACGTAAAAGCCGGCGGCCAGCATGGCGGCTCTGACACTCGTGGAGAAGGTGTAGGTAAAGAGCTCCGCCGGTTTTTGCAAACAGGCCTGGGCAAGCTCGCGAAACGCCGCCAGTGTCCAGAGTGCGCTGTCGGTCCTGAAGGAGAATGGGTCGAAGAAGATGATATCGGGCGATGGCGCATCGAATTTTCGGACGGCGAAGTCGCCCTGCAAGAGGAGCCAATCGATCGCGGGCGCAGTGTTGATCCAGCGATTCTCCGACAACAGCGCCCGCGGGGCGGCGTGCCGGAGGTGTTTGAACCAGCGGGGATGCCGCAGCGCCAGCTTGAGCGAATCCAGGTCGCTCTCGAAGCTCACGAGCACGAGCCGCCGTACTGCGGATGCGGAACTCAAAGATTCGGCCGCCAGGATGGCGGCCATCGCATTGCCCGCTGCGCCCAATCCCACATCCCACACCACCAGCGGCTCATCCGACGGATCTTGCAGGCGCTCGATGAGCCGCGACTGCTCCACGTAGAGCGAGTGCGCTTCTTGCGCCGGATCGCAACCTAAGTGCATGACCTCGCCCGAGGTCATATCGCGAATGTACCCCACCTCGTCCCTGACGATGACTTCGTATCGACCCCGCCTGCGCCTGGCCTCTCGCATGGCGGCCTTCGTCACATGAGTTGCCGCTTTGCCGTAGCTGTCGCGCGCGTCGAGCAAGCCGCGCTGCGCATGATAATACGGCAGCCAGGTGCCCGCGAGAATGTGCTCGCGCATGGTGCGCATCAATCGCATGTAGAAATGAACATTGTGAAGGCCGAGGAGCTGCCATCCTGTAGTCTCGTGCACGCGCTGCAGATGAAACAAATATGCAATTGAGTAGGTTTTGCAGGTATAGCACTCGCAGGCCGGGTCGATCGGTCCCTGCATGCCGCGATAGGCAGCGCGCCGTAGATCGCGCCTTCCCAAACTGGTGAATGCCACGCCCTGCTTGGCGAGGGAGGTCGGCAGAATGCAGTCGAACATGTCGACGCCGCGGTGTACGGCTTCGAGTAAATCGCGAGTCGTCCCCACGCCCATCAGATATCGCGGGCTGTCCCGCGGCAGCAATTCGGTGACGGCCGCAGTGCAGTCTTCGCGCTGCGCACTGCTCTCGCCCACCGCAAGTCCGCCGATGGCGTAGCCGTCGAAGGGCATCTGTGCGATGGTTTGAGCGCTCTCGATGCGAAGATCGGCGTAACTGGCCCCTTGCACAATCCCGAACAACGCTTGCAGCGATTCGCCGCGAGCCGCCAAGCTGCGCTGCGCCCAGCGGTGGGTCACTTGCATCGCGCCGCGGGCGACACTGTGCTCGACCGTCGAGGGCACGCATTGATCGAGCACCATCATGATGTCGGCGCCGATTGCCTTCTGTGCCTCGATGCTGCGCTCCGGACTCAAACGAATCAGGGTGTTGTCCACATAGCTGGTAAATTCGGCGTGATCCTCGTGCAGCGTGCGGCTCCCCGGCAGTGAAAATATTTGATAGCCGCCGGAATCCGTCAGTACCGATCGCGGCCAATTCATGAAAGCGTGAATGCCGCCGAATTTCTCGAAGACCTCGACGCCCGGCCGCAACAAGAGGTGATAGGTGTTGGCCAGCAGCACCTGCGCGCCGCTTTCGAGCAGATCTTCGCGACGCTGCGATCGAACGGCCGCATGTGTTCCTACGGGCATGAAAGTGGGCGTCAGCACTTCGTTGTGCCGCGTAGTGAAGCGCGCGGCACGGGCACTCGAGCCTGCGGCCGTGGCTTCGAGCGTGAAATGCAGCCGCCTGCCGGCGGCATTCTTCACTTTACGGCAAGCCTCGCGGAAGAAACGATGGCCTTGACGTGATCGAATTCGGATCGCGTGGATTGCGAGCCGTTATCGGTCAACTTCAGCAGCGTCGCGTAGTACCCTTGTGCTTGCACCTTGTCTCCGGCCGCTTCCGCGGCCATGCCTGCGTTGAACACTCCGTTGAACCGATTGGGGCTCAAGATGAGAGCCTTTTTATATTCGACCAAGGCCTCTTGCGGGCGCTTCAGTTCCAGCAATATATCGGCCAGCATTTCGCGCGCGGGAATATCAACCTCGCCCTGGCCAACCTTGTCCTGCAGGTCCGCGCTTTCCCGCATCTGCTTCACCGCATCGGCCGGATGGCCGTCCGCGAAGGCGATCCACGCCAGCATTTCGCCGCGCGTGATGCGCGCGCCGGTCGAGTCGGCAAGGTAGGCCTGCCTGCCCTTTTTTATTTTCTCGATCAACGCGTCGTATGCACTCAAGTTGTCGCGAGCTTGCCGCGGCTGGTGCAAATGCCCCGTCGCCACGGTGCGCGCCCAAAAGGTCAGGGTTTGAGTCTCCGGCGGGGCGCCTGCAATGGCTTCGAGCGCAGCGGCCGCGTTCCAGTCGCGCATCTCCAAGTCGAAGAAAATCGGCAGCTTGGTGCGGTAGTAAGGAAACATTCCCACCATGTAGTGCTCGCCCATGTCCGGCATCGACTCGAAGTGGGTAATCGCGGCGGCTGAATCATGGAGGACCGCTTTGGCTTTGGCGTCCTGGCCGCTTTGCAGGTAGGCGTAGAGAAGAAAATCATCCGAGTGAAACTG
>DASQPK010000081.1:0-33358 GCA_035643995.1 Steroidobacteraceae bacterium | reverse complement strand
CAGCCGTTGGCTCGATGAGCCGGATGCGCCGGGATTCGTTCCGGAGCAGAATCTGGTCGGTAAAGCGGTCCGTATTTGGCTTAATCTTGATACTCGTGACGGACCTCTCTGGAGAAGGGTCGGGAATAAGATTGAATAGGGCTCTTTTTAGGGAGGATTTTATGCAAAAGCACCAGCACGGCATGACATTCATTGGAATGCTGTGCATTCTCGCTTTGGCAGGCGTGATCGTCTACGCCGGCGTGCGTCTGACTCCCGTTTACCTGAACTACATGAAAATCGCGCGCACCATGGAATCCGTGGCGAGCGAGGTCAAGGGCGACAACCCCGACCCGGCGGCGATCCGCGGTCTGATCGACCGGCACTTCAACATCGAGGACCCGAGCGTCGTCACCGTGAAGGATATCGAGATCACCAAGGATGACGGCGGTGTTGAAATGCACGTGGCTTACGACGACACCGTGCCGTACGTGGCGAACGTGTCGCTCAGTGTGCACTTCGACAAGACAGTGAAGGTGCGGTGATTCCACTGCGCAAACCGGACGACCTCTGCAGTTGGGTCGAACGTACGTTCGGCCATGTCTTTGCCACGCCCGCGCTGTGTCATACGGCCGTTACGCACCGCAGCGCCGGCTCTGAGCACAACGAGAGGCTGGAATTTTTGGGTGATTCGATTCTCAACTGCGCCGTGGCGCGCCTGCTCTTCGATGCGCACCCGCTTGCGGACGAAGGCGCTTTGTCCCGGTTGCGCGCTTCGTTGGTGAGCGGAGATACCTTGGCGCAGATCGCCGGCGATTTAGGCTTGGGAGAGTTCTTACGCCTGGGGCAGGGCGAACTGAAAACAGGCGGTTTCCGCAGAGCATCCATTTTGGCGGATGCGCTCGAGGCGATTTTGGGCGCCATATTCCTCGATTCGGGCTTCGAAGCGGCAGCGGCGGCGGTCGCGCGAATCCTAGGTTCCAGAATGTCGGATTTGCCTGCCGCCGACGCATTGAAGGATCCCAAGACTCGATTGCAGGAAGTGTTGCAGGCACGCGGCCTCGCCTTGCCCATCTACACCTTGACCGCCGTTGGGGGAGATCCGCATGCGCAATCCTTTACCGTCACCTGCGGCGTTCCTGTGTTCGGAGTCGCGGCTGTGGGCGAGGGCGCCAGCCGCCGCCGCGCCGAGCAGTTGGCCGCGGCGAAAGTCATCGCCCTTCTGCCCGCCGAAATTCGTGAGCACGTATGAGCGATCCTGAATTTCGCGCCGGGCACGTCGCCATTGTCGGCCGGCCCAATGTCGGCAAATCCACCCTGGTCAATGCGCTGGTCGGCCGCAAGGTGACGATCGTTACCGCCAAGCCGCAAACCACACGCCACCGAATATTGGGGCTGGTCAACCGGCCCCAGGCTCAACTGGTGCTGGTTGACACGCCGGGCCTGCACGAATCCACGCGCCGCGTCATGAATCAGTATATGAATCGCGTGGCCATCTCATCCTCTCAAGATGCCGATGTCATCCTATTTGTGATCGAAGCGATGCATTTTACCGACGAGGACATGTGGGTGTGGGAACGGGTGCGCGGCTTGAAGCAGCCGCTATTCCTGGTCGTCAACAAAGTCGACCGGGTGTTCCCCAAGGATCAGATGTTGCCCTTCCTGGAGGAGATGACGCAGCGCGTGCCGGCCTCGGAAATCATTCCCATTTCGGCGCTGCAGTCGGATAATCTCAATCGGTTGGTTGATCTGGTCGGAGCCCGGCTGCCGATATCGCCGCCGCTATTCGCCCTGGATGTCGTGACCGATCGCGATGAGCCGTTTCATGCCGCCGAGATCGTGCGCGAAAAACTGACCTTGAAGCTGCGCGAGGAGCTGCCTTATGGCATCAACGTGCAAATCGAGCGTTTTGCGGATGAAGACAATCGAATCATGATCAACGCGGTCATTTGGGTCGAACGCGCCGGGCAAAAAGCCATCGTGATCGGCCAGGGCGGCGAGCGCCTGAAGGAAATCGGCCGGCTGGCGCGCATTGAACTCAACGACTTGTGGCAGCGCTCGGTGCATCTGGAGCTTTGGGTCAAGGTCAAGGAAAATTGGGCCGACAGCGAAATGGCATTGCGCCAATTTGGGTACGACACGTTGTGAAGAGCGCGGGCCGGCCAGCCGGGCGGCGCGTATGGCTGGCTCCAGCCTACGTGTTGCACCAGTACCCCTATCGGGACACCAGCCGCATCGTGGAGGTATTTACCAGTGAGCACGGACGGCTGACGCTGTTCGCGCGCGGCGCCAACGGGCCGAAATCGGCGCTCAAAGGCGTATTGCGGCCTTTTCAACGTTTGCTGGTCTCCTGGTCCGGCACGTCGGAGGCGTGTCAGCTCGTGAGCGCGGAAACCGACGGCACGATGACCAGCTTGAGGCCCGAGCGTCTCATGAGCGGGTTTTATTTGAATGAGCTGCTCTTGAAGCTGACCGAACGCCGCGATCCGCACCCGGAGATTTTTTTCTCATATGCCTCCTGCATGCAGGCGCTATGCGGCGGCGAAGTCGAAGAGCCCACCCTGCGACGATTTGAAAAGCGATTGTTGAATGAGCTGGGCTATGGATTGGAATTGACACAGACCGGGGATGGGCTGCCGGTGGAACAGGATAAGTATTATCGATTTGCGCTGCAGAGCGGGCCGCAGCTCTGCGTCGCGGAGGCGCCCGGTGCAGTTTACGGGCGGTCGCTGGCGGATTTGCAGGCCGAGAGCTTCGAGGACGCTCGCTCCCTGCGCGACGCCAAACGGGTGTTGCGCGCCGCCATCGATGTCTGTTTGGATGGCCGCTCCTTGAAGTCGCGCGAGGTCATGCTGGCATTGCGTCATCGCGAGCCGCTGCGTCAGGAGGGTTCGTGAGCGAGCCTGTACTTCATTCGAGCATCGCGCTGGGCGTGAACATCGATCACGTGGCCACGCTGCGCCAGGCGCGCCGCGCCCGCTATCCCGACCCGCTGTATGCGGCACTGGTCGCCGAGGAGGCCGGCGCCGACAGCATTACGCTGCACCTGCGCGAGGATCGGCGCCATATCCAGGACCGGGATGTGGTCGCCATGCGCCAGGCGTTGCAGACGCGCATGAATCTGGAAATGGCGGTGACCGACGAAATGGTCCGAATCGCGCTCGAAGTGCGGCCGCAGGATACGTGTTTGGTGCCCGAGTCCCGCCAGGAGGTGACGACCGAGGGCGGATTGGACGTCCTCGGCCAAGGCGCGCGGGTACGGGACGCCGTGGCGGCGCTGGCCGGCGCCGGCGTCCGCGTATCCTTGTTCATCGATCCGGATCAGGCGCAGATCGAAGCGGCCCGGCGTGCCGGCGTTCCGGTCATCGAGCTGCACACCGGCGCCTATGCCGATGCGGCCGGCGGTGGGCGCGCCCGCGAATTCGAACGCCTGCGCACCGCGGCAAAGCTGGCCGCCTCGCTGGGTCTGACGGTCAACGCAGGTCACGGCCTCAACTATCACAATGTCGAGCCGATTGCCGCGATACCGGAAATCATCGAACTGAACATCGGCCATTCGATTGTCGCGCGCTCCATCATCGATGGGTTGGCCAAGGCTGTGCGCGATATGAAGGCATTGATGCGCCGGGCTCGAACGGGTTCCCTGAGCTCATGATTTTCGGCATCGGCATCGATGTTCTGCAGGTTGATCGCGTCGAACGGGTGTATCAGAAGCACGGCGAGCGTTTCGTCAGGCATCTGCTGTTGCCAGAGGAGCGGGCGCAGCTCGAGCGCACGGCGCGGCCCGTGCGATTTCTTGCCATGCGTTTTGCGGCCAAGGAAGCCATCGTCAAGGGCATGGGCACGGGCTTCTCGCACGGCGTGTGGATTCGCGACGTCGGCATCGTACAAAACTCATGGGGCAAACCCGAGGTCGTGTATTCGGCGCGCGGCGCCAAGGTTCGCGATGGTCTCGGCATCGGTGAGGGCCACGTAACGTTGACCGACGAAGCCGGCTTGGTGGTGGCGGTCGCGATTCTCATGCGGCGCGAGGCCGCTTGAACACGCTGGTGTTCGATATTGAAACCGTGCCGGATACCGATCTCGGCAGGCGTCTCCACGACTTGCGCGACCTGTCCGATGAGCACGTGGCGCAAATCATGTTTACGAAACGCCGGCAAGAGACCGGCAGCGAATTTCTATCGCATGAGCAGCAGCGCATCGTTGCCATCTCGGTGGTCATGCGTTCGCGAGAATCCTTGAAAGTGTGGAGCCTCGGAGATGAAACCTCGTCGGAGAAGCATCTGATCGAGCGTTTCTTCGATGGCCTGGAGAAGTACACGCCGGACTTGGTTTCTTGGAACGGTGCGGGTTTCGATCTCCCGGTTCTGCACTATCGCAGCCTGCTGCACAGCGTACCGGCAGCCCGTTACTGGGAGATGGGGGATTCCGATCAGAGCTTCAGATACAGCAACTACTTGAGCCGTTTTCATTGGCGGCACATGGATCTCATGGACATCTTGTCCGGATTTCAAGGCCGCGGCCGAGCGAGCCTGCAGGACATTGCTTCCTTGCTCGGTTTCCCCGGGAAATTGGGCATGCACGGCGCCGATGTCTGGCCGGCGTACCTCGAGGGCGGCTTGGCGCGCATCCGCGACTACTGCGAAACCGATGTGCTGAATACCTACCTCATTTATCTGCGATTCGAACTTGTACGCGGACGCCTGGACGTGAACGGCCATGCGCACGAACTCGCGCGAGTGCGCAAATTGCTGGCCGAGTCGAGTGCCGCGCATCTCAAAGAATTTTCGGCAGCGTGGCACGAGACTTAGACTTAAGGGCCATTCAGGAGGCCGACATCGTCGATCTTGCGCATGATGGCCGCGGAGTCGCACGGGTGGACGGCAAGGCGGTATTCATCGAGGGCGCGCTGCCGGGCGAACGGGTGCGCTTTCGAGTGATCAAGCGGCGCCGGCAAATGGACGAAGCGGGCTTGGTCGCGGTTTTGATTGCTTCGCCGGATCGGGTGGTCCCGCGCTGCGCGCATTTCGGCGTTTGCGGGGGGTGCGCGCTGCAGCACCTATCCGCTGCCGCTCAACTGGCCGCTAAAGAGCGTCAACTGCTGGAGAATCTGCAGCGCATCGGCAATGTTCAACCCGCGCGGGTATTGCCGCCGTTGCAAGGGCCCAACTGGGCCTACCGCCGCCGTGCTCGCTTGGGCATCAAGTACGTTCACAAGAAGGGCCGTGTGCTGGCGGGTTTTCGCGAGCGCGAAAAGCCGTACATTGCCGATATCAAGCGCTGTGAGGTATTGCTGGCGCCGCTCGCGACGCTGCCTGCGGAACTTGCGGCGCTGACCGAAACGCTCGACATTCGGGAGAAGATCCCGCAAGTGGAGGTCGCGGCGGGCGATCACGCAACGGCATTGGTATTTCGCGTGCTGCAGGTGCCGGGCGCCGCCGACCTCGAAAAAATCTCGGCATTCGGCGCCGCGCACGGCCTGCAGATTTTCCTGCAGACGGGTGGACTGGAGACGGTGCGAGCGGTGCGCGCTGACTATGCGCCGCTGAATTACGCGGTGGATGGCGGCAGCGTGGTGATTGAATTCGGACCCGTCGATTTCATCCAGGTCAACCGCGACATCAACGCCTCGATGGTCGATGCGGCAATCGCTCTATTGCGGCCCGAACCGAGCGATGCCGTGCTCGATTTGTTCTGCGGTCTGGGCAATTTCACACTGCCGCTGGCACGCCGGGCCCGGCAGGTACTGGGCGTGGAAGGTGATGCGTTGCTGGTATCCAAGGCACTCGCCAATGCCGCGCGTAACGGCATCGGCAATGCGCGGTTTGCGGTGCAGAACCTGTTCGAACCGAAGAGTTTTGAGGCATGGGCGGACGAGCGCTACGATCTGGTGCTGCTCGATCCCCCGCGTGCCGGCGCTGCAGAGCTGTTGACTCGCATAGGCCACTGGCGCCCCCGGCGGGTCGTGTATATTTCCTGTCATCCGGGTAGTTTGGCGCGGGATGCGGGAATTTTGGGCGCCGAACACGGTTTCACGCTGACGGCAGCGGGGGTAATGGACATGTTTCCGCACACGACGCACGTTGAATCCATCGCGGTGTTCGAGAGGCCCCCTTGAGCTTGGGTCCGCTCATGATCGATGTCGGCGGCACCGAGTTGACGCCCGAGGATGTCCGAGTGCTGTCGCATCCTTTGGTAGGCAGCGTCATTTTATTCAGCCGCAACTACCGCGACGTGGCGCAGCTCCGTGCGCTAACGGACGCCATCCGCGGCGTGCGAAGTCCGCACTTATTGATCGCTGTGGACCATGAAGGCGGACGCGTACAGCGCTTCCGAGAGGGGTTTACGCGGCTGCCGGCGGCACGGGCTTTGGGCCGGCGATACGACGAGGATCGCCGCGAGGGATTGGCCCTGGCCCAATCCGTGGGCTGGCTGATGGCGAGCGAGCTGCGCGCGGTGGGTGTGGATTTCAGCTTTGCGCCCTGCGTCGACCTCGATTACGGCGTCAGCGAGATCATCGGCGATAGGGCCTTTCACGCGGACCCGGACACCGTCGCGGCTCTGGCCGTGGCCTACTTGTCGGGCATGCGCCAGGCCGGTATGGCGGCGGTCGCCAAGCACTTTCCCGGCCACGGTGCGGTGATTGCGGACTCGCATGTTGCGCTACCGGTGGACCGGCGCAATTTCGTCGATTTGGAGGGGGACATGCGCCCCTATCGGCTGCTGATCGAGAACAATGTGGCAGGGGTCATGGGGGCCCATGTGGTGTTTCCCGCCGTCGACGCCTTGCCGGCCAGCCTCTCCAAGAGTTGGATCACCACCGTGCTTCGGGGCGAGCTTAAGTTCCACGGCTGCGTATTTGCGGATGACCTGACGATGGCGGGCGCGGCCGCCTTTGGGGGTGTGATCGAGCGTGCCGAGCTGGCATTTGCTGCAGGTTGCGACGTCCTCCCCATTTGTAACGATAGACAAGCGGTAAAGTCCGTACTCGAGCACTTCGCGCCGGATCCAGGCTCGCCCGCCTCGCAGGCTCGGGTGGTCCGGATGAGGGCACGCGGTGAGGCCCCGGAGAATCTTGGAGCGGACCGGCAGTGGCAGCAAACCGTGATGTTGATCGCAAATCTTTCGGCAACACCCCCGCTGGTGCTGACGGAGGGGAATCATGACCGGGTTTGATCCCGACATGTATCGACGCCTGGTCGAGAGCTCGCCTGAGGGTGTCGTGTTAGTCGATGCCCAGGCCACCGACCACCCGGTGATGTACGCCAATCCCGCTTTCCAGGCCTTGACGGGCTATTCAGCCGCAGAGCTCATGGGACGCAATCTACGCCTGCTTCAGGCCGATGATCGTGAACAGGACGGACGCCACCGACTGCGCGATGCCTTGAGCCGAGGGGAAACCTGCCGCGTGCTGCTGCGCAACTACCGCAAAGACGGCACCTTGTTTTGGAATGAAATGACGGTGCTGCCGCTGCGCCATCCGGACGGCTGCGTCACGCATTTTGCGGGCCATCATCGCGACGCCGGGGAGCGCTTGCGCATCGACCCCAGAGTAGCCAAGGACACCTTGAGCGGCGCGCATCAGCCGACCGCCATGGCCATCCGCGACGACCGCCTGACCGGCCTGTTCACGCTGGCGTATTTGGAAGAATTGTTAAAACGCGACTGGGCGGTGGCACATCGCGAGCAACGCAGTATCGCCGTCTTTGCGGTGGACATCGATGCATTGGATCTTTACAACAACACGTTTGGGCGGGGTGCGGGCGATTCGACCATTCGCCGCGTGGCGCATGTGGTATCCGGATGCCTGCGCCGCTCGAGCGATGTGACCGCGCGCATCGCCGGCGGCAGCTTGATTGCGTTTGCGCCGGGGCTCACACACGAGCAGGCATTGCAGGTCGGCCATCTCATGGCGGAGAGAGTGCGCGATATGCGCATTCATCACCCCCGCTCGGCCGTGCTGCGCTACATCAGCATCAGCGTGGGTGTCTGCGCCGCCATCCCCGGCGCTTCGGACAGCCCTTCGGCGCTTTTGGAAAAAGCGCAGCAGCAACTGCAACTCGCCAAAAAGTCAGGACGCAATCAAGCGGCGTAGCTCGACTGCTAGACTGTATGTGAGTTCGAATATATCACCGCAAGCGAGGAAGCGATTGGACGCATCCGCAATCGCCAGCCGCGAGGCCGGGCTTCACAAGGACTTGAGCCGCTCGCAGCTCATCATGATCGGTCTGGGGGGTGCGATCGGCACGGGCCTATTCATGGGCAGCGGCCTTGCGATTGGCTACGCGGGTCCGGCCGTGATCCTGAGTTATGCGATTGCCGCGATTGCGGCGGTGGCCATCGTTTTCAGCCTGTCAGAGATGGCGGTAGTGCATCCGACGGCCGGCTCGTTCGGTACCTACGCCGAGATTTACCTGAATCCCTGGGCGGGGTTCGTGACCCGTTACTCCTACTGGATGGCGCAGGTCATCGCCGTTGGAGCGGAGGCGGTGGCCGCCGGCGTCTACATGACCTTCTACTTTCCCGGCACGCCGGTATGGTTGTGGTCACTGGGCTTCGCGTTCGTGCTGCTCTACTTCAATTCTCGGTCCGTCCATAATTTTGGCTCCATCGAGTATTGGTTTGCGCTGATCAAAGTGGTGGCCATTGTGATCTTCATCATCTTGGGCGCCGCCACCATTTTTGGGCTTTGGACCACGCCTGTGGGGTTTCACAATCTCACCGGTCTACCGGGTGGCTTTATGCCGCACGGATTCGGCGGCGTCTGGATGGCAGTAATCGTAGGGATTCTGTCGTTCAACGGAATCGAGGTGATTGCCGTCACCTCCGGAGAAGCCAAGGACCCGGTGCGCACCATCCCTGCGGCCCTGCGCACCATGGCATTGCGGCTGTTTCTGTTCTACATCCTCGCACTCACCATCGTGGTCACCTTTGTGCCCTGGACCGAGACGGGCGCCACCGTGGTGACTCAGAGTCCCTTCGTGCGTGTATTCGCGCACACCGGAATTCGCCAAGCTGCCGGCATCATGAATTTCGTGGTCTTGAGTGCCGCGCTGTCGAGCATGAACACCAATGTCTATCTGTGCTCGCGCATGCTGTTCTCCCTGTCTCGCGGCGGATTCGCGCCGCGATTCTTAGGAAGGCTCGGCAAGAACGGCACGCCGATCTCGGCCATTTTGGTGTCGGGCGCCTGCATTTTGTTGGCCGCGGGACTGTCCAAACTCACACCCCTTGCGTACAACTATTTGTTCGGTGTGGCGCTGTTCGATGCAATGATCGTCTGGATCGTCATTTTACTGAGCCACTTGAGCTTCCGCCGCAGGCACAAATTGGCGGATTTGCCGGTGCGTACACCCGGATTTCCGGTGGTGCAAATTGTCGGCTTGCTGCTGCTGTGCGCGGTGTTGGTCACGATGGGACTGGACAAGGAGACTTGGCAGATCTCATGGATCGTGGGCATTCCGTGGCTGCTGTTGCTGTCGGTCGGATATTTTTTCATGAAGGCGCGCCGCGCCCGCAACGCGGCGGCACTGCAGAACGCGTTGAACATCGATGCCTAAGGGCCTCTCTCACACGAACATCTAGCCGGGCGTGCGTCCCTGCAGAATGCCGGCAAGTATATCGCTGTCGATATTGCCGCCCGAGATGACGGCGCAAACCCTGCTCTGCGGGTACTGAGCCGACAGCGCGGCGGCCACCGATATCGCGCCCGCACCCTCTGCCACGATCCGGTTGTTGTCCGCCAATAATCTGATGGCTTGTGCGACTTGAGCGAGCGAGACGGTGATGACGTCATCGATCATGGATCTCGCGAGCGGCCACATCTCGGGCAGCACCGAGCCGTAACCCACACCGCTGACGAAACCGGGCTCGTGCGAGGTCTGGGTCGGGGCGCCCGCGTCGAAGGCAGACCTCAGGGGATGCGCGCTCGACAGCTCACAGGCAATGATTTTCACGTGCGGTTTGATGGCGCGCACGGCACACGCGATTCCGCACGCGAGCCCGCCCCCGCCGAAGGGAATCAGGATCGCTTCGACATCGGGCCACTGCGCGAGGATTTCGGCGCCGATGGTTGCATCTCCGGCCAGCGAAGCAGGGTCGCGCACCGCGTCAATGTAGACGCCTTCCTGATCGTCGAGCGCGCCGGTTTCGATGGCGCGCCACCAAACATCGTTGGCGCGCATATCGATGCGTGCGCCCAAGCGCCGCAGTTTTTCCAGCTTCGCCTGCGGCGCGTTCGCCGGTACCACGGCGGTGGCGCTGATTCCGAGCCGGCGGGCCATCCACGCCACGCCGAGCGCGCTGTTGCCTGAGCTGGTGGTATAAATGCCGGCATTCAAATCGGTGCGCCGCCTGCTCAAGACGGCATTGCCGATGGGCCGAATCTTGAATGAGCCGATGGGCTGAAGATTTTCCAGCTTCAATCGGATGGTTTTGCCTTGCGGTGCGATATCGCAACCAACCAGCGGTGAAACCACACTGAATGCTGCGACTCGATCGCGAGCGGCATCGATTTGCGCCAGGCCCACCGGTTTCACTTCTTCCAGCAAATCAGTCCTTGTGACGAACGCGCTGCGCCCGCGCGGCGGCCGTATAATTGCATGTTTATATGACTGTGCATATAATTTGTTTTCAAAGATTTTTGCGACAGGAACCGGAACATGGAACAGAACTTCGAGGCACTGCGCAAGGAATTTCCGGTGCTGCAGCGAAAGACCTATCTTAACAGCGGCTCCTATTGCGCACTCGCGAATGAGGTGAGGGCCGCATTCGACGCTTACATGGAAGATCGGCTGCTGGTGGGCGCGAACTGGGACGTTTGGGTGACGAAGAATGAGTCGGTGCGCAAGCTGACGGCGACGCTCTTGAACGCCTCACCCGATGAGATCGCGGTCACCGCGTCCGTCTCTGCCGGATTGAATGCGCTGGCGAGCGCCTTGGGCTTCACCGGTCCGCGCAACAAAGTCGTGGTCAGCGATTTCGAATTTCCCACCAACGCGCAGATTTGGCACGCGCAAGAGCCGCGCGGCGCACGCGTCGTTCACGTGCCGCGCGCCTCCGACGGCTATATTCCGGCCGAAATGTTCGAAAAGGCAATCGATGAACAAACGCAGCTGGTGGCCATCACCCACGTCTGCTTTCGCAACGGCGCCAAACTGGACATTCCCGGCATCGTGCGCCTCGCGCGGGCAAAGGGCGCGAAAGTGCTGTTGGACTGCTATCAGTCGGTGGGATCGCTCGATATCGACGTCAAGGCGCTGGATGTCGACTTCGCGGCCGGAGGCATGCTCAAGTACTTGTTGGGTACCGCGGGAATCGGGTTTCTCTATGCGAGAGATGCTTGCGTTCGGTCGTTGGTGCCCACCAACAGCGGCTGGTTTGCGCAGGCGGAGATTGCCGCCATGGATATCAGCGCCAATCGGCCGGCGCCGAACGCGCGCCGGTTTGAAGCGGGCACCCCGCCGGTGGTCAACTGCTACGCCGCCGAGGCGGGCCTCAAGATGCTGCTCAAGATCGGCACGCCGGCGATCGAAAAGCGCAATTACGCGCTGACGCGGCGCTGCATGCACAGGCTGGAGGAGATCGGCTGGCCGAGCATCACGCCCGCCCAGGACGGGCGCCGCGGCGCCACCGTTGCCGTCCCCTCGCGCGACAGCGCGGGGCTTGCCGCCGAGTTGATGAAGCAGGACATCGTGACCTCGTACCGCGACGACAATGTGCGCGCCAGCTTTCATTTTTACAACAACGACGACGATGTCGAGACCTTCGTAGCGGCGATGCAAGAGCTGCGCGATTCCTACGCGCCGCGCACGCGGAACACTTAAGACAGGCTCCTGATGGAAATTCGCGTATTACGCGGCGCCGAGGTGCGCCAGCTGTTGCCGATGGCGGAGTGCATCGACCTGATGCAGCGGACCATGATCGCCGTTTCGGAAGGGCGTGTCGTCCTGCCGTTGCGTTCGATTTTGGTGATGCCCCGTGATCGCGGCATGATGGGAATGATGCCGGGATATCTTGCCGACCCGGAGTGTTTCGGCGTGAAGCTGGTCAGTTTGATCCCTCGCAACAAGCCGCCGCAATATTCATCGCATTTAGGGTTGGTGCTGCTGTTCGAGGCCGATCACGGCCAGCCGGTTGCACTGCTCGATGCGGCGGAAATCACCGCCATTCGCACCGCCGCCGCGAGCGGATTGGCCACGCGCCTGCTGGCTCGGCCGGAGGCCGGCGATTTGGCGCTGTTGGGCGCGGGCGAACAAGCCCGCAGTCATCTCGAGGCCATGCTCAGCGTGCGCGCGCTGCGGCGCATTCGCGTTTGGGGCCGCGACCGGGACAAGGCCAGAGCGTTCGCCGAGACCGAAGCCGCAAGACACCGAATCGCCATTGAAACCTCACCCACCGTGCGCGAAGCGATTGCCGGCGCCGACATCATCTGCACGACGACCAAGGCGCGCGAGCCCATATTACAGGGCGATTGGCTGACGCCGGGCACGCACCTGAACGTGGTCGGCTCGAGTATCGCTGCGGCGGCGGAAATCGACACGCCGGCCGTCGTCAAAGCACGATTCTTCGTCGACCGCAGGGAGTCCACCATCCATGAAGGCGGCGAATATTTGCGGGCGCTGAAGTCCGGCGCCATCGCGGCCGATCATATTCTGGCGGAGATCGGCGAAGTCGCAAACGGTTCGAAGATCGGTCGAAGCTCGCCGCTTGACGTGACGCTCTACAAATCCCTCGGCATCGCGCCGCAAGATCTTGCCTCGGCTCACTATGTGCTGCAGAAGGCGCGCGCGGCCGGGGTTGGGCAGGTCATTGACTTCTAGCGATCTTCTCCTGCCAAGCGCCGCGCAGGTCGCTGCCGCGCGCGACAATATTCGCCCGTTTGCGTTGCGCGCACCGCTTGTGAAACTCAACGCCGATCTGCCGGGCGCCAAGATCTTTCTCAAGCTTGAAAATCTGCAGCCATGGGGCTCGTTCAAGATACGGCCGGCCGTCAACGTGCTGAAGACCATGGATCCCGTGTATCTTCGTCGCGGGGTGTTGACCGCGAGCGCCGGAAACTTCGGCCAGGGCCTGGCTTTTGCGGCACGCGCCTTGGGCGTGCCGGCCACGGTGGTCGTTCCCGACGCCGCCGCTGAAACCAAGGTCAAAGCGTTGATCGAGCTTGGCGCGAAAGTGATCCGGCGTTCCTTCGATGAATGGTGGACGGTTCTCACCAGCCGCAGCTGCGCCGGTGAAGACGGAATCTTCGTCCATCCGGTGGCCGAGCCCGGCGTTCTCGCAGGCAATGCGACGATAGGCGCAGAAATTCTCGAGGAACTGCCGGACTGTGATGCCGTGGTCGTGCCATTCGGCGGCGGCGGCCTGATTTGCGGCATCGGTTCGGTGATGCGGCGCCTTCGCCCGGCGGTGCGGATGATCGTGGTTGAATCCGAGGCCGCGCAGCCGGCCGCGGCGGCGTTGCAGAATGGCGGTCCGGTAAGGGTTGCGCATCGGCAGAGTTTTGTCGATGGCATGGGCAGCACCACGGTACTGCCGGAGATGTGGCGGCTGCTGCAGGCGGTGGCGGACCGGGCAGAGTGCGCATCGTTCGCGCAGATTACCGAGGCAATTCGCCTGCTCGCTCACCGTCACCACGTGATCGCGGAAGCTGCCGGTGCAGTGTCGGTCGCCGCGGCCCTGGGGGCGAAGGCGGGAAGGGGCAACGTTGTCTGCATCGTTTCGGGTGGTAACATCGATGCGGAAAAATTGGGCGCTATCCTTGGCGGTCAGAATCCCTTCTAAAGAGCATGGCTCGAACCAAGAAAAAAGCACCGGCCGCGAGTTTGGACGCACCGCAGAAATCGGCGGATGAATCGCTGTTCGATGACTTTTTGCCGCACCTGATCGCACGGCTGGCCTATCAGCTCAACGCGGATCTGATCGAGAAGCTGCGGCGTGAGGGCATCAACGTCACCCGTTGGCGCATCCTCGCCGTGCTCGCCATGGGCGACGGGATCACGATCAATGAGATCATCGGTCGCGCGATGGTGCAGCAATCGGCTCTCAGCCGTGCCTTGATGCGCATGGAAAAGGAAAACTACGTCCGACGGGTTCTGCGCCGAGAGGACGCCCGCTGCGTCGAGGTATACCTCACCGACAAGGGACGGACGCTGTTCAATTCGCTGAATATCGTGGTTCGCCGCCGTGAGCAGCGCTTGCTGGAGGGTTTCTCGGCGTCCGGTGTCGAAGCGGCGTTCAGCTTGATGCGGCGTTTGAGCCGCAACATGAGAAGCCGGGCTTAAGGTACGCCGCGGCCAATACTCGAGCTGGCTCCGGAAGTTCTGTGCGCCTCTTCGGGGCACGTGCCGACAGCCTTCGCCCTCATATAACGCAGCAATTGTGGGCCGTACGCAACAGCCGGCGTTTAATTGATATTTCATATGATAACTCATATTGTGACGGCTCAATCAGGGGAGAATCTGCGATGAATATAACAATGGGCCGGCGTTTGGCCGCCAAATTAGGGGTTTCGGGCCATCTGCTTGCGGCCACCGCAGGCATTGCCGCCACATTGGGCGCGCCGCTCACCGCGATGGGTCAGACGGCAGCGGGTTCCGGCGGTCTCGAAGAGATCGTGGTCACCGCCAACAAGCTCAACGCTCAGAAAGTCCTCGATATCCCCGTATCCATACAAGCCATCGGCGGCGATACGCTGCGGGCCGCAGGCGTATCCGGGATCATGGACGTTGCAGGCCAGATTCCCGGCCTCTCAATTCAGGATCTCGGTCCGGGCGACAAGAAATACGTCATTCGCGGCATCAATTCCACCGGGGATGCGACCACGGGGGTGTACTACGGCGAAGCGGTGATCAGCGGCTCAAACGCCGATGACGGCGGCGGCTTCGAATCCGACATTCGTCTGTACGATTTGAATCGCATTGAAGTATTGCGCGGACCGCAAGGTACGTTGTACGGCGCGAGCTCCATGAGCGGCACCATCCGCTTCGTTCCAAATTCACCCGATCTCAACACACTCGGCGGCTACCTCACCACCGAAGGCTCGCAAACCGCGCACGCCAGCGGCAATTACAACATCAATGGCGAGGTCAATCTGCCGCTCATCGACGGCGTACTGGCCGTACGGCTGGTGGGATGGAAACTCTACGACAGCGGTTACGTCAACCAGACTCGTGTCGGCGAGGGGGTCACCGGCCTCACGAATGTCGGAACAGCCAAGGCGCCGAATTTCCAGACCTTGCCGGTCAAGGGCATTGGTTTCGTCAAGGGGGTCAACGATGACGACGTCGGCGGCGGACGGGCCATCGTGCGCTTTCATCCCACCGACGAGCTGACCATCGACGCCAACTACACCTCGCAGACAGAAACGTCCGGCGGTTCATCGCGCTACACCCCGGCCGGCGTCGCGGCATTCAGCGGCGGACCGATACTGCCGACGCAGGGCTGCGACTTGTGCAATACCGATGTGACCTTGAGTCCATGGAAGGACAATCTCAAAGTCTTCGGCCTGACGGTGGAATACAAGACCGGCGTCGGCACGATCACCGGCACCACCAACCAGTACAACCGCACCACCGACTTTACCTTTGACTCGACGCCGGTTTTGGTGTCGTTCAATGTTCCGGTTCCGGCCGAAACGCTCGAGCCTCGGACCCGCAAGGTCAATTCCAGCGAGCTGCGTTTTGCCAGCGATCTGAATTTCCCCGTGAACTTTGTTACGGGCGTCTACCGTGAGCATGAGACCCAGGATCTGGCGGTGCAGGTCATCACCACCGGCGGAAATGGGTTGGTCACCGGTCCTTTCAGCACGTCCACCGCTGACGATGCATTGGATTTCCCGGGCGTGGGCAACACGTTCTTTGGGCGCACCGATACGCGCCGCGACACGCAATATGCGGGCTTCGGCGAGGCCACCTGGAAGATTACCGACGCCTGGACCGCGGTCGCGGGCCTGCGCTATTTCACCGAGACCTTGAACGGCGTGCAGACCCAGACTCATCCGTTCGGCGGCTTTCCCGGCGCGCCCAACTTGGTGCCCATCGTCGATCCTGAGCAGACCTTCAACAAGGTCACCTGGAAGGTCAACAGCAGCTATAAATTCACTGAGGAGCTGCTGGGCTACGGTACCATTTCGACCGGCTTTCGCAGCGGTGGACTGAACGCGGTCAGCGAGCCGTTCGAGCCGATTCCGGCCGCGTACGCGCCGGATACGCTCACCAACTTTGAACTGGGCGCCAAGGGCCGGCTGTTCGGTGGCCTGTTCGACTACCAGGCCGATATATACTTCATCAAGTGGAACAATATTCAGGTCCAGGAAACCACAGCCGACGGTGCGTTTGTGTTCCAGGGTAATGCGGGCGATGCGCACGTCAAGGGGGTGGAATTCGAATTTACCGCGCATCCGATCCAGTACTTGAGCGTCAACTTCGCCGGATCGTACCAAGATGCCTTCCTCACAAACGGTGCAAAATTGCAGCAGGCACGTCTCAATCCCACGTTAGGTGTGTCCGGCGATGCCATTCCGAACGTGCCGAAGTTTCAGCTCAATGTTGGCTTGAATTACACGGCGCCGATCGCCGGCGACTGGCAAGGCGTCATCGCGACGGATGTAAGCTATCGAGATGCTGAAACCGGATATTTCGCGGGCACCAATAACAAGTTCAACATACCCCTCGCGCCGTACACGCTGATGAATCTGCGCTTAGGCGTGATCAACGGTCCCTGGAGCGTCACGGCCTTCGCCCGCAATCTGACCGACAAACGCGCCCAGGTGTCCGTGATCAATTCATCGCAGGATCCCGACGCGCTGTTGACGGTGCGTCCGCGGACGATTGGCCTCACCGCGACGCGGAAATTCTAGCCCTTCCGAGAAGGCGAATCGTGCGCGTCGTCGTCGTATTGCTCATCGCCGCAGCGCTTTCGGGTGCTCAAGCTAGGGCGACGGCGGCAGACCGAGGTGGCAGGGGATTGCCACTCTGGGATTTTTATAGCTCGACGTTGAGCCATGCCAAGTACATCGACTTGACGCATACACTCGCGCCCGGCGGACCGATAGGCGAGGGATTCGTGGACTTCAAAGTGGGTCCGACGCTTGCGGGCGTCGCCATCCCCGGTGTGATCGACAAAGGGGAGCCCTTCACATATGAGAAGCATGGCGTGGCGATCACGGCCTACGAGTTGCCGATGGACCATATCGGCACTCAGTTCGGTCCGCCGGCCCATGAGAATGACCACGGCGCCACCATCAGCGATATTCCACCCACGGTGGCGCTGCGTCCGTTGGTGGTGATCAATGTCGCGCCCCAGGTCACTCTGGATCCTGGCTACCAGGCCACCGTTGCTGATATAAAACACTGGGAGCGCCGCCACGGCCCGGTCCCGGCAGGATGCGTGGTGATGATTCGGTCCGACTGGTCGAAAAAGTGGAATGATCCGAAGCGCTTTACGACCCAGCCGTTCCCTGGCGTAAGCTTGGCTGCTCTCAAATATCTGTACTTGGATCGGCATGTTCTGATGCACGGACACGAACCCTTGGATACCGACAACACCGCTCCGGAATTTGTAGGGGAAAAATGGCTGCTGCAGCATAATTTTGCGCAGGCCGAGGGCGTGGCGAATCTGGATCAGGTTCCTGAAAGCGGGGCGCTCATCACCATCGGTTTCGCGAAGTTCGAGGGCGGCACCGGCGGATTTGCGCGCTACATCGCGATCGCACCGGCGAGCTGGCCCTTCGGCGTGACACTTGAGCAGCAGCCTGGCGCGCCCCTGCCGACACACGCCCGTGCTCTGCGGCGCGGCAGCGATGGTGTGATGCGGGAAATACCATGAGCGTCGCCAAAACTGCACCGGTCATCGCCAATCGTAAAGGGTACTACTACGAGGTCAAGGCGGGAAAGCGCTACCTGTGGTGTGCCTGCGGGCGCTCCCAGTCCCAGCCCTTCTGCGACGGCTCGCATGCGGGAAGCAAATTTCTGCCGATTGCATTCACGCCTGAGCGGGATGAAGACGTCATCTTCTGCGGCTGCAAGCAAACCGGCACCGGGCCGTTCTGTGATGGCGCCCACAGCAACCTGCCCGGCGGTTATCTCACCGATGACCCGGATAGTCCTGAGAATCGCCGAGTGGCCATGGTCGAGGCGGCCTCAAGTCCGATCGTTCGGCTCGACGGCCAATGCTATGTCTTTTCGACCGCGCGGGCGACGCTGATCCCGCGCGGCGCCATGCGCTACTGCCAAGTCGTTACCCCGGCTCTCGGCGCACTCTTTCAATCGCAGTTTTATGCCGAAGTCGCCGGCGGCAGCTCACCGGTGATCGCGGCAGACGGGCGTCACACGGTTTTGTTCGTGACTCACGGCCAAGGCGATATCGAAATCAGCGGGCGACGCTTCGCCGTAGAACCGCTGACCGGCATCTACGTCCGGCCGCCCGAAGCCTACCGCGTTCACAACCACGCCAAAGACCCGATCAAATTCTTCGTCTCGAATGGTCCCGGCAGCGAGGACCTGCTGTTGATGGACCGGATGCCGACGACTTTTGAGTCACAGTATCCAGATCGAATCGCTTCGATCGATCCTTCCCAGCGTCACAAAATGGCTGAACGCTACTACCAGATGCTGGTCAATCGCGAACACGGTTCAACCGTCGTGACGCAGTTCATCGGCAACATTCCGTTGTCCAAGGCTGAGCCGCACCGGCATTTGTACGAAGAGGCGCTCATTTTTCTCAATGGCGAAGGCGTGGTGTGGACCCAGAGGACCAAGACCGAAGTCGTCGCGGGAGATGTTTTGTTCTTGCCGCGCAAGCAATTGCATTCCGTTCAATGCACAACGCCGGGCGGATTTGATATCGTGGGGGTGATCTATCCGGGGGACAATCCCTCCATCAATTACTAGACCAACGCGCTCCGCTGACGTGAGAAATTGACGTCCTCCCGCGCCCTAAAGGGCTTAGGATTCCTTCTGCAAGACGGCGACGTCCCGCCGCGAGCATGATCCTTGCGGCATTCACGTTTCGGTCATGTACCGTTCCGCATTCGCTGCAAGTCCACACTCTTATTCCAAGACCTGCGATACCTTTCGGGCCACTGCGTGAATCGCACACAGAACAGGTCTGGGTTGAAAACCCTTCGTCAACTTCAGCGAACGTGGCACCTGCGAAATCGCACTTATACCGGAGCATCGTTCGAAACGCCGACCAGCCCGCATCGAGCACCGACTTGGCATGCGGTGTCTTAACGAGCGCGGCGGCGCTTACATTGCCAACATAGATGATGTCGTACGCGCGAACCAGGCGAGTCGAGAACTGATGCAGCGAATCTCTCCTGCGATTCGCTATTTTGGCATGGATCGCGCGCACACGATCCTTCTTGCCCGCGCGTTGCGCGATGGCGAGCTTAGGCTCAAGACTGCGATAGAATTGCGGGGCCGACACTTTCTCCCCATCGCTCGTGGCAATCAAATCCTCCAGCCCCAGGTCAATGCCTACGTCGCGCCGCGCTTTAGATCTAGGCTCTGCACTCGGAACGGCGACGCAAGCATTCAAGTACCAGCGACCGCGAGCGTCCTCGCAGAGGCTACCCGCTCGCATCGCGTACGCATCGAGACCGTAGCTATCCCATAACGACAGCCATTGGCCGGCGAATTTCACTTGGCCATGAGCGGCCTGAATCGCAGTCTTCTTGAACGGAATCCAACCGAGACTGCGACGGCTGCCCCTGGACTTGCGCCAGTTCAGCCGCACCTTTCTGAATTGTCTGCGCCGAGTGGCGTATTCCTCCGCGATCGCCTGCACGGTCTGAGAGTGCAGGCGCAATCCTTCTTTGGTCGCGCCCCGCGTGAACTTCGCAAAGTCATATCCGGACAAAAACCGGCGTTCACGATTGAACATCGTTATCTGTAATTCGTTGCAGTAGTTCCAAACAAAATTCACCTCGCCGGCGAGATCACGCAAGAACTTCGCGTGCTTGTCTTTGAGCCGCAGCCTTAACACCTTGGTCTTGTTGAGGGTACGGTTCATGGGTTTTTCTAATCAGTTCAGTGCTGTTATTATATACAGTCCGCGCGCATTCACCTGCTTTGTTTCTGTTGTGGTTGTGTAGAAATGGCGCCTGCGCTGATCAGCGTTTTCAGAATCTGACAAACAACAAGTTACGCCAGCGTGGACCCCAAGAGCGCGCCTGATATCTTGGGCCTGAAGGCCAAGGTTTTAAGGCACAATGGATAAATGGCCACCCATTCACAAGCTCTTTCCGCATTGGTCGACGGTATTCTTCGCGGCGGCATCCGCGTCGTCGACCTCACAGTCCCGCTGGAGGCGGCCACGCAGACGATCCGCCTGCCCGAGCAGTTCGCGCCATCGAAGCCGTTTGCGCTGGAAGAGATCTCGCGCTACGACTCGCGCGGTCCGGCCTGGTACTGGAACAACATCAGCTGCGGCGAGCACACCGGCACGCATTTCGATGCACCCATACACTGGGTCACCGGCAAGGATTATCCTGACAACGCGACGCATAACATTCCCGTCGAACGCTTCATCGGCCCGGCTTGCGTGATCGACGTCTCGCCACAAGTTCGCGGCAGCGCCGATTTTCTATTGACCCAGGGCATCGTGGAGCAGTGGGAGAGCCACCATGGGCGCATTCCGAGCCGAGCATGGGTGCTCATTCGCACCGACTGGTCCAAACGCCCCGGCGAATCCTTTCTCAATTTCAGCAGCGACGGTTCGCATACGCCGGGCTTCCATCCGGAATGCGTGCCATTCCTGGCGCGCGAGCGCGACATCTTGGGCGTAGGTGTGGAGACCGTCGGCACCGACGCGGGCCAGGCGCACACATTCAATCCCATGTTCCCCTGCCATACCATCATGCACGGCGCCAACCGATTTGGTCTTGCGAGCCTTACGAATTTGGATCAACTGCCGCCAACGGGTGCCGTGGTGATTGCACCGCCGCTCAAAATCGTGAATGGCTCCGGCAGCCCTCTGCGAGTGCTGGCGCTGGTGCCGGTCTAAATCCGTCTGTCGTTCGCCTCGGCGCTTTCGCGCCAGCGGGCGCGGTATTCGGCCAAGTCGACCGGCAGCGGGGACACGCGCTCGAGCGTTGTTTCGGCTCTGGCTCCGGTCGCCAAGTGCAATGCGCCTCGCGCAACGCCATTCTCATCACTGCCGATGAACACCCGGGTGGCGGGCCGCAGGCGCGCCAGCGATTGCGCGAACACCGGCGCGCTGGAGAATCGTCCGTCGATCACCAGCGTGTCGTTGCAGCCGATAAGATCGAGGGACACATCCGCGACGAGCGCGGCGTACAGATGCGCGCGCGCGATGGCATCGTTGCCATCTTGACGCGCGCCGACCCAGCGCGATGCCGCATTCGGAAAAGGACCGACGCCGCGCACCGACGAGGGCAGAATCATCGTGCCGGATTCGACGGCGCGAATGGCATGCTCGATATGCGTGGCGGCAAGGCGCGCATCACTATGCGACGCGTCCGAGCCAATCAACATCTCGATCTCGCGGCCACCCATGAATCGACTCGATGGCACCGGTGTCCCTGAGACATCCACATTGACCAGACAATCGCGTTTTTCCGGTAGTGTGGTGACCCGGCGCGCATCGGGCTGCAAGGAAGAACGCATGGCAATGAACCAGGTCCCGGTCGCCAGCACCGTCGCATCATGCCCTTCGATCTCACCATGGCTGCGCGCCGCCAGCAGCGCGGCATTCGAATCATGCAAGCCGCAATACACTCTCACGGCCGGGGAGAGTCCGGTGTGAAGCGCCCACTCCCAGGAGAGCGTCCCCAATGGGGTGGTGGCCGGCATCAGCGGCGCCAGTCGATCGGCCCAACCGCGTCGCACCGCCAGTTCGGACGGCGCGCGATCAAAGGGACGCCAAAGGTCGGTGTGGCAGCCCAGACTGCTCACCTCGGAGGCGGCGACGCCGCACAGGACCCACGCCCAATACTGGGCCCAGGGTAGAATTTGCGAGGAGGAAAGGGTGCTCGACTGCAGCGAATCGAGCCAATGCAGCTGCAACCCCAGGTTCAATCCTGCCGGCAGCGCCGGTGAACCGGTAACCTCAAAGGAATCGCACTCATGCCGATAGACCGGGCGATGATTCTCGACCCCCGCCCACTCGTAGTCCATCGGAGCGGCTTGCAGGCGGCCGTTTCGAATCAGCGCTGCTCCAGCGCCGTGCGCGACCGGAATAATGGCCTCGATGGGACCTAAGCTCGCGTACTGCGCCAGTACCGTCTTCAGCCAGACCTGAATGGAGTCAGCGTCCAAGGCCTGGTAAGCGCCAACGGTGAGCGGTTGATTGTGCCGTGAGCGTTGTCTGACGCAAACTCCACGCTCGTCCCACAGCGATGCCTTGGAAAACGTCTTGCCAACATCAAGGACAATAGTCCAGCCACTTGCCATCATCAGCTCGCATCGTTCATCCCAGGTCCTTTGTACCGGACTACGATTGTTGCGGGCAACTATTTTTGTGCCTTAATGGTTTCCCCGCGTACAGTGACGGCCTATGAATACGAATGTCTCCTGGGGTATGGGCCTCGCGGCCCTGGTCGTGATCGGCGCGCTGCAAGCCTTCGCCGATGACTTGCCGCTGCGCAAGATCACCGTCGATACCACCGTGACGGTCGGCGCGCTGCGCCCCTTGAGCGGCATCCAAGCCGCCGCCGGGGTCGATGGCACGGCGTTCTACAAGGCCGCCCGCATCGATCTTGTACGCATCGGCGATATGCAGGGATCGGGCGATACGGACGCGATTTTTCCGGATATGAGCGCCGATGTGGACAACGCCAGGAGTTATAACTTCGCTCCGACCGATCGCCAGATAGCGTCGATCAAGTCCTCAGGCGCGGAGCCGCTGTTTCGGATCGGCAGAAGTCGCGGCGCTGACTTGAAGCCGCCCGCGGACCTCGACAAATACGCGCAAATTGCGCGGCATATCGTGCTCCACTACAACCAGGGTTGGGATAAGGGTTTTCGCTACGCCATCCGTTATTGGGAGATCTGGAACGAACCGGATTCCACGCTATTCTGGACAGGTTCACCGGAGGAGTATTACGCCCTGTACGGCAAGATGGCCCGTGCCGTCCAGTCGGCCGATGATTCAGCCTTGGTCGGTGGTCCGGCGATATCGAAACCGCTGATTGCCGGTGCATACCGTGAGAAATTCCTGGACTTCGTGCGGTTCAATCGCCTGCCGCTCGATTTCCTCTCCTGGCATTTCTTCGCGGTGGATTCAAACGATCCATACACTTTTGCCACGGTTGCGAGGGAGTTGCGCCGCATTCTCGATGCGCGTGGTCTCGGCTCTACCAGGAACGTCCTGGATGAGTGGAATGCGGACCCGGCAGAACGGGACATGTCGAAAGCCGCGCGTGCATCTTTTGCAGCCAGTTCGCTCATTTACATGCTCGGCGGACCCATCGATGCGCAGACTTATCATCGCGCCGACGCAGAGCTTCTCGGCAACAAGGGGATGCCGGATGAGGTGGGTCATGCACTCAGCGCCTTCGGTGCGCTGAAGAGCACGCCGGTGCTGATTCGAACCGCCGGCGGCGACGAGTCAGGCTTCGCGGTGGCGGCAGGCCGCTCTCGCGACAGCCGTCTCATCCAAATATTGATCAGCAACTATCAAATCGCCGCCAAGTACTTGCAGCCGCGCGACAACTGGGACACGTCGCTGCCCGAACGCCGCACGCTGCAATACCACGACAACGGCGGCTATGATGCCACCATTAATCTGCCGGCGTCGGGGAAGTACCGGGTGAAGCGCTACCGGATCAATGATTCGTCAAACTTCGCGCTGGTTGATCAAAGCACACAAATCGGCCCCAGCATCCATTTGCAGGCCGCGCTCCCGCCGCCGGGGATCGAGCTGATCGTCATCACCGCGAACTAAAATACCGCCAACTGCTAGAGCGGGCTCAAGCCGAGCCGCAAGAGATCCGCGATTTCCGCAGCAATCTGCGCCCTGCGCTGATCGTCGCCGCGAACGAGGCCTTTGGCGAGCCAACTGCCGGCACCGCGCATGAAGAGCAACAGACAGTCCCGGTTTACATCGCGCATGGAATGCTCGTTGTGCGCCTCCCGGCACAGCGCGCGGTAGGCCTGAACCAAGACCTTGCCGCGCTCGGTTGCCAGGACCTTTTCCTCAGCGCTCAACGAATCGTAGCCCGTCGATGAACGCAGCGGCTCAATATCGTCGCGCTGATGCGAGATTGCATTGGCGCGAAGCACCGCAATCAGCGTATCGGCGGCGCTCCCGCCTTGGGCGGTCGCTTGCTCACGGATGAAGGAAAAGATCCGGTCGGTTCGCGCATAGCAGGCCGAAAGAATGGTCTGCTTGTCGCCGACATAGTGATACAGCGTTCGCTTGGTTGCGCCCACGGCGGCGGCGATATCATCGAGCGATGTCGTATCGACGCCGCGGCGATTGAACAGCTGCGAGGCCGCCGCGAGAATCTTTTCGCGCTTGGCTTCGAACTGTGCGCCGCGATCGAACAAGCCGCCGGGTTGAGCGAGCAGGGGTGAGAAATCAATCGGCGAAGGGTTGACCTCTCTCGACCGGTCGGCAGCCCAGCCGTTTGCAAGGACGTCTTTGGCCGCGGCAATGATCTCGAGCCGGCTCACATGCAGCGCGACCGCCAAGGGTGAATTCAGCGGTATCGAATGAATGATGCTGATGATGGTTCGCGCGACGATCGGAAAGTCGCAGAAGCGCATGTCACCGGCTTTTGCCCCGGCCTCCAGCAGGCTGGCAAGCCGCGCCACGACTGCTTCGAAGATTCCGAGTACGGTCTCGCGTGCCGCTGGATCAAGCAGCCCGATTTCGCTCAAGGCCGCAAGTTCCGGTTCCGCAGGATCCAAGGTGTTGGAAATGAATCTGCCGACAACCTGCAATGCGCCGCGGCCGGATTGCGCTGCTTCGCCCAACTGGCGCGCCATGATCTCGGAGGATCGCAGGTAAACCTGAAACATCAGGTCTTCCCGATCCTCGACATAGTAGTAAAGCGATGCGCGGGAAAAACCGAGCTTGTCCGCGACGTCCGTCAAGGACGTCATGGAAATGCCCTTGGAATTCAATTCCCGCGCGGCCTGGTCGAGTAATTGCTCGCGCCGGGATTTTGCGGCGGTGTCGATGCGGCGCGCGGAGGCAGCGTTTTTGCTCACCAGTCGCATCTAGTATTCGATCGCGCAGCCCTGAGGCTGGGTCTCTGAGGTCTTCACGCGATGTCCGGCAACCAGATCGTCCAGCGCGGATTTCACATACTCGTGCCCGTAGGGCTGGTCAGCGAAGACTTGCTCATCCATCGCGCCCTGGTATGCGAGTTTGCCGTCGCGGTCGACGATGAAAAAACTCGGCGTCGTCTTGGCGCCATAGCTGCGCGCAATATTGCCGTCGAGGTCGAACAAAAATGCGGTGACCGCCGCATGAGTTTTCGCAATACGCGCGCGCGCAGCAGCCGCGGTCAAGTATCCGGCTTTGTCGGGTGCGGCCGTATCGATGGAGAGCCACACCACGTCGTGGGATGCGGCATAGCGCTGCAGCGCCTGCATGGCGCCGCTCTTATACTTCACCGCGGTAAAGGGACAAACAGGATTGGTCCACTCCAGCACCACCAGCCTGCCGGTGTAGTCGCGCAAGCTGTGGCGTTTGCCATCGGCACCCTGGGCGCTGAATGTCGGCGCCTGTGCGCCCGGATTCAGGCGGCTCAAGCCCGTGGCGTGCGCGTAGCCACCCAGGCTGAGGCCTGCAGCCGCCATCGACATGAATGTGGCGGCCCGCGCGAATCCCTTCAACGCATCAAAGGAATGCACTGGCCGCCACTTTGGGTTATTGACCGCCTCCAGTCTTTTCCGGCGCCGGTTGCGCCGGCGTCGCGGCCGGAGCACCTTGCCCTGGCTGCGATGCCTGCTGGCGACGCTTTTGCATGGACGCCTGGGCCGCCAGCAACTCATTGGGCTCGATGAAGCCGTCATGGTCGGAGTCGATCTTGGCGAAGCTCGCCGCAAAATCCTTGCCGATCGGGCCGGTCAATTCCGACATGTCCAGCTTGCCGTTCATTTTGGTGTCCAGCATGCCGAACAGGCGATTTTCATTCAGCTCTTTGTCGAAGGCCTTGTATTGGTCCATCTTGTCAGAGGTCTCTCCGATCCACTCGTAGTGAAACGCCGTATAGAGCATTTCGTCAAAGGACTGATCACCCCAAGGCACGACGCGGTTGTGATCCGGATTGGCCGGATTTCTCACGGAGTTGTCATAAGTATAGACGGCCAGCAGTTTCGATCCTGCCGGAACCTTGACGGGCTGAACGAAATTGTATTCGCGCTGCCAGTTGAAATCGTAATGCGGCAGCGACACCAGCAAGGTCTTCTTGCCGTCCGGTTCTATGAGAAAGAACTGCGAGGATGCGCCGCGATAGTGGGCGTGCGGGAACGCACCGTACAGCATCATGTCCTTGGGAACATCAATGTACGCCTGCAGTTCCGTGCTCTCTTTGTTCGCCGGAATGACGATGTTCGCATTCAAGACCACGGAGTTTCGCATCACGAATTTCGGCTTGTCCTTGTAGAAGTACAGCGCGATTTGCGAGTGCTCGGTCACTTGCTGACCATACGGGGTGTAGTGCACCTGGAAGCCGATGGCGCCGCCCGGTGGTATGAAGGCGCCGGTGTTCGGCGGCTCGACGAAGGATTCGGCTCCAACCGCGTAGCCTCCCAATGACGTGCCCCACTTGCTTTCATTGGCAACCTGGCCGGGTCCCGGCACCTCAGCCATGTAGCCGGTGAGAATATGGTGCACGGTTTGGCGATTCACGACCTTGATGGTCGATGCACGCAGCCACCTGCCATCCTTCAGAGGATTGACGACGTAGGGGCGCTGATAATCAACGATGCCGTTCGCCGGTATGGTGTAGGCGGGCACATCGAGCACCAAGTCCGGCTTGCCCAGCGGCCACTCCGGCGCTGTGAAAGTCTTGGCGGCCAACGGATCGGCACCCGTGCCGCGCGGCGCACCCGCCTCGACCCAATGAACCAGCGTCTTGATCTGGGCGGCCGACAGACTTCTGTCGCCGAGGAAATGACCGACGCTCGGATCAGCGCGCCACGGCGGCATGCGCTGCGTGCGAATCATTTCGCGAATCATCGGCGCGAAGGGCGCAATCTCTTCGAACTTCGTGAAGGGCATGGGGCCGATGCCGCCGGGCTCGTGGCATGACACGCACTTATCCTCAAACATGGGCGCGATGTTCTTGACATAAGTCACTTTGCTGGTCGCCATCTTGGCGCGCTCGGGGAAGTCGACGAGACAACCCACTGCCTCTTGCCGCGCGACCGCAACCGGCTTGCCGGCCAGTTGCGCGTCGAGCGCATCCTTGGCCCAGGTGTGTTCAGCGGCAGCTTTCTGGCGCTCGTAAGTAACCTTATCGTCGATCGGACCGCGATAAATAATTTTCCAAGTCTTCGGATCGATGACGATGGCTTCGGCGGTGCGCGTCACGCCCAGCTGCTCACCGACCAACTGGTTGGTGTCCATCAGAATGGGCAGGTTGTAGCCGTAGCTTTGCGCTTCGGCGACGATCGCTTCGCGCTTGTCCGTAGGCGTGGAATTCAGCATGAAAATCTCGACGCCCTTCGCCGAATATTCGTCCTGCAACGCTTTCACCGCGGCGCCGGTATTGCGGCTGACCGGACAATTGTTTGCCTGCGTGATCAGCACGACCGCACCGGCGTCTCCGAGTTGACGCAATTCATGCGAATGCAGATTTTGGTCGGACAGCCGGAAGTCATCGGCCGTAACGGGCAACACGACCTCGGCTGGCGCTTTAGCAGCCGGATTCGCCGTCGCGAGGCTCGTACCCGTGTAGCTTAGAGCTGCGACCGCAATCAACGCCGCTGCCGCGACAGATGTACGCGTCTTCTTCATAGTCGTTAACCTTCCCCTGTGGTTCGCCATGGTTGCCCGCGCGTCTGGCACGCGGAATCTACGTTTCAGTGTCATTATGCCACCGAATGTGGAGACTGTCGCGTGAAAGCATGGGTTAATGCGGCATGACCGGGGTTTCCGCATGGCGTCGCGGGCTGAAATGGGCGATTGGGGCATTTCTGGCGCTGGTCGCCCTGGCCTTGCTGCTTGGGGTGGCCCTGGATGCCGGCTATCTGCAAGGCCCTTTGGTCAAAATCCTCGCCGCCCGAGCGCTGCGCGAAATACGCGTCGATGGGGGGCTGCGACTTCATCTCTTTTCGCGAAATCCACGGCTGGTTGCGGAGCGCGTCACAATTGGAAACCCTCCTTGGACGCCGCCCGGCGTCGCCGTGCTGGCCGATAAGATCAGCGTGGTGTTTGAAACGCCCCGGCTTGGCCGCTTCTTTGAGATCGCGAGCCTGGACATCGTGGGGGCCACGCTGCATATGTTTCGCGACGTACCCGGCCATGCCAACTGGCAGTTGAAAAACCCGGACAAGGCCATGTCGCCGGGATTGCCGATCATTCATTCCCTGTCCGTGGTGGATGCGCATTTGTTCATTGAAGACGCGCAAAAAAACAGGCAGTTCGACGGCACCCTCACTGCTCAGGATTCGAATGGTCCCCATGGCACAAAGCCGTTGCGCATCGAGGCAAGAGGACAACTGAACGGCAGGCCGGTCAACTTCGAACTACTCGGAGATCCGCTGCGCACCGCGAGTCGCAGTGAGCCTTATGGCTTTGCTTTGACCGAGCGCTCCAGCGGCTCGCATATCGCCGCCAAAGGCGCTTTGAAAGAATTCGATTTGCTCAACTTGGATGCATCTTTTGAAGCAAGCGGCGCCGATCTTAGGGACATCTACTATCTGATGGGCGTCAAATTGATCGATACCGGCGCCTATCGTCTTTCCGGCAAATTTTCCCGGCGCGGCAACACCGCTTCGTATAGCGACCTAGCCGTGACCTTCGGACAAAGCGATATTCGCGGCAGCGTATCGATTGCGCTGAACAAGGGGCTGCCGGGTATTGACGCTGATCTGATTTCCCAGTCCCTGCGCGTGGCCGATCTCGGGGCGCGCGCGGCAGGCCGCGAACCGGAGCCGGAATCGCCGCAGCCTATGCTCTTGTCCAATGCGGCGCCGAATGCCGACGCGCTTCGTCCCATGACGGCGATATTGAGATATCGAGCGCGGCGCTTGGCGGTGGGCCGCTTCACTTTGAGTACGGTTGCGGCGAAGGTGACGGTCGATCGCGGCTTGCTCGCGGTGACTCCGCTGTCGGCCGATGTGCTGGACGGCAAGTTGACCGCGCAGCTCAAGATCGATGCGCGAAAAGAAATTCCAGCGGTTGACTTGGACGTGAAAATCACCGACTTACAGCTGGGACAATATGCGCGCAAAGGTGGCGGTCCGCCTGCCATCGAGGGCCCACTCGACGTGCGCGCCAAGCTCACGGGCCGCGGAAAATCCATGCATGAAGCGGCAGCGAGCGCCGAGGGTACGGTCACGGCGACGCTGCCGCGCGGCACGGTCCGGGATTCATTCGCGGAACTTACCGGCATCGACCTTCGCGGGCTGGGCCTGTTGCTCACCAAGAGCACGAAAGAAGTCCCGATCCGCTGTGGCGTCGCGAGTTTTCAAGCCCACGACGGCACGCTCACGGCAAGCAGTTTGCTGCTCGATACGGAGCCCGTCCTGATTGCCGGTGAAGGGGTTGTCCATCTGGGTACCGAGAATTTGGATTTTGTATTGCGCGGCTATCCGAAAAGCGTGCGGTTTTTTCAGCTGCGCTCGCCGATTCTGATCGGCGGCACCCTTATGCATCCATCGGTCGGCATCCAGGCGCACGATTCGAAACTGGTGCTCGTTGACCGTGGCAAGGCGAAGGACACCGACTGCGAGCCGCTGCTTCGATGACACTTTCCGTGGCTGTCGGCAAGAGCGACCATGCGCAGGGTCCGGAAAATGCTCCGCTGACTCTGGTTGAATACGGCGACTATCAGTGTCCTTACTGCGCTGACGTGCATTCCATGATTCAGTCAATTGCCAAAACGATGGGCGCGAACCTGCGCTTCGTGTTTCGCCACATGCCGCTCAACGAGATGCACCCATACGCGCAGTACGCCGCGGAAGCGGCGGAGGCGGCCGGCGCGCAGGGCAGGTTTTGGGAAATGCATCATGCCATCTACGATCACCAATCGGATCTGGGTTCGGATCTGGTGCACACGCTGGCGCTCGCGCTCGGGTTGGACATGCCGCGATTCGAGGCCGATATGGAGGCGCGCCGCTATCGCCCGCGAGTCAAGCGCGACTTCATGGGCGCTATGCGCAGCGGCGTGTCGGCAACGCCGACGTTCTTCATCAACGGCGAACGTTACGAGGGAAATCTGGAGCAGCGCGCATTGCTCACGGCATTGCAGCGAACCTTGGGCAATGCCGGGACAGGCTCCTAATCCCTGATGAACTCCAGCAACCGATTGTTGGCAGGCAAGTCGTGATCGGCGCGTAGCTGCAGGCCGTATTGCGCCGCGAGTGCGGTAAGGTCATTGACATCACGCAAGCCGGACTTAGGATCCCGTTCCTGCAGCATGCGATCGAAGTCCTGATTGCTGTTCGATGTGTAGCGGCCGTCGTAGCGAAAGGGGCCATACACACACAGGACGCCGCCCGGCGACAGCACGGCATCGAGCCCCCGGTACATCAGCCGTACCTCCACCCAGGACATGATATGCAGGGTATTGGCCGTGAAAATGGCATCAGCCGTGCGCAGCGGCCACACGCTTTGATTGACATCCAGTACCGTGGGAGCGCGCAGATTGCGTGAACCCTCGAGTTTCACCCTGGCGTCAAGATCGGCCAGGTACGCCAATTGTTCCGTGGGATGCCAGGTCAGGTGCGTCAAATGCGCCGCAAAGTGCACCGCGTGTTGGCCGGTGCCGCTGCCGATCTCCAGCACTTGTGTTCGCCCGGCAAACGCGGTCCGCAACACATCGAGTATCGGCGCCTTGTTTCGCTCGCAGGCTTCGGAGAAGGGCAGCATACAGTTGCAATGTTAGCGCACTCCCGGCTTCGCTATTCAAACGAGTCATCTTTAGCTACAGTGACGCCCCGTTTGACTTAGGCTGACTTAGGAGATATTCGATGGCGACTTCCCTGTATGATTTTTCCATTCCGGCATTGACGCGTGGACTGACCAACATGTCCGCGATCCTCGACAAGGCCGCGGCCTATGCGGCGGCAAAAAAAATTGACGCCACTGCGCTTGCGCAGACGCGTTTGTTCCCGGATATGCATCCCCTGAGCCGCCAGGTGCAAATCGCTTGCGATACCGCCAAGGGCGCGGCGGGACGTCTGGCGGGGCTTGAAGTGCCCAAGCACGAAGATACCGAGACCACGCTGCCGGAACTCAAGGCGCGAATCGCGAAAACGTTGGATTTCTTGAAAACGGCTACGGCGGCCAAGGTCGCGGGCGACGAGAACCGGCCCATCGAGATCAAGTTTCCCAACGGAGCATGGAAATTTACCGCGTTGAGCTACGTCAACGATTTTGTGCTGCCTAATTTCTACTTCCACGCCAGCATGGTCTACGCTTTGCTGCGCAAGAGCGGCGTCGAAATCGGCAAGGGTGATTTTCTGGGCGCTATCCAGTAGCAGCGGCGAGGGCGCGCGCCATGGGTTAGCGTGGGCGCCCCACCTTTGAGCCGCACGAGCTCCTACGCCAGCTGCTCCACCAGCTGCTCGACGCGGCTGAACAGCGTCTCTTCCGTGCGCGCGATGTGGGCGAAGCGCAGCTTGAGCGGACCGTCGAGACGATATTCCTTGGGCTTTCCTTGAATGAGCTTGAGCACGCGTTTCGGATCGATCTTATGCTGCTCCTCGAACAGGATGTAGCCGTTGCTGGCGCCGGCATCGATCTTGCGGATTCCCAGCGAAGCGGCGCGAAGCTTAAGATAAGTCGCGCGGAACAAGGATTGCGCGAAGGGCGGTATCGGGCCGAAGCGGTCGATCATTTCGACTTTCAACTCATCGAGCTCTTCGCGCGAGGGCGTGCCCGCGATGCGCTTGTACAGCATCAGCCGCAAATGCACGTCGGGCACATAGTCTTCGGGGATGAGCATCGGCACATGCAGTTCGACCTCCGGCCCCGCGTCCAACGGCCGTTCAAGATCGGGCTGCTTGCCGGATTTCAGCGCCGCGACCGCACGCTCCAATAATTCCATGTACAGGTTGTAGCCGATCTCCTGGATCTGGCCGCTTTGCTCATCGCCCAACAGCTCGCCGGCGCCGCGAATTTCCAGATCGTGCGTGGCCAGCGTAAAACCGGCGCCCAGTTCCTCGAGCGATTCCAGCGCCTCGAGGCGCTTGACGGCATCGGCGGTCATCGCCTTTCGCGGCGGGGTGATCAGATAGGCGTAGGCGCGGTGGTGCGAGCGCCCGACGCGGCCTCTTAGTTGGTGAATCTGCGCCAGGCCGAATCGATCCGCGCGGTCGATGATGATGGTATTGGCCGTCGGTACATCGATGCCGCTCTCGATGATGGTGGTGCAGACCAGGACGTTGAATCGACGATGGTAGAAATCCAACATCAGCTGCTCGAGTTCGCGCTCGCGCATCTGGCCGTGGCCGACGGCGACGTTGGCCTCCGGCACCAGCTCGCGAATCGCTTGCGCCGTTTTCTCGATGGTCTCGATGGTGTTGTGAACATAGTAGATTTGCCCGCCGCGGCGGATCTCGCGCAAGGCCGCCTCGCGCACCACCGTCTCATTCCACTCGAGCACGAAGGTCTTCACGGCCAGACGTTCTGGCGGTGGCGTGGTAATCAGCGACAAATCGCGCAGGCCGCCCATGGCCATGTTGAGCGTTCGGGGAATGGGGGTCGCGGTCAGGGTGAGCACATCGACCTCGGTGCGCAGCGCTTTCAATTTCTCCTTGTCGCGTACGCCGAAGCGGTGCTCTTCGTCGATCACCACCAATCCTAAGTCTTTGAAGCGAACCTTCCCCTGCAGCAGCCGTTGCGTCGCGATGACGATGTCCACCGTGCCGGCCGCGATACCGCTGATGACGCCTTCGGCTTCCTTGTTGGTGCGAAAGCGCGACAGGCTTTCGATTCGGACCGGCCAATCCGCAAATCGATCCGCAAACGAGGTGTGGTGTTGCTGCGCTAGCAGCGTCGTCGGCACCAGGACCGCCGCCTGCTTGCCTGCCTGCACGGCGATAAAGGCGGCGCGCAGCGCCACTTCGGTCTTGCCGAAGCCCACATCGCCGCAGATGACGCGATCCATGGGCTTGTCGGATTTCAGATCCGCGATCACCTGTTCGATGGCGGCCGCCTGATCCGCAGTTTCTTCAAAGGGGAAGCCTGCTTGGAATGCGCGGTATTCCGCTTCGCCCGCCAGCATGCGGGT
>DASQPK010000080.1:0-6645 GCA_035643995.1 Steroidobacteraceae bacterium | reverse complement strand
GTCGAAGTGGAGATCGACGAACAAGGACGCATCAAGGTTCCGCGTGTGGATGTGGCATTTGATTGCGGTCCGCAAGTCAATCCGGAACGCATTCGCTCACAGCTCGAAGGCGCTGTCATCATGGGACTGAGCCTGGCCATGTTCGGCGAGATCACTTTCAAGCGCGGACGCTCGCAACAGGATAACTTCCACCAATACCGCGTGACTCGGATGAATGAGGCCCCCGGCGACATCCGCGTGCACTTGATTCCGACGACCGATTGGAGCATTCCGTTGGGCGGCGTCGGTGAGCCGGGTGTCCCGGCCATTGCGCCGGCGCTTTGCAACGCGGTATTTGCGGCGACGGGCAAGCGAATTCGCCGGCTGCCCATCAAGGATCAAGCACGACGCTCGACTTGAGCAGCGCCGTGAGATGCCAATGAAACTATTTTATTCCGTCACATCCCCTTTCGTTCGCAAGTGCTTGGTAACTGCCCACGAGTTAGGCCTGCGCGAGCGTCTCGAACTCGTGCCGGCCGCGGCGCATCCGATCAATCGCGACCGCTCGGTCGTAGCACGCAATCCGCTCGGTAAGATACCGACCCTCGTGACGCAGGACGGTACCGTGTTGTACGACAGTCGCGTGATCTGCGAGTACTTGAATACCCTGGGCGACGGGCACCTACTGCCGAGGCAAGGGCCGGGACGTTGGGCCGCGCTGGTCGACCAGGCCCTGGCCGATGGTCTCATGGATGCGGCCGTGCTGACGCGCTACGAAGATGCCGTGCGACCCGAATCGCTGCGCTGGAACGATTGGAGCGCGGGTCAGCTGGATAAGGTGACCTGCGGACTGGCAGAAATCGAACAGCGCAAGGATGCCCTTGGCGACCGCGTCGATGCCGGTACGATAGCGCTGGGTTGCGCGCTTGGATACCTCGACTTTCGATTTGAATCGTTCGGGTGGCGAGGCAAGGCCGCGAAAACAGCCGCATGGTTCGAGGGGTTTTCGCAGCGAAGTTCGATGCTGGCAACGCGGCCGCCGGCGGCATAGAAATGCGGGGCGGGTGCAGGGGCGCAGCGAGCAGCTGACTCAGCTGGTGGAGTCGCTGTAGCCGGCAGCTTCGTCGTCGGGTATTACCGCCGTCGCCTCTATTTCCACCAGGGCGCGCTGCTCGACCAAGCCGCGGACCTCCACGACCGACATGGCCGGGAAGTATTTACCTAAAACCTCGCGGTAACCGGCGCCGATCTCACGCGCCTCGCGCAGATACGCTTCCCGGCTCAAGACATACCACGTGAGCCGCACCAAGTGACGCGGCTCCGCCTGTGCTTCCTCGAGCACGCGCACGATGTTGCGCAGGGCCTGTTTCACTTGTTCCGCCAGATTGTCGCTCGTGAAGTGCCCCTGCCCATCCCAGCCGACCTGACCGGAAATGAAAATCATGCGCCCACGGGCCGCCATGCCGTTGGCATACCCTTTTGGTCGGGCCCACTCCGCCGGCTGCAAAGTCTCAGTGCTCATCGCTTAGTTACCTTCGAATGCGGGACGTTGCTTCGCGGAAAATGCATCGTAGGCGCGGCGAAAATCCTCAGTCTTCATGCAGACCGCCTGTGCCTGCGCCTCGGACTCCAGGGCCTGCTCCAACCCCATGTTCCACTCCTGATTCAGCATGGTCTTGGTCATGCCGTGCGCAAAGGTCGGACCTTGTGCGAGTTCTTCGGACAGCTGCACGACCGCTGCGCGCAGTTCCTCCACGGGCACCACGCGGCTGTAGAATCCACAGGCCAGTGCTTCATCGGCACCGACGCTGCGGCCCGACAGCAGCCACTCGGCCGCCCGGCCATGACCGATGATTCGCGGCAGAATGGCGCAGGCACCCATGTCGCAGCCCGCCAGCCCCACGCGCGTAAACAAAAATGCGGTCTTGGAGCGAGGAGTGCTGAGACGGATATCGGAGGACATGGCCAAAATGGCGCCGGCCCCCGCGCAGACGCCATCGACGGCTGCGATGATGGGCTGCGGACAGGCGCGCATGGCCTTGACCAGGTCACCGGTCATCCGCGTGAAATTCAGCAGCTCAGGCATGCTCATGCGCGTCAGGGGACCGATGATTTCCTGCACGTCGCCTCCCGAGCAGAAGTTGCCGTCCGCACCGCTGATGACCACGACCTTGACCTCCGCCGCATAGGGCAGACGACGCATGAGATCGCGCAGTTCCGCGTAGCTGTCGAAGGTCAGCGGATTTTTCTTCTCCGGCCGATTCAACGTGATCCAGCCGACGTGATGCTGCACGGACCAGAGAAAATGCTGGGCTTGGTACTCGGTCAAGTCTTTCATGGTGTTTCCCGCGTCAGTTGCCCGCGCAGCCGTGTCAATGATTCAGCCAATGCGCGCTGCTCGCGCTTAGGAATGCCGGAAAAGAGCTTCGCGATCCAGCTTTCATGCTCTGCGGCCATCTGACCAAAAAGACGCCGGCCTTCCTTCGTCAGCTTGACCAGGTAGGCGCGCCGATCGGCCGGGTCTTCCGTCCTGACCAGCAAGCCGCCGCGTTCCAATTGGTCGACGATTCCCGTGACATTGCCGCCGGTTACCAGCATGCGCCGCGAGAGCTCGCCCATCTGCAAGCCATGCGGAGCGCGCTCGAGCTGCGCCATGAGATCGAATCGCGGCAGCGTTGTTTTGAATTCCTTGGCCAAGGCCTTGCGCACATGCGCCTCGACGAGGTGCGTGCAGGTCAGCAAGCGCAACCACAGGCGCAGCGACTCGTGATGATCATCGGTCAAGCGGGTGTCCAGGCCGAGGGCGGCGCTCACAGCAATTCTCCCCCGGCGACCACGATGCTCTGCCCGGTGACCGATTCGCTGCCGGGTACGCACAACCACGCGACCGCGTTGGCAACCTCGTCCGGCTGAATGAGCCTGCCTTGAGGATTCGACTTGGTCAGGGCTTGAAGCGCGTCTTCCAATTTGCGGCCGGTCACGGCGGATATCTTCGAGGCGGCCTCTCTGACCAGGTCGGTATCCGTATAGCCCGGGCAAACCGCATTGACGGTGATGTTGCGCGTGGCGACCTCTCTGGCGACGGCACGCGTCAATCCGATCACGCCGTGTTTAGCCGCGCAGTACGCAGCGACGTAGGGGTAGCCGGTAAGCCCGGCGGTACTGGCGATGTTGACGATTCGCCCGAAGCCGCCCTGAAGCATGTCGGGCAATGCGGCTTGCATGCCGAAGTACGTGCCCGACAGATTGATGGCCAGCAATCGCTCCCACAAGGCATCATCGCGCTTGGTGATCGGCGCGCTGATTACCTGGCCGGCATTGTTGATCAGGATCTCGATGGGTCCGAACAGTGTCCGCGCGGCTGCAAACGCGGCATCCACAGACTCGCGCTTGCTGACATCGGCGGTCGCACAAAAAGTCTGCGCACCGGAGGATCGTAGTTCCGTGGCCAGCGCTTGGAGCGTCGCCGCGGTGCGCCCAAGCATACTCACCCGGGCCCCGCAGCCCACCAACGATCGCACGATGCTGGCGCCGATGCCCCGGCCGCCGCCGGTCACGAGGGCATGGCGGCCCTGGAGCGGTCCGTTACCGTTCATACTGCGCCTCCTGCCGCCGCGGCACGCTCGGCCGCGCGCTCGAGTTGGGCTTTGGCGGACCGATACGGTTCGGGCCACCATTGTTCGGTAAACCCCTGTGCCGCCGCTTCTGCGAGCGTCCATGAAGGATGGGCCAGATGCGGACGCGCAATCGCGCAAAGATCGGCGCGGCCGGCCGCGATAATGGAATTGACATGATCGGCCTCGAAAATATTGCCCACGGCAATGGTGGGAACGCCGGCTAGATTGCGCACCATATCGGCCAGCGGCGTCTGCCACATGCGGCCATAGATCGGCCGTTGCGCCGCGATGGTCTGGCCGCTGGAGATGTCGAGAATATCGGCGCCGGCGGCGGCCATGGCGCGGGCGATCGCAATCACATCCGACTCGCTGAGTCCGCCTTCGGCCCAATCGCAGGCGGACAGCCGCACGCTCAAGGGCTTTTCGGCAGGCCACGCCGCGCGCACCGCGCGCAATACCTGAAGGGGGTATCTCAAGCGATTTTCCACCGCTCCTCCGTACTCATCGCTTCGCACATTCGTCAAGGGCGACAAGAAGCTCGCCAGCAAGTAGCCATGCGCCATGTGCAATTCCAGCATGTCAAAACCCGCGGCGGCGCCGAGCGTCGCCGCGTTGACAAAATCGCGCTTCACCGCGTCCATGTCGGTCTGCGTCATCTCATGCGGCACCTGGCTGATGTCCGGCAAATAGGGAAGCGGCGAGGGCGCCAACAACGGCCAGTTGCCCTGCGCGAGGGGACGGTCAGCCTCCTGCCAGCCCAGCTGGGTGGACCCTTTGCGGCCCGCATGCCCGAGTTGCAGACAAAAGCGCGCCTGGGATTCCGCGTGCACGAACTCAACGATGCGCTGCCATGCGGCGCGCTGCGCCTCATTCCATAAACCCGTGCAACCCGGCGAGATGCGTGCGTCCGCCGACGTGCAGGTCATCTCCGTGAACAAAAGCCCCGCGCCGCCCGTGGCGCGCGCGCCGTAATGCACCAGGTGCCAATCGCCGGGCATGCCGTCGATGGCCCGATACTGGGCCATGGGCGATACCACCACCCGATTGACGAGCTGCATATCGCGCAGCCGAAACGGCAGGAACATCGGCGGCCGCGGCCGTGTAACGCCGTTGCTGCGCGCCAGATTGGTCTCGATCTTGTCGATGAACTGCGCGTCGCGCAGCCTGAGGTTTGCGTGACCGATGCGCTGGCTGCCGGACAACAAGCTGTACGCGAATTGCAGCGGCTCCATGTTTTCATAGCGGGCGACGTTTTCGAACCATTCCATGCGATTGCGCGCCGCATTTTGCAGCTTAAGCGCCTCGACGCTGCGCTCGGTCTCATAGGACGCAAGGCCGCTCGGGACGTCATTTGCATGACTCACGTGGCGCACCAGCGAGATCGCGTCTTCCATCGCGAGCTTGGTGCCCGAGCCGATCGAGAAGTGAGCCGTGTGCGCCGCATCGCCGATGAGCACCCGCGTGCCGTCGTGCCAATGTCCGCAGGTCACGCGATTGAAATTGAGCCACGCGGAACCGCGCAGGTGCCGCGCGTTCGAGAGCAGCGGCGCATGCCCGAGAAAAGCGGCGAACAACTTCTCGCAAAATGCAATCGACCGGTCGATATCGGCCTTGTCCAGGCCGTGTGCAGCCCAGGTCTCTTCGCGCGTCTCGACGATGACCGTGGAGAGATCCTTGCTGAATTGGTAGGCGTGGATCTGAAACCAACCGAATTCCGTTCTCTCGAACGCAAAGGTGAATGCCGTGAATTTCTGCGTCGTGCCCAGCCAGATGTAACGGCACTTGCGCACATCGATGCTGGGGTCGAATTTCTCAGCCTGTTGCGCGCGTGCCTTACTGTTGGCGCCTTCGGCAATGACCACCAGATCCGCGTCATCGAATTGCCGGGTGTCGTCCAGTTCGCATTGAAACGATTGCTTCACGCCGAGGGAGGCGGCCCGCTTCTGCAGGATATTGAGCAGGGTGCGGCGTGAGATGCCGGCGAAACCATGGCCGCCGGAGCGGATGGTGCGCCCCTTGAAGTGCACGTCGATGTCGTCCCAATGATAGAACTCATCGGCGATGCGCGCATGCGAAGGCGCATCCGCTTCCAGGAAATTGCCCATGGTCTTGTCCGAAAACACCACGCCCCAGCCGAAGGTGTCGTCCGGGCGATTGCGTTCGAAAATCTCCACGCTTGCCTCGGGCAACGCCTTTTTGAACAGAATCGCGGAGTACAAGCCGGCGGGCCCGCCGCCCATGCAGACAATTCGCTTCATGTCTAATTATACCACTATGTCAATAGTTTAGACATAAAGCATATCAGCGAATGGCGCGGAAATCCGGCCCGGGGGCGCGGCCTTCGCGGCGGTCGTTCGCCGGGAAAGGGCGGCGATTGGCCGAAAATCGGGTGATCCTCAGGCGCCGTTGCGACAGCATGCAAGCGCCCAACAACGAACCCGGAGTCAATCAATGAACGCTCGATTCAAAAATCCCTCCACAGGCAGCTTGCTGACCGGGATTGCGCTGGTCACGGCCGGCGCATTGCTGACGCACCAGTCCGCGGGGCTGCTGCCTGCTGTCGATCTTGCCCACAGCTGGCCTCTGTTCATCATTGTGCTAGCCTTCGTGCAGATGATTGCCACGCTCAAGGAGCGCCATCAGCAAGGCTGGGGTTTGCTCCTGGCAGGGGATTGGTTGCTTGCCAATACCATGACCGATTGGGCCTATGTCCAGTTCAGCGTTCCGGTGCTGCTGGCCGGATTGGGTTTGATGACCATCATTCGCGGGTTACGCGATCACAGCAGACGTTCGGACGAGGAATACCGTGCCACCCAATGATCGCAACGTCACGCCGAAATTCATCATCGGCGTTTGCCTTGTCCTCATGGGCGTCGTGCTGGCTCTTGACCGGATCGGCCTCGTCCAGGCCCATCATGTGCTGCGCTTTTGGCCGGCCGCTTTGATCGTGATTGGCTTGGTTCTGCTACAGCGCGGAGAGAGGCATAGTGCATTACGGGCTCTGGTGCTCATTGTCGTCGGCGGCTGGCTCTTGCTCAACACGCTTGAC
>DASQPK010000079.1:0-8160 GCA_035643995.1 Steroidobacteraceae bacterium | reverse complement strand
GCGACCATCTCCAAGAGTGTCAGCACGAGTTCCGCCAAGGCGCAGCGCGAGTTGGGTTACCGCATCGTCCCCTTGAAGGACATGGTCAAGGACTGTTACGACTGGATGGTGGCGGAGGGGCGGATTTAACGGCGGCGTTCGCGACAAGGGTTTTCAAGGTTTGGCCGCGGCCAGGATTTCGTTCGCCAGACCCGCATAGTTGCCGTCGAAATGATGGCCACCCTTGAATTTCACGACTTTGAATTTAAGCGGGTCCAGTTTTGGGCACAGCGAGTCATGCTCGCCTTCTCCATAGATGCACAGCACCGGCATTCCGGTCAGGCGGTTGACCTCAGGCAAGGTCAGGGGCCCGGAAGTATCATCCGAGATCCAGCTGCTCACATGAAATTCGAACAGCGCGTGTTCGGACATGCCGAGGATCGCCGTCAATGCCACCTGTGCTTTGGCGGCCGGCGACAGTCGATTGACGGCGAAGGGCAGCACATCGGCCCCCTGTGAATAGCCGATGAGCAGGACGCGTTTTTTGCCGAAATGGGACAGGTAGTAGCGAATCATCCGGTCCGTGTCCGCGGCCACGCCCTCCGGTGTGCGCGCAGTCCAGTAGTATCGCAGAGAATCGAGCCCGACCACCGGAATGCCCCGCGCGCTCAACGCAGCCGCGATGTCCTGATCCAATCCGGCCCAGCCGCCGTCGCCGGACATGATGATGGCGAATGCGTCGGAAGGCGCGGCAGTGGATTGCGCGCCGGTGGGTTGCGCGGCAGTGGGTTGCGCGGCGGTGGGTTGCGTGGCAGTGGATTGCGCGGCAGCGGGTTGCGCGGGGACCTCGATGATTGGGAGATCGCCCAACGCCGCGGGCGGGGGTGTCATGCCGCGCGTCGAATTCGCCGCGGCCAGTTTGGCGAAGGCCGCGTTCACCGGCGCCGGGCTCAAGCTGGGCAGAACCGCCATCGCTGCGCCGTGCACCTGGGCAACGAATTCGCGCGTCACGGCGACGGGGCAGGCTGCGCGATTCGAATCCTGCAAAACAACCCAGGGATTCCGCAGCTTTTTGATCGGCAGCAGATTCGTGCCGGCGAATTCAAGTCCCGTACCCTTGCACAGCGGCTTGCTCAAATTCAAATGGGGGCAGAATCCCAAACTCAATGCGCTGGCAAAGGTGTCCTTCGGTGCCTGCGCCAACACGGCGTAGGCCATGGCGCCTCCGGCGGAGACGCCAACCAGGATCGGCGCGAGATAAGTGGCATTGTGAAAGTAGGCCTGGACAAAATGACTCAAGTTCTCGAGATCGCCGTCCGGAAATACGCATTCACCGCCGTCGGCCTTGAGCACCGCTTCAAATTTCGGTAGATCGATGCCGACCACCATCGCGCCTTGCTGGGTCAGTTGCGTCGCCAGCACGTCCGCGCCGCCGTTCCAGCCTTCCTCACCGGATAACAACAGCACCATGCTCGTGGGTGTGCCGCCGGGCGAGTAGACGGCGAGATCCTTGAATCGACCGTGACTCAAGTGCACGGGGGCCGCGGCGGCCATTCCGCTCAACAGCAGCAGGGCAGCGGGGAGAAAGCGGACTTTCATCGGTTCGTCATGTTTCGCACGCAAAATGCCCTCAGGTGAAAACGATCGATCTCGTCTATGTCAACGCCGGGGGAGGGCATCGCTCCGCGGCGGTTGCCCTTGAGATGGCGATTCGCGAACAAGGCCGGGACTGGCGGGTGAGGCTGGTCAATTTGTTCGAGGTCCTTGATCCGCAGGATGTGTTTCGCCGCACTACGGGCGTGAAACCCGAAGATTACTACAACGTCCGCCTCGCGCGAGGATGGACTTTGGGGCTGGCTCAGGAACTGCGAATTTTGCAGGTGCTGATCCGCTTGAGCCACAAGTCCTTGGTGAGTCAGCTGCGCCGCCACTGGCAGCAGAGCCAACCTAATCTGGTGGTGTCGTTGATTCCGAACTTCAACCGCGCGATGTATCAGGCCTTAAGTCTCGCCTGCCCGGCTGTCCCCTATGTCACGGTACTCACGGATCTTGCGGACTTTCCGCCTCACTTCTGGATCGAACCGCATCAAGCGCAGCATGTGATTTGCGGGACACCGCGAGCGCTCGCTCAAGCACAGGCCGCGGCCGGCAAAGACGCGCGTATCCACGAAACATCCGGCATGATCATCAGTCCCAATTTTTACCGCGATTTGAACTTCGACCGGGACGCCGAGATGCGCACCTTGCGGCTCGATCCTGAGCGGCCGACGGGCATCGTGATGTTCGGTGGCCACGGATCGCGAGTCATGCGCGGCATCGCCAAACGCCTCGATGATGTGCAGCTGATCCTGGTGTGCGGTCATAACGCAGTGCTCGCCGAACAACTTCGCGCCATGCGTGCATCGGCACCGCGCGTCGTGCTTGGGTTCACCACGAAGATCGGCTACTACATGCAGCTCAGCGATTTTTTCATCGGCAAACCCGGCCCGGGCAGCATCAGCGAGGCGGTACAACAGGGTTTGCCCGTCATCGTGGTGCGCAACGCGTGGACCATGCCGCAGGAGCGCTACAACACGCAGTGGGTGGAGGAGAATGGCGTCGGCGTTGTGCTCGACTCGTTCAAAGCCATTCGTTCAGGCGTCGCCCGGGTGACGGAACATGCCGATCTGTATCGCGCCGGCGTCAAGCGCATCCGCAATCGCGCGGTGTTTGAAATTCCAGAGATTCTCGAACAAATTCTAGCGGCGCCGGTTCGGGTAGACGTCGATCTCATCCAGCATTTCCGGACCGCCGAGTGCCTGCATCTGTCCTAGTATCCAATCGCGCCGTTTTTGGACATAGGCGGACGGCGCGGCGGCGGAGAAGAATTGAGGATTCGGCAACACAGCCGCCAGCACGGCCGAATCGCCGCGGGAGAGTTGGGTTGCGCGTTCGTGAAAGAAGCGCTCCGCCGCGGCCTCCGCGCCGTACGTGCCGTAGCCGAATTCGGCGATGTTCAAGTAAATCTCCAAAATCCGCCGCTTCGGCCAACACGCTTCGATGAGCACGGTGAAGTACGCCTCCAGGCCTTTGCGAAAATAGCTGCGCCCGGACCATAAGAACAGATTCTTGGCGACCTGCTGGCTGATGGTGCTGGCGCCGTGCACGCGGTGGCTGTGCTGATTGAGCTCGTAGGCCTTCTCGATGGCCTCCACGTCGAAGCCCCAATGCTCGGGGAATTTTTGATCTTCCGACGCCACGACGGCGAGGGGGAGGTTGGGCGAGATTTGATTCAAATCCACCCATCGGTGGTGGAACACATAACTGCGGTCGTGCTTCTGCCAGGCCGCCATCTGGGTTTGCGCCATGAAGGCGGTGTAAGGCGGATTGATCCATCGCAGCAGCGCGACCAGCGCTGCGCTGAGCGCGATGCAGATGACGACGAGGCCCAGCAGCGACCACACCAGCCGCCCCAAGAATGACTTTTTCTTGGCCACTCTTGCTATTTAGGCAAGTGCCGCACGCTCTTCATGATGACGGCTTCCACCGGCACATCATCAAACCCGCGCCTGCGCCCGGTCTCCACCGCCGCAATCTTGTCGACCACATCCATGCCGTCGGTCACACGTGCAAACACCGCATAGCCAAAATTGGCGCGCGAGTGATCGAGAAAATCATTGTCCTTCAAGTTGACGAAGAACTGCGAGGTTGCGCTGTTGATGTCATTGGTGCGCGCCATCGACAGCGTGCCGCGCTTGTTCTTCAAGCCGTTATCGGCCTCGTTTTTCACCGGCGGCTTGGTTTTCTTCTGAGTCATGTCCTCCGTGAAGCCGCCGCCCTGGATGACGAACCCCGGAACGATGCGATGGAAAATGGTGCCATCGAAAAATCCATCATCGATGTAGCGGGTAAAGTTGGCGACGGATTCGGGCGCTTCCTTCTCGAGTAGCTCAATGGTGAAGTCGCCGAGGCTGGTTTCGAAGCGGATCATAGTGTTCCTTGTGGTGTGTGAACGCCCAGCGTCAGGCGGGGCTTGCCGGAGAAATCGGGAAAGGTGCGAATGGACGCAAAGCCGTGCTGCTCGAGTAACCGCGAGACATCCGGCGCCTGGGTACTCCCATGTTCCAACGCCAGCCAGCCGCCCGCCTCAAGATGCTGCGGCGCCTGGGCGACGATGACTTCGAGAGACTCGAGGCCCGTCGGGCCGGCGCTCAAGGCCATGGCAGGCTCCGCGGTCAGTATGGCGAGCGCAGGATCTGCGGCAGCGATGTAGGGTGGATTCGCGACGATCAAGTGAAAGCGCTCGCCGTGGACCGCCTCGAACCAGGAGCCTAGGCGCCATGCGATCTGCGGCAGGTTTAGGATGCGGGAATTTTGGGCGGCAACGGTCAGCGCCTGCGGCGAGAGATCGACGGCGGTGATCCTCCAACCGGGGCGCTCGGAGGCGATGGCCAAGGCGATCGCGCCGCTGCCGGTGCCCAAATCCAAGACCGAACAGGCTGCCTCGCGCGGCAGCAGTTGCAAGGCATGTTGAACCAGGGATTCGGTTTCCGGCCGCGGCACGAGTACATCGGCAGTGACGGTGAGGGTGAGCGACCAGAATTCCCGGCTACCGGTGAGGTAGGCGACAGGTACGCCGTGCGTGCGCTTCGAAATCAGCTGCGCGAGCTTCAGTTCATCATCCGGGGCCACCGACTGGTTATCGCGTGCGATCAACGATGCGCGGGAGAGGCCCAGCACTTTTCCCAGCAGCAACTCGGCGTCCAGGCGCGGCGACTCGCTGTGAGTGCTCAACGTGAGCGCAGCGCTCTTCACGGCATCGGCGATGGTGGGCACGGTGCTCATTCGACCTGCTGCGCCAATTCTTCGGCTTGATGCTCTTGATTCAGCGCCCGCACCAGCTCGTCGAGATTGCCGTTCATGACATCGTCGAGCTTGTACAGGGTGAGATTGATGCGATGATCGGTGACGCGCCCCTGGGGGAAATTATAAGTGCGTATGCGCTCCGAGCGATCGCCGGAACCCACTTGAAGCTTGCGCGATTGAGCTTGCGCGCTCTGTTGCTTCTCGCGCTCCGCGGACAACAGCTTGGCTCTGAGCAGCGACATGGCGCGCGAACGGTTCTTGTGTTGTGAACGCTCGTCCTGGCATTCCACGACGATCCCGGTGGGCAGATGCGTGATGCGAATGGCGGAGTCGGTCTTGTTGACGTGCTGACCGCCGGCTCCCGAGGAGCGATAGGTATCGATGCGCAGTTCCGCGGGGTTCAAGTCGACCGCTTCGACTTCTTCCAGTTCCGGCAGAATCGCCACCGTGCAGGCCGACGTATGAATCCGCCCCTGTGCTTCGGTTGCCGGCACGCGCTGCACGCGATGCGTGCCGGATTCGAACTTGAGCAACGAATAGGCGCCGCGTCCGATGATGCGGCTGATCACTTCCTTGTAGCCGCCATGCTCGCCGGGGCTCTCGCTCAAGATCTCGACGCCCCAACCCTTGGATTCGGCGTAGCGGGCGTACATGCGGAACAAGTCGCCGGCAAAGATGGCCGCTTCATCACCGCCCGTGCCGGCGCGTACTTCCAAAAAGATATTGCTGTCGTCGTGCGGGTCTTTGGGAACCAGCAGGCGCTGCAGCTCGAGTTCCTCACCCAACAGGCGGGGATTTAAATCGGCCAGCTCTTCCTCGCCCATGGCGCGGGTGGCGGGATCCTTATCGGCTGCCAATTCCTTGGCCGTTGCGGCGTCGCCCTCGAGGCTCAAGAAGCGCCGATAGCGCCCGACCAAGTCTTCCAGCCTCGAGTACTCCATCGAGAGTTCGCGAAATTGGTTTTGCTTGGAAATGACGCCGGCGTCGGACAGCAACCGGCTGATTTCCTCGAAGCGTTCGTCAAGTCTTTCCAGCTTGCGCCGGATGGAGTCTTTCATAAGGCCGCGAATTATAGCGGCCTTGGGGGTCAGGCAGGCTCCTAATGCCGGTCGCGTTCTTCGGTCAAAAGCCGGGTGACGGTCTCCGCCAGCGTCAAATCAGCCAGTTCAGAGGCCTGGCGCAGGGCCTGGGTGGGGGCGTGCAGCAGGCGATTCGTGAGCGTATTGGCCAAATACTCGATGACTTCGTCGGTGGATTTTCCCGCCGCCAACATGCGCTGCGCCTGTTCCACGGTTTGCCGGCGAATCCCATCGGCCTGTTGACGCAGCGCGCGAATGGCGGGACCTGCGTCCTGGGCACGCGATTCGGCGAGAAAGCGCGTGACTTCTTCGTTGATGACCAGACGAGCCCCGTCGGCGGCCAATTCGCGCTGCTGGATATTCTCGTTCACCACTTGCTGCAGGTCGTCGATGGAAAAAAGATAGACATCCTCCAACTCAGCGACGTCGGGTTCGATATCGCGCGGCACCGCCATATCCACCATGAAGATCGGCCGCCGGCGACGCGCGCGGATGGCCGCCTCGACCGCGCGCCTGGTAACCACGACGGCGGGACTCGCCGTGCAACTGATGACGATATCCGCTTGCGCCAACTCCCGGTCCAAATCGTTCAAGCCCACCGCGTGTGCCTGCAACTCTGCCGCCAGTGCCTGCGCGCGGCCCAAGGTGCGGTTGGCGATGACCATGCGCTTGATGCCGGCGCTCATGAAATGCCGCGCCGTCAGCGCGTTCATGTCACCCGCACCGATCAACAGCACGTTATGGGCGCTCAAATCCGCATACACCCGCCGTGCCAGACTGACCGTGGCCGAGGCCAGCGATACGGCATTCGCGCCGATGCGAGTTTCCGATCGCACACGTTTGGCGGCCGAAAAGGCTGCCTGGAAGAGCTTGTTCAAAGCAGGGCCGGTGCTGCCGGTTTCCTGCGCCACACGATAGGCGTCTTTCAACTGGCCGAGGATTTGCGCCTCGCCCAAGACCATGGAATCGAGGCCCGATGCGACGCTGAAGGCATGCTCAACGGCACGCGATTCCTGATGAATATACAGGCTGGCCGCAAGATCGAGATTGTTCCCGTGGTGCCGTTCCAACCATTGGGACAGCTCCGCGCCGCTGGCAGGGCCGGACCAGTACACTTCGGTGCGGTTGCAGGTGGACAGGATCACCGCTTCGGTAACCCCGTTTTCCTGGCGCAGGGTCCGCAACGCGGCGGCCAGCCGGTCCTCGCCGAACGCCACCTTTTCGCGCAGCGCAACGGGTGCGGTCTTATGGTTGACACCGAGGATATTGAATGCCATGGAGGCGCTTATTTATTCATTTCGCTATAGTGCGGCCGTGTTCTCATTTTCAAGCATCATCACCAGGGCCTCCGTAGGTATGGGCGCGCTCGCCTTGAGCGCCTGCGCGAGCACGGCACTCAAGTCCGAGCCCTTGGCCCCGCAGTCATTTTATACTGTCACGGGCGAGATAGCCCTTGCTCGCCAGGAGCCGCGCGTCGCCGCGCTCCAATATGCGACCGCGGCGGCGCACGAGACGGATCCCGCAATATTACAACGCGCGACCGACGTCACGGCTGAGACACTGCAGCCATCGCTGATGGCGGGCGTGGCAGCGCGTTGGCTTTTCCTCAATCCGAGATCGCTGGATGCGCAACGCGCCGCCGCGAGAGCCGCGCTTGCGCTCTACAAGGTCGACGAGGCGGCGGCTCACTATCGAATCGTCCTGTTGAATTCGCCCATGGGGGTGGATGCGGAATTCGCCGGCCTGGAGACCGATTTGGGATCGGATGAAAACGTTTTCGGCGCGCACCAGCTCGCCGATCGACTGGCATCTTACTTTCCGACCTCGCCATCGGCGCTGCGTGTCCAGGGGCTGGCGGCGTTGCGCGCGGATGATCCGGCGGCGGCAGTGCATAGCTTGACGAGCGCATTGGCGATCGATGGGAACGCGGAGACACAGAGCGCCCACAAAGAGTTGGCGCAGACGCTGTTGCGCGCGCGCATCCTGGCAGGCGACGTCGAGGAACCCTTGAGCGCAGCGCTGACCCAGCTCAAAGCCGATGAGTCGTCCACGAATCGCTTCAACTACGTGGCGCTGCTGATGACCGCGCAGCGACTGCCGGAAGCCACGGCGCAGTTGGAGATCTTGGCGCGCAATCCTGAATCGATGGCCGTGGCGCTGCGCCTGCTGGGACTGCTGGAGTTTCAACAGGGCCATTTCGACGCGTCGTCGGCGCGACTCAGACAGCTGCTGACGACGGGGAAATTCGGCGATGATG
>DASQPK010000078.1:0-2740 GCA_035643995.1 Steroidobacteraceae bacterium | reverse complement strand
GAACCCTTGGGTTCGCCCCGGCTTTGCCAGAACGGGACTGTGATCGAGCAGTCGGGAGTGCCGGCGCTCGGACTGGAGTCACATTCTGTGATCCACTCGTCCGCTCGGAACTTCTGCCCGCCGCCAGCCCACGCGAAGGCCGGGGTCTGGGTGCACGAGGCGAGAAGCAGCATCGCCGCGATACGACATCGCCAGCTGCGCATCCCGGATGCATCGTCGAGCCGCTTCACGCTGTCGAACATTCCAGACTGCGCTCACCTCGGCAAGGTCGGGCACCGTGGATTTGACAGGCGCGCGCCGTGCTACGACCCGCCCTGCGCCGTGACCCTTGGCGCTAGCCCAACTTCGCCGATTGGAGCACTTTTAAGGGTCTAAGTGTCTGATATTGCTCAGATGGACGCCCGAAGGTCGGCACTACAGCGGGGTGAGTGGGGCGGGCGCGCTGGCGGTGATTTTGGGTGGCGGTTGGGCGGGCAGCTCCAGTTTCAATTTCTTCAGCAAGAGGCTGAGCTCGAGTTCGGGCTCGGTATAGCGGGTAAGCACCAGCTCGCGGCCGTCGGTGGTCGGCAGGTGCACGTCGATCATCTGCACCGCGGCGAACTTTTCCAACACGCTGCGCGGCGTCAGCCCCGGCGCCAACGCATGCAAGCGCCGCGCAAGAGTGACATGCAGGCAATAGGCCAGAAAGGCGATGAAGACGTGCGCCTCGATACGTGCGTCGAGCTGATGAAAAACTGGCCGGATCGCGAGGTCGCCCTTTAGGTTCTTGAACGCCTCCTCGACTGCGACCAACAACAGATAATTGCTCCACAGCTTGGCCGGGTCTTCCTCGACGAGGTTGGTGCGTATCAGATATCGCCCTTCGCGCGATCGGGCTTGCCGCAGTTTGTTGCGATCGAGCCGATAGCTGAATGTAGCGCTGTCTGCGGCGACCTCGATGATGACCAGGCGCCAGGCGCTGCGCGAGTGATCGCGCGCGGCGCCGAGCTTCATCAGCAGTTCCTCGCGCGAAATCTCCATCGTCGAGAGTTGCTTGAGCCGGGCCCACAGCCGCTTCAGCTGGCGCCGACGGATCGCCCGCTCTTTGGCGACGCGGTCGCGGCTTTGCGCCAAGACGTAGAGCTCGCCCTCTTGCGCCAGCAGCTTGACCTGTACACCGGGTCGTGCCTCTTGCCACGGCTTGGCGACCAGACGCTTTTCCAAACGCGTCAAGCGACCCTTCGGCGTCCCCACCAGGTAATGCACCGGCGGGTCGGCGGCTCGCATTTCGGCAAGCACCTCCTCGGTCGGCACGCCGCGATCCATCACCCAGACGCGGCGCGCCTTGCCGTATTGTCGTTCGATCTGCTCGAGAAATGGCCGCAACGTCGTCTTGTCCGCGGTATTGCCGGGCAGCACCTCATAGGCCAGCGGCAGGCCTTCGGGCGTCACCACCAGGGCAATGACGATCTGCACACAATCCGGTCGGTGATCGCGCGAGTACCCGAAGCGGCGCTTGTCGCCTTCCGGAAACGGCGGATCGGCCTCGAAATAGGTGCTGGTCAAATCATAGAGCAGCACGTCGTAGCTGATGTTGAACAAATCTCGCCACCGTCCCACCAGATGATCGAAGACCGCCTGCTTGTGCGTCAGCAACCGGTCATGACAGCGATACAACTTGTGGATCTCGGCGAGCCCGGCATCCTCGCCCAACAGATCGGCCAAGGCGCTGCGCTGAAACCATTCCCGATGCAGCCGCCACTCGCTGCCCGGCGCCAGCAGGCGGTAGGCGACCAGCACGAACAGGACCTGATCCCAGCGTGTCCCCTTACGGCTCACGCCGAGCCGCTGGCTCCAGAATTGATCCAGCTGCAGCTCCCGCCACAGCAGCAGCGCCAGCCAGCACGCGCCCCACTGCCGCGGCCGGCGCAGCTGCAATTCCGACAGTCTGACGCCGACGACCGAGGCGTCCGCCAGCAGCCCCTCGACGCGGTCTTCCGGAAACAGCGACAGTGTCCGCGGCCGCGCGGCGCCATCCTCCAAAACCGCGATCGACCGCCGCCACGCCAATTCCTGCGTGTCGTTGATCTCGCCCAGGTACAGCACGTGCCGCTGCACCACGCGTCCCCCGGCGACCCGCGTGTTCTCGACAACGCTCCAGTAGCGGTGTTGCTTGCCATCCTTCCGGCGGACTTTGCAGCGCAAGAACATGATGGCCGCCAATTATCGGCACATTGGCGGTCCTGAGAATAGGCTTGGTCGGCACTACAGCCGATTTTCGATCTCCTGGCCCCCAGCACCCCTTGCTGCTCAATCACTTGCTCGGCGAAAATCGCAGAATGGCGGGTCGAATCGGCGAAGTCAGGCTAACAACCTTACCACGCATAGCACGCTCTTCATAAAGTGTTGAAGATCACGTTGAACAGCATCGAAGTAGGAATCCCATTATTTCGAATAAATGTGCATGAGTCGTAACTATAAAGGTTTATCTTCCAAGAATATTCACGAGGGGTTACTTTTCTGATCGCAATTTTCCAATTTTGGGTGTCGTATGTCGAGGTGCTGTTCTCCTCGCGCCGGAAATGACATTCGCCGGCCCGTGTTACGGCATGATTTCAGAGTCGAAGGATCGGGTTACCATTGTAAACACGCGGGGCGTGGAGGCGAGTGACCCTCTGCCTTTGAAATTCTCGCCCCTCTACCATGTCTCCCAATGCACATTGCCCAGAACCCGTAGCACCGCTCGCCCCCGAACCGAATG
>DASQPK010000077.1:0-6077 GCA_035643995.1 Steroidobacteraceae bacterium | reverse complement strand
CCCGTCAGCAGCGCGAAGACCGTCAGGCATTGCGAGAGTACGGAGAACACGCGAATGCGCAGCCGAAGATGCGTGGCCCAGGCCCCCGTCAGCGTGAGGGCGAGCGCGTGCTGTCCGAGCACGACGCCGTGGATCACATCGAGCGCCAACCCCGAGAAGAACGCCAGCGACAGGCCGCCGGCGCGCGGCGATTCGATGCACCAATAGAAAACCACCAACACCAAAAAGTCCGGACGAAAGGCATCCAATACCGCGGGCAGCGGCACGACGGCGAGGGCGAGGGCACCGGCCGCCGATAGCGCCATCGGCACGCGGCGAATTCGCGTTTCGCGCATCATTTCTTCGGCACCGCGGCGGGTTTCGGCGGCGGCAACAATTCCGCGGCCTGGGGCTTGAGCCACACGAACAGCAGTTCCTTCGAGCGATCGAGCGCGGCGGCGGGTTTGACGTCGACATCCGCGAGGGACTGCGACGGATCGCGCTTGACCTCCGCGATGGTGCCGACGGGATAGCCCGCCGGAAAGCCGCCGCCAAGTCCCGATGTAACGAGCAAGTCGCCGGCGATCACATCGGCGCTGGTCGGCAGGTACGGCAACTTCAGGCGATTGCTCTCGCCCGTGCCCACGGCAATGGTGCGTAAACCGTTGCGGTTGATCTGCACCGGGATGGCGTGAGCTGCGTCGCTGACCAAGATGACCTCGCTCGTCAGTTGTCCGACGCGGGCGACTTGTCCGAACACACCGCCCGAATCGAGCACCGCCTGGCCGACGTAAATGCCGTCGCCCGCACCCTTGTCCACCAGCACGCGCTCGCGGAAGGCATCCAGATCCACATTCATCACATCGCCGATCACGAACCGGTCGGTCACGCTCTCGGTGTTCTCGCGCAATGCGCGCAGCCTTTGGGTTTCGGCCTCCAATGCTTCGTAGCGCTGCAGCCGGAATTGCGCGAGGCGCAGCTCCGCCTCGAGCTTGGCTTTATCGGCCCGCAGCACGTCCCGAGTGGTGACGCTGTCGCGAAACCAGTTCCAGCCCTGGAAGGGACTGGCGACGGCTACTTGCACGGGATACGCGGCCACCGAGAGCAGCCGCCGGATTCTGCCCAAGTGATCGTAGCGCTTGTCGACGATGATCAGGGCTAAGGCCAGCAGCGAGTACAGGACGCAGCGGAACAGAAGTCCCGTGATTCGACCGGAGGCGTCGGTACTACGAAAGGCGACCATCGGCTGTCGTTTGCATCACTCCAGTCCGAAAATGCCGGGTCCGTGTTCCTCGGTGAGTTCGAGGATTCGTCCGCCGCCGCGCGCCACGCAGGTCAGGGGATCATCCGCGATCACCACCGGCAAACCGGTTTCTTCCATGAGCAACTTGTCGACGTCGCGCAGCAGCGCGCCGCCGCCGGTGAGGACAATGCCGCGCTCGGCGACATCGGCGCCCAGTTCCGGCGGTGTTTGTTCCAGCGCCTGCTTGACCGCGCCGACGATGCCTTGCAGCGGTTCTTGCAGTGCTTCCAATATTTCGTTGGAGTTCAAGGTGAAGCTGCGCGGCACGCCTTCGGACAAATTGCGGCCCTTGACGGAAATCTCACGCACCGTCTGCCCAGGATAAGCCGAGCCGATCTCCAACTTGATGCGTTCGGCCGTGGCTTCGCCGATCAAGATGCCGTAGTTGCGGCGTACGTAGTTGGTGATGGCCTCGTCGAACTTATCGCCGCCGATGCGCACGCTGGCCGCATACACGATGCCGTTCAAGGAGATGACCGCGACCTCCGAGGTGCCGCCGCCGATATCGAGCACCATGGAGCCGCGCGCTTCCTGCACCGGCAGGCCGGCGCCGACCGCCGCGGCCATGGGTTCCGGGACGATGTCGACGCTGCGCGCGCCGGCGCCCTCGGCGGATTCCTTGATGGCGCGCCGCTCGACTTGGGTGGAACCGAAGGGCACGCAGACCAGCACTCGGGGGCTGGGGCTCAAAAATCGGTTGCCGTGTACCTTTTTGATGAAGTACTGCAGCATTTTTTCCGTGTAGGTGAAATCCGCAATCACCCCGTCCTTCATCGGCCGTACGGCGGTGATATGGCCGGGGGTGCGGCCCAACATGTTCTTGGCTTCGACCCCGACGGCGACGATGATCTTGCCCCCACGCGTGGGTTCATCCTGCACGGCGACCACGGAGGGCTCGTTCAAAACGATGCCGCGTTCACGCACGTAAATTAGGGTGTTGGCGGTACCAAGATCGATTGAGAGGTCATTTGAGAAATAGCCTCTAAGGCGTTTGAACATGGGGTATTTTTCGCGACTAAATGGGGTTAAAAAAAGATCGGCTAATGTAACAACCGACACGACATATCACAAGGCAACGTGTATCATCCCTAAAGCTTATTTTGCGTGAGTTGCTGCGCAGTTTGAGCACCAACCCTATGAGCCTAACCCGTCAAGACGTCGAAAAAATCGCACACCTTGCGCGGCTGTCCATCACCGAGCAAGAGATGCCGGTGTACGTGACCAGCTTATCGAGCATCGTCAACTTCGTCGATGAATTGTCGCGCGCCGACACCGGCGGCGTGCAACCCATGGCGCATCCGCTCGATGGCCAGCACCAGCGCCTACGAGCCGATGAGGTGTCGGAGAGCGACCACCATGAAAAGTACCAGCGGAATGCGCCGGCAGTGGCCGCAGGCTTGTATGTCGTACCGCGGGTGATCGAGTAGACCGGTGCTATTCTTGAGTGATGCTGCATAACCTCTTCATCGGCGAACTCGCCGAGCGTTTGGCCAAGCGACAGGTTTCAAGTGTGGAACTCACCCGGCATTTCTTGAGCCGGATCGAGCGCTTGAACCCCGCGCTCAACGCTTTCATCACCCTCACCGCGGAGCGCGCGCTTCAAGATGCGGCTGCGGCCGACGCCCGTTTAGGCAAGGGCGAGAAGGGTCCTTTGCTCGGCATCCCCCTCATTCATAAAGACATTTTCTGCACCGATGGGGTCAAAACCAGCTGCGGCTCGCGCATGTTGGATAACTTTGTCTCGCCCTACGATGCGACCGTGGTCGCGCGCCTCAAAAGCGCAGGCACGGTGATGCTGGGCAAGTCCAACATGGATGAGTTCGCCATGGGTTCCTCCAACGAAACCAGCTACTACGGACCGGTCAAGAATCCCTGGGATATCAGCAAGGTACCGGGTGGTTCGTCCGGCGGTTCAGCCGCCGCCACGGCAGCGCGCCTGGCTCCGGTTGCCACGGGCACCGACACCGGCGGTTCGATTCGCCAGCCGGCCGCGTTGACCGGCGTGACCGGCTTGAAGCCAACCTACGGGCGCGTGTCGCGCTTTGGGATGATTGCCTTTGCCTCCAGCCTGGATCAGGCCGGGGTGTTCGCACGCAGCGCGGGCGATGCGGCCGCCGTGCTGCAGGCGATGGCGGGATTCGATCCGCGCGATTCGACCAGCGTCGATGTCCCGGTGCCCGACTATTCGAAGGATTTGGGGAAGCCGCTCAAGGGATTGAAGATCGGTCTTTTGAGGGAATTTTTCGACGGGTTGGAACCTCGCAACGCCGCTCTCATCGAAGATGCCCTGAGCATTTACACCGGTTTAGGCGCGGAAACACGCGAGGTCAGCCTGCCGCACCTGCCCCTGTCGGTGCCCACCTACTACGTGGTTGCGCCGGCCGAGTGCTCCTCCAATCTGTCACGCTTCGACGGCGTGCGCTTCGGCCATCGCTGCGAGGACCCGAAGGATCTGTTGGATCTTTACAAGCGCTCGCGTGGCGAGGGCTTCGGCGCCGAGGTGAAGCGGCGCATCATGACCGGCACCTATGTGCTGTCCGCCGGATATTTCGACGCCTACTATTTAAAGGCGCAAAAGGCGCGGCGCATGATCACGGATGATTTCCGCGCGGCCTTTGAAAAGGTGGATCTGGTCATCGGCCCGACGACGCCGACGCCGGCCTTCGACATCGGCGCGAAGATGAATGATCCGGTTCTCATGTATCTGAACGACATCTACACCATCGGCGCCAATCTGGCGGGGCTTCCCGGGGTCTCGGTACCGTGTGGGTTCGTCGAGGGTTTGCCGATGGGTCTGCAGCTCATCGGACCGCATTTTGCGGAAGTGAAGCTGTTGAATGCGGCGCATCAATACCAGCAGGCCACGGATTGGCACAGGCACGCGCCGCGCGGGTACGAGTGATGAGCAACTGGGAAGTTGTCATCGGGCTGGAAATCCACGCGCAGCTCGCCACGAAATCTAAGATCTTTTCCGGATCGGCGACGGCGTATGGCGCGCCGCCCAACACGCAGGCTGATTTGGTCGATCTGGCGTACCCCGGGGTGCTGCCGGTCTTGAACGCCCGCGCCGTGCAGATGGCGGTTAAATTCGGGCTGGCGGTCGATGCCACGGTGGCGAGCCGCTCGGTGTTTGCGCGCAAGAATTACTTTTACCCGGATCTGCCGAAGGGCTATCAAATCAGCCAGTACGAACTGCCGGTGGTCGCGCGCGGCTCGCTCAAAGTCATGCTGGACGACGGCACCGTCAAAACCGTCGGCATTACGCGCGCGCATCTGGAAGAGGACGCCGGCAAATCGCTGCATGAAGGTCTGGCCCATGCCACCGGCATCGATTTGAACCGCGCGGGCACGCCGCTGCTGGAGATCGTTTCCGAGCCCGACATGCGTTCTGCCAAGGAAGCGGTCGCGTACATGAAAAAGGTCCACACCCTGGTGCGGTATCTGGAAATTTGCGACGGCAATATGCAGGAAGGCTCGTTCCGCTGCGATGCCAACGTGTCGGTGCGGCCCAAGGGCCAGGAGAAACTCGGCACGCGCGCCGAAATCAAGAACTTGAATTCCTTTCGATTTGTCGAGAAGGCCATTCAGTACGAAGTGGCGCGGCAGGTCGAGCTCATCGAGAGCGGCGGTAAGGTGGTGCAGGAGACGCGGCTGTACGATTCCGACAAGGACGAGACCCGCTCGATGCGCTCCAAGGAAGAAGCCAACGACTACCGGTATTTTCCGGATCCGGACCTGTTGCCGGTTGTCATCGATGAGATGTTCATTGCGGCGGTTCGAGCGACTTTACCGGAGCTGCCGGACCAAAAAGCGGCGCGATTCGCCAAAGACTTCGCGCTGTCGGCCTACGATGCCGGGGTGCTCTCCGCCAGCCGTGAACTCGGCGCTTATTTCGAAGCGGTGATAGCCGGAATCGGCGCGAGCCACGCCAAGCTCGCGGCAAATTGGGTCATGGGCGAACTGTCGAGCGCCCTGAATCGCGACAATGTCGACATCGAGAATTCGAAAGTCAATCCGCGGCAGCTGACCGGATTGCTCTCGCGGATCGTGGATGAGACGATTTCCGGCAAGATCGCCAAGGAAGTGTTCGAAGCCATGTGGTCGGAGGGCAAGGCAGCGAACGCCATCATCGAGGCGAAGGGCCTGCATCAAATCACCGACTCGAGCGCGATCGAGGGCGTGATCGATGCGGTCATCGCCGCGAATCCCAAACAACTGGCAGACTACCGCTCCGGCAAGGACAAGCTGTTCGGATTTTTCGTCGGTCAGGTGATGAAGGCCACCGGCGGCAAGGCGAATCCCGCACAGCTCAACGAGCTGTTGAAGAGCAAGCTGGGTGGCGGCGGAAATGCATGACCGCGACACCTTGCATCGCTTCCTGTTCGAGCGCTACCCGATTCGCGGGCATTTGGTTCACTTGGATGCCGCCTGGCGCGCACTGATCGAGCATCGCGAATACCCGGATGCGATTCGCGAAACACTGGGAGAAGCGGTGGTCGCCTCGCTGCTGTTGGCGGCGACCATCAAATTTGAAGGCCTGTTGTCGTTGCAGTTGCAGGGTGACGGTCCGGTGCATCTGTTGCTGGCACAATGCACCAGCGGTTTGGGGGTCAGAGGTCTGGCCCGCCATCGAGACTTGAATCAAGGCGGCTCCTTGAAAATCCGCGATCTCGTGGGCAACGGCAATCTCACCGTCACCCTGGAAACCGATGAGGGCGCGCAGCGCTACCAGGGCATCGTGCCCATCGAGGGCGAGCGCTTGGCCGACTCGCTGCAAGCGTACTTTCAGAACTCC
>DASQPK010000076.1:0-5945 GCA_035643995.1 Steroidobacteraceae bacterium | reverse complement strand
AGCTTGTGCTCCAGCAGCATTTTCCAATCCCCGGGGAGCGCGCTGTAGATTGTCGCGGCCGATTCAAGATAGCGGTCAAAGGCGCGTGTAAAGTCTTGTTGTCCCGGAAAGTTACTGCCGTCGCCAACCCAAACGGTGATCGCCTTGGAGCCGAGAATTCTGCCGATGCGGATGCACTCGATGTTGTGGGCGACCGCTTGATCACGGACGGCTGCGTGCGCGGAACTCAATGATCCGGCGGAGTAGCTGTGCTTCTGCTCCGGTTGGTCCTGAAACGTATTCGAATTGACCGCATCGAATCCGAGCGCCAGGCTCGCGGCAAGGTCGCGCAGCCCGGCATAGTCCGCGACGCAGTCCCACGGAAAATGCGGAGACACGCGCGGCGTGATGCGGCACAGCTGCTGGACGACTGCGCAATCCTCCAATTTCTCTTGAATCGATGTGGGTGCACCGTCGAACGGGAATTTTGCAAAGCGAGTCCCGCCGCGGCCGGCGCCCCAAGTCGGAAGGGCCACCGAGAAGGCGGCAACCTTGCGGCGAATCAGCTCGATATCAATGCCCCGGCGGCGCAGCTGCCGAGCCAATGATTGGTAGTCGTCCTGCAGGCCGTCGGTACCGCGGCTGGCGTTGAAGTCCCGGACAAAGCCTTCCGGCAAGGATAAATGTTCTTGCATGAGAGCGTCCCTCCCGATTAAATCACGCTAGCGCGTGAACGCCTGCGCGTTGCCGGCGTCCACGTTGATCATATTACCGGTCGACTTGACTGACATGTCCGAGGCAAAAAAATACACGGCGTCCGCGATATCACTTGGCAGTACGTCGACCTTCAACATGGATCGATTGCGATAATGAGCCTCCAGCGCCTCGCCCGAATCTATCCCGTGCACGCCCGCGCGTTCACGTCGCCAGTCGCCGTCCCAAATCCTCGAACCCTTGATGACGGCGTCGGGATTCACGGTGTTGACCCGAATGCCGGACGGCGCGCCCTCAAGTGCGAGACATCGCGCCAGATGCAGCGCGGCGGCCTTTGCGGATGAATAGGCAGAGGCATCCAAGGCCGCGGCAATGCCGTTCTTCGAGCCGATGAAAACGATCGAGCCGCCGTGCTGCAGCTTCATAAGCGGAAACGCCGAGCGCGCCGCGAGGAAATACCCTTCTGCCAGTACGTTGTAATTCCTACGCCACAGTTCCACCGTGGTTTCCTCGAGCGGCGCAGAGGATGCAATGCCGGCATTTGCAACTAAAATGTCCAGTCCCGCAAATTCGCGTGCGCAGGCGGCGAACGCCTCGCGAACTTGATGCTCGTCGGTCACGTCGCATAGCGCCGAGCGCACGCAGTCCGAGCCGGCCTTTCGTTCCAAGACCTTGAATGCTTGCTCCAAGGCCTCGGCATCGCGATCGAGCAGCATCACGCAGGCGCCTTCCGCCAGCAGCCGGTCCGCGGTTGCCGCACCGATGCCTCCCGCGCCGCCGGTGATGAGTGCGATCCTACCCGCCAGAGGTTTTGGTCTGGGCATACGGCGCAATTTAGCTTCTTCCAGCGCCCAATACTCGATTCGAAACGCTTCCCGTTCATCGAGTCCGATGTATTGTCCAATTGATTCCGCGCCGCGCATGACGTTGATGGCATTTCCGTAGAATTCGGCGGCCAGCCGCGCAGTGGTCTTGTCGGGCGCGAATGCGATGCGGCCCAATCCGGGCACCAGGATGATCACTGGATTCGGGTCGCGCATCTTTGGGTCGCCCGCGGTTGCGCAACGCTGGAAATAGGCTGCGTAGTTCGCTCGGTACGCGCTCAAGGATTCTTCGAGGTAAGCGGTGTCCGTGAGGCGCGTTTCGTCCAAGGTCAACGGCCAAATTTTCGTGCGCAGGAAATGATCGGGGCAGGAAGTGCCGAGCGCTGCAAGCCGTGCAAGATCCTTGGAACAGACAAATTCGAGGGTTTCAGGATCGGCCGACAAGTGGCCGATCTTTGCGCGCTCGCCGGACATCAAGCCACGCAGCTTCGGCATGATCTCAGCCGCCAGGCGCAGCCGTTCGACTTGCGGCAAGGCTGGGATGCGTGCACCGCCGAACGCCGGACGCCGAGCGAGGCGCTCATTGAGGTAGCGCGCGGCATCGCCGACGAGCTGGATCGTATTCTCATAACAGGCGCGCGAGGTCTCGCCCCAGCAGATGAGACCGTGGCCCGCAAGGACAACGCCCCGCAATCCGGGATGTTGGGCCACATAGTCCCGCAGACGTAATCCGAGGTCGAATCCGGGGCGCTGCCACGGCAACCAGCCCACCGCGCCCCGCCATACCTCGCGCGATGCGCTTTCACCGGAACTGGACGCGGCCAGCGCAATGACGCCATCGGGATGCACGTGATCGACGTGCGAGTAGGGCAGCAGGCCGTGCAGCGGCGTATCGATGGAGGCCGCGCGGCTGTTGAGGTTGAACGTGCAATGCGGCAGGTATTCAACCATGGCGTCTTCATGTTCTACGCCGCCGTAGAGCGCTTCGAGATGCAGGATGCGTTCGAGGTACAGAGTGGCAAACCCATCGAGTTTCATTGACCCCAGATCGCCGCCCGATCCCTTTACCCACAGCACGCGAACCAGCAGGCCGGTGAGCGGGTCGAGGCCATCGAGTTTGGCGGAAGTGTTGCCGCCGCCGAAATTCGTGACCGTGAGATCCGCCCCCAGCAAATTGGAGCGATACAGCAATAATTCGGCGGGGGTTTTCGCTGCGGCGTCCGCGTCCGACCAGCGACTCAACGGGACTTTGAATGGCAGCGCGCCGCGTGTCTCAGGGGGGATTTCCAATAGGTCACTCATCAGCGTTGGGTTCCCTGCTTTTCATTTTAGGCGCGCCTATCGACACCCTTTGTAACGAAAGCAGGTGCCGTTTGCAATCAGAATCGATCATTTTACATCAAACGCGGGTAAACCGCCGACCGGTACCCTTCCGCGCGCTTTTTGGGTGGAATACCTGCAGCAGGCTCAGCCTGCGCGTAGCGAGAGGTAATTACCGACGCCGATTAGAATGGTCGAACTGACCAGCGTGCCGATCCCCAACCAAATCAGCCGCTTGGTGCGGGTGCTCGAACCTGCCCATTCGCGCAGTGCAAAACCCCAGAGTGTCGCGAACAGAATGATGCTCGCCATGTGCAAGGACCACGACGAAAACGCATAGCGCCCCATCTGGCTTTCGCCCATCGTGTAGAAAAAGAATTGGAAGTACCACAAGGTGCCGCCGAATGCGGACAGCAGGTAATTGCGCAATAGAGGCGCTGCTGAGCCGGTGCCAGGCGCGCCGATCCATTGGCCGGCCGAACGATTCTTTTTGATGAGGATGGCGCACCAAACCAGATTGGTCGTCAACCCGCCGCTCAACACAACGCAGAGCACCGGCAATCCCTGCCATAGCGGCGCCGTACCGGCGGCAAGGGTTGCCACGCGGATGGGTTGGCCGGCGTCCAATCCCCAGGCAAAGCATCCCGACATGATTCCCGAGAACAGAGCAATCAAAAATCCCTTGCGCAAATCGAATTCGGCAATGGACGTCGGGTCCGCGCTCCGAGCCTCACGTTCCTTGGCGCGGCCGGCCATCGCGACTATCGCAATCCCGGCCAGTGCGATAACGATGCCGAGAAGCGTTACTCGGCCATTCTGCGTCGCCGCCAAGGAGCCCAGCGTGCCGTGAAATAGCGGTGGCCCAAGGGTGCCGATGACCGTGGTCAAACCCAGCGCAATCGCCATGCCGAGCGACAAGCCCAGATAACGCATGGTCAAACCGAAGGTCAGGCCGCCAAGACCCCACAGCACCCCCCAGAACCAACACCAAAAAAGCGTCGGCCTATCCGTGCCACTTAAGACCCCCAACAAGTGATGCGTTTGCAGCAACGCAACCGCCCAGGGCGCGATGAGCCAGGAGAAAATGCCCCCGGTCAGCCAAAAGATTTCCCATGACCAGCCCCGAATGCGGCGGTAAGGGACGTAAAAGCTCGCGGATGAGAGACCGCCCAGCCAATGAAAGAGCACGCCCAGCAGCGGATTGGAATTCATCGACGGTGTGCTCCGACACTTGATCGAATTAGATTCATTTGTTTGACGGCGCCCGGGCTATTGATCATGATAGATCAAATAGAATCAAAACGCGTGACGAATGTACCCCGCGCAAGCCCATCGCCCAAAATCGCTGATCTCGGGATTCATCGCGTCTCTTTGTGTCATCGCCGCACAGGCTGCCACGCCCGACGCGGATCCCTTGCTGGCCGGATTTCGCCAACCTCCGCCGGCGGCGCGGCCGCAGGTTTGGTGGCATTGGATGAATGGCAACGTCAATCTGGAAGGCGCGAAGCTCGACCTTGCCTGGATGCAGCGTATCGGGATCGGCGGCATTCATACATTTACCGGCGGCGGCCTCGGTGAACCGCATGTCGTGGAGCCTCCGGTCGATTTTCTGGGCGAGCAATGGCGCGCGACTTTTCAGGCGACCACGCGTCTGGCCCGCGCCGCAGGGATGGAGGTGACTATCGCAGGCTCGCCTGGTTGGAGCGAGACCGGCGGTATCTGGGTGGCGCCGGAAGATGCGATGAAGAAGTATGTGTGGAGCGAGACGCACGTTGCGGGCGGCAGATTTCTAGACCTGATCCTTGCGCAACCTCCCGCCGTCGCGGGACCCTTCTTGGGCGTGAAGCGCAGTTTCAATCCAGCACCCGCCGAATTGTACGGCGATCTGTATCGCGACAGCTTGGTCGTGGCGTTTCCGACGCCTGCGGCGGAACTTGTCGATGCCGCGCCTAAGTTTTCCAGTCGAACCGGCCCCGTCGATATGTCCTCGCTGCGCGCCGCTGACCTTGCCGCCACTGTCAGCCTGCCTATCGCCGACGGCGAATCCAGCGCATACCTTGACGCCGCTTTCGATCGGCCGACAACCATTGCGGCGCTGGTGCTGGGCCTTGGCAAAGTCGCCGACCTCGAGATTCAAGCCGGCAATGATCGGGCAAACCTCAAATCCCTGCTCAAGGCGCGGGCCGATCCGTCGGAATCACCCGCGCCGGAGCAGACCTATTCATTCTCACCGACGCGCGCCAAGATCTTTCGCATCATCTTGACGCGACCCGTGCCGAAGCCGCTGTTCCCTGATCTGCCAGCCCGTTTGTCGAAACCGGCAGAGCTACCGAGCGCATTCATGCTCACGCGCCTCGAACTGTGCGGCGGCGCCCGTATCAGCCGCTTCGAAAGCAAGTCAGGATTCCAAGCGTCGATCGACGCCCAGGCGCCGCCGTCCGCGCCTGCGGATCGCGATGCGGAGATTCCGGCAGGCAGCGTCATCAATCTAACCGACAAGCTCGAGGCAGGCGGCAGGCTGCGGTGGGCTGCGCCGCCGGGCCGCTGGACGATCGTGCGGTTGGGCTGGTCGCTCACCGGTCAAACCAATGGCCCTGCTCAGGAAAGGGACACCGGACTCGAAGTTGATAAGCTTGATCCGGTCTTGGTACGTGGTTACCTCGAGCACTACCTCGACATCTATCGCGACGCCATGCAGGAGCCTCTCGGCGCCGGCAGCGTGCAAAATCTCCTGACCGATAGTTGGGAAGCCGGCGTACAGAACTGGACGCCGACGCTGCTTGCGCAATTCAAAACGCGGCGCGGATATGATCCCATGCCCTATATTCCGGCGCTCATCGGGCGGGTTGTCGCCGACTCCGCCACCAGCGAACGCTTTCTGTGGGATTTTCATCGCACGCTCGAAGAAGCGCTGGCCGACAATCACTACCGCGTGATCGCGCAAGTTCTGCACGAACGCGGCATGAATTATTACACCGAGGCTCAGGGTGACACCCCGCGAGCCATCGGCGATGGCCTGGCGATCAAAGCGCGCGCCGACATTCCAACCGCGGAATACTGGTACCGCGCATTCGCCACCGCGCCCGGCCAGCCCTCGCTGAAGGCCGA
>DASQPK010000075.1:0-3543 GCA_035643995.1 Steroidobacteraceae bacterium | reverse complement strand
GCCATAGTAGCTGTGAAGCCGACGAACAAAGCCGGGCAACCGGCTGCGGAGTTGGTGGAGCCAAGGGCGGGGGCCGAGGGGAATGTGAGTCAGCAAAGCACGGGCCGGGCACAGTACCGGGGAACCGTGTCACAGGCGCTGCAGCGCATACGGCAAGCTGCAAGGCAAAGGAAGAAGGAGAAGTTCACCGCGCTCTTCCACCACATCAGTATTGACCACCTCGAAGAGGCATTCTTTGAACTCAAGAAGAATGCTGCACCTGGGGTGGACGGGCTGACATGTCGGGACTACGAGCAGCACCTTGAGCGCAATCTCGAGGACCTGCATGCCCGCGTCCATCGGGGAGCGTATCGGGCACTACCGTCGCGGCGGGTTTATATACCCAAGCCGGATGGTCGGCAGCGGCCCGATCGCGGTCGCCGCCCTTGAGGACAAGATCGTCCAGAGGGTCACGGCTGCGGTGCTGAGCGCGATCTACGAGGAAGATTTCCTCGGGTTTTCGTATGGGTTCCGGCCCGGACGCGGCACGCACGATGCGATGGATGCGCTCATGGTCGGGATCACCAGCACAAAGGTGAACTGGATACTGGACGCCGACATCCGTTCGTTCTTGGATCGTGCTTCATACTACACCCAGATTCATGAGGCTTGGTTGAAGAGGTTGGGTTGTGGGCAATTGAGCTTGAGGCGCAGGCCTTTCTTGCGTCCGCACCTGACATGGATGGCTTCGATGTCGCCACGCTTGACACGCTGCCACACGGTCTGCCGAGAAACCCCGAGCCGGCGCATGATTTGGTACATCGTGAGATATCCCTCGGGAGCTTCTTCTGCGACGCGTGCGCGCAAATCGTCGGTGAGGCGAATGCGCCAAGGGGCGCCGGGCGTGAGCTGTTCTCCAGCGATGATGCCGTCGTTGAGCCAACGATGAATGGTGGAGGTAGCTACGCCGAGCGTTGCGGCTGCTTGCTTGATCGTCAGGGCTTCGCCTTCGGGTGGCGTAGGCGGTGGCTCGTAGCGATCGATGTTCCAGTGGCGACGCAGATTGCCGACGTGGTTTGCGGTGAAGCGATGACCATAGGCGGTTGTGCGTTCTTGCCGATTGAGAATGCCGGCAATGACAGCGTCGGGATAGTGAATGGCCAGCCGGCGCACCAGCGCCACCGTGTCCTCGTCGGTGCGTACCGGCGCTGTGCGGCGACGCAGCAGATCAAGATCAATCTCGGAAAGCGCGCCGCCGCGCCAACGCAGTGTCAGGTGGGAGCGATACGCACCCTTGTCGACAGCAATGATGACTTCTTCGAGCAAGGTGCGTAGCAGTTCCTTCTTGTCGCGCGCCGTCGTGGTTGGCGCTAGCCATACTTCACGCAGATCGGTGCCGAGAGCGAGCAAGCGACCGCGCTCTTCAGTGCTGAGTGTTCTGGGACGCCGATGTTCGCGCCGTGCCAGTTCGGCTTTTGCAGTCTCCAGTTCGCGAAGCGCCTTCTCCCATTCGGCTTCGAGGCCACGGGCGACCAGGCGGTTGTCCGGATCGATGGCGCGATAACGGCGCTCGGCGCGCTGCGCCTCGTAGCTCGCCCGCTCCACCGCAAGACGCCACTGTGCGAGCGCACCGTCGTGATCGGCCTCAATCCGCTCGGCGGCCGCGAGCGCAGCTTCGATGCCGAGTGGCGCGAGTGCGGCGAGCACAGCCTGCGCCACCGCGTCGTCGATCTGCACGGCGCCGATGTTGAGGCAGTAGATGCCGCGTCCATTCGCGATTGTCTTACCGGCGCAGTGATAGCCCGGAGAAGCGGTGCGGCCGGTGTATTGGGTGCGCAGCTTGCGCCCGCAGTGTCCGCAGATGGCGAGACCTTGCAGCAGGGCGGTTCCTTCTCTCACGGCGCCGCTGCCTGATTGATGCGGGTGTGGATGCGTGTTGGCACTGATGCGGGTGCGATTGGCCTCATAGGTGCTCCAGTCGATGAAGCCTTGATGGTGGTCCTGGATGAGCACGGACCATTGCGACTGCGGCAGCTTGCGCACCCTCTTTTTGCGCGCGCCGCAGCCGTCGAGAGTGACCTCATGGCGGCTCTTGCCATAAGCGTAGGCCCCCGCATACACCGGATTCGTCAGCACATGATAGACGCCAATATAGCTCGGGTCGACCCAGCGGATACCGCCGCCGTGGCGGGTCTGCAACGGAAACGACAGGCCCTCGCTGCGCAACCATAGCCAGACGCGGCGGACCGATCCGAGCTCACTGAACCTGGCAAACACGGTCCGGATGGCGGTGCAGACCGCTTCATCCGGATGGAATAGGACTTCGCCATCCTCTTCGCCCCAGATGAAGCCAACGGGAAGGCCGCGACGCAGCTCGCCGCGTGCCGCCTTGTTGCGAATCCCGCCGTTGAGGCGCGCACGCAGGACATGCAACTCGGCCTCGCTCATGGTGCCCTTGAGGCCGAGCAGTAATCGGTCATTGAACATGGCCGGATGATAGATGCCGTCAGCATCGCCAATAAGCGTGTCGGTGAGGCCGCAGAGATCGAGCAGGCGGTACCAATCGGCATTGTTGCGAGCGAGGCGGGACACTTCGAGACCAAGCACGATGCCGACATGCCCGAGCGCGACTTCGGCGGTGAGACGCGCGAAGCCGCTGCGTTCGACGACGCCTGCGCCGGACAAGCCAAGATCTTCGTCGATCACGATGACATGCTGCGCGGGCCAGCCAAGCGCGGCGGCCTTGGACACCAAAGCATATTGGCGTTGCGTCGATTCGCGATTGTGTTCGACCTGTGCGGGGGAGGATTGTCGAAGATAGACGTAAGCAGCGCGGCTCAAATGCGAGGCGCCGATCTTTGTGGTGTCACTCATTGGTTGCCTCCGTGTGATTTGTCGTCTGGCAGGCTTGCGCGATGATGCGTGCCAGAACCTTGAGCGCCTCGGCGCGTGCTTCGGCGTCGCGCAGTTCTCGGCTCGGCTGTGGTTGCGTCGGCGGGGGAGGTTCGAGAAAACCCATGGTCAGTTGCATCGCAACTCTCCTCATCGGCCGCCGGCGTTGGTTGTGGAATCAGACAGCGACCGAGGAGAGCGTCCACGATCCCTCGTGCGTGAAGCAAATCTGCCAGCGATGCGAGACAGGAATCGCGATGTTCGAGCCGGGATTGCGCGGGCTCCTCGGTCGTCGCCGTCCAGTCCGTCCAACTGGCGGGAATGAGCGTGCGGCTGCCGTCCGGCAGCACCACCAGCAACGACAGCGTGCCGCGGCGCTTGATGGCAGACATAACCGCCAATGAGCGGCCCTCGAACGGATGCCGTTCACGCAGGATCGTTACTGACCGCGAGATGTCGTGGAGATGGGTAGTGTGTGGTAACTTCCTTCGACGCGGTGAGTCAGGAGTGGCTCATCAAGTTTGTGGAACATCGCGTCGGCGACCGACGCATCATCCGCCTGATCCAGAAATGGCTCAAGGCAGGCGTCCTGGAAGACGGGATCGTGACGGTCAGTGACAAGGGGACCGGGCAGGGATCGGTGATCTCACCGCTTCTGGCCAATCTCTACTT
>DASQPK010000074.1:0-2078 GCA_035643995.1 Steroidobacteraceae bacterium | reverse complement strand
GCCGCTGCGGCTCGGTAGACGTCGAAATTCTCGGCGATGCGGTCGGCGGACAGGAACGCAGCGCAAGTCTTGTATCCTCGACGTGCCGCCAGCGTGGCGCTCTCGGGCGTCGCGGTCGGCCACCAGCGCGGCGGCAGCGGTTGCTGCAAGGTGCGGGGGACGACCAGGTTCTTGCACTCATAAAAGTGTCCATCGTAATTGAAAGGCCCATTCGCGGTCAGCGCACCCTCGACGATATCAAGCGCTTCGAGGAGGCGCGGCTGCATCTCTTGGGCCGGCATGCCGATCAGCCCAACCTCTACGGGATTGGCGCCACGCGCCAGGCCGATCTCCAGCCTACCTCTGCTGAGGTGATCGAGCATCGCAATTTCCTCGGCGAGACGTGACGGATGGTACATCGGCGCGGTGAGGGCCATGACGCCCATGCGCAGACGGCTCGTCCGCATTGCCATGGCAGCGAGAAGAATGTTGGGCGATTGACAAAGGTAGTTTGGGAGATGATGTTCGCTGAGGAAGATGCCCTCGAAATTTAGGGCCTCGGCTCGGTCCCATTCGCGGAAGAACCAATCGTAGGCCGGTCCCGTCGCGGGCTCTTTGAGGTCGATGTCGATTGAAGGCAACTCAAATATCCAAGATTTGATCATTTAAGTTTCCTTTCCTCCCGAGGGCATCCCGGACCCCACTGCGAGAATGCGGCCGAGGGCGTCTTTCAACGCCGCCGCCGCATCTTTGGGCAATGCGGTCCAGCGTGCGCCGACATGCCCATCCGGACGCACCAGCAACGCACCGGTGGGACCGACACCGACCAGCGCTTCCCACTTTGCGTCCTCGGAACGCTGCACGTAGCCCGGGGCGCCGATTACGAAGGAGGTGAGCGGCGCCGAGAGCGCCTTGGCCGCCGCCGCCGCTGCCGCCATCCAACCTTGCCCGTCGCCTGGCGCGAACAGGATGAAACCGCCGTTATATAGATCGATGGTCGAGAATGCGCTGCCCTGCGCGTTTTTCAACCAGACGCGCGGTGCGCGTGCCCCGGGATAGCCGGTCGGGCGGTACTCGGAAACGCTCGATTCGACACGCGCAGTGCCATCTTTGACGAGTGCGGTGGAGTCGTAGATCTGGCCGAATTGCTGGCCCTGTGAGAAGAACTGCTCGCGCTGCTTGGGGATTGAGGCGATGATCTTCTGCCGCAGCGGTTCACCCTCCGGAGTTTCGATGACGGCAAGCGATTTGGGATCTTTGAGCAGAAAACCCGTTTCGGCCATGCGCTTGGTGTTGAGGATGCATTGATCGCCATTGTGCTGTGCCACCGGTTTGCGCTCGGCTTCGTAGCTGTCGAGCAGACCATCACCGGCACCCCAGCGAAGCCGTGCGATGATTTTCCATACCAGATTCTGGCTGTCCTGCAGGCCGCTGTTCATGCCGAACCCGCCATGGGGAGGAAAACGGTGGCTGGCGTCGCCCGCCAGAAACACGCGCCCGGAACGCCACCGGTCGGTAACGGCTTGATCGTGCTGCCAATGTAGAATGCTGATCACATTCACCGGCAAATCGGGTACGCCCGCCGCGACGCGCACCACCTCCGCACACCGCTCCGCGGTATAGCTCTGAGGATCTTCGTTTGGAGCCGCCTCGAAGTTGTAGCTCCACAAATCGCCGCGATTGCGCCACGCGAAGGCTCCCTGCGTGTCGCCATTGATGATCCAAAACAGCCCGTATCCACGCCCGGCGCGATACGGTTCCATCGGGGCGGTGAACAGCACATTGATGGAGTCGCCGAGCGAGGCAATCCCGCTCTCGGTGATCCCGAGCCAGTTTCGCGTGGGACTGCGGACGCCGTCGGCGCCGATCACGTATTGCGCACGCACGGTCCGCTTGCTGCCATCAGCGGAATACTCGACCGTAACGCCCTTCTCGTCCTGGGTGATGCCGGTGGCCGGGGAACTCTGCAGCAGCTCGACCGCCGGGATTTGTCGAGCGACCTCCGCCAGAATCGGCTCATAGATGTCCTGACTGCAGAACGCCAACAATTCGGGCGACCAGCTGTAAAACAGTTCTTTTTCTGCTTGGGTCGCGCCAAA
>DASQPK010000073.1:0-14860 GCA_035643995.1 Steroidobacteraceae bacterium | reverse complement strand
CACCCGGGTTCCATCACCAGCGTGCACGCAACAAGCGCGGAGCTGGCCTTTGAACAGCTGGTGCTGTTGGTGAAGCAGAACCAAGGCGGCCGCGAGCTCGCGCGCAGCGATATCAAAAGCCTGTTGTACTTGCTGGTCGATGTGGTGATTCAGTTCGGCGTTGAGCGCCACGAGCGATTCATCAAGGAGATCTGGTACGACCCGGAGCGCAAGCGGCGATGAGCGGGCTGCTGCATGGTTGGACGGGTATTCTCATGGGCTACGCCGCCGTGCAGGGGCCAATGCTCGCCGGTCTGGCGCGGTCGCGCGCGAACTTTAAACAGTACGTGTTTTCGCCGATGGTGGCCGCGCCGTTGACGGCGATGGCGGCGGTCGCCGCTGCGACCTTGAGCTTTCACGGATCCGTGCAGGTTGCGGCTGCAACCGGCATCAGCGCCGTGCTCGGCTACACCGGCGGCAAGGTGATCGCTCGGGGCGGTCCCTCCGGTAGGGTGCATCAGCGCGGCTCCCGCGTCGCGGAGCAACTGCCGCCCGCGAAGGCGCAGTCCCGCAGCCTTTCCGACAACGCCACGATCACCCTGGCCGGCCTTGAAGTACCCGCGCAGGATGAAGCCAAACATTTCAAATTGATCGGTACCACGGGCACGGGAAAGAGCACCGCTATCCAGGAGATCATGCGCAGCGCGCTGGGCCGCGGCGATCGCGCGGTCATCGCGGATCCGGATGGTGGCTACCTGCGGCGGTTCTATCGGCAGGACCGCGGCGACATCATTCTCAATCCCTTCGATGAGCGCTCGGTGAAATGGGATCTATTTGCGGAAATCCGCAATACGCACGACGTTGAACAATTGGCGCGTTCGCTGATCCCGGATCACGACGGCCAGGACCGCAGTTGGCGGGGCTACGCGCGCACCTTCTTCACGGCGGTGACCCGCCAGGCTCGCCAAGGAGGCGTTTCCGATGTGGGCGAACTCTATCGCCTGTTGGTGGTCGCCGAAGCCGGCGAATTGCGCGGGCTGCTTCACGGCACGCCGGCGCAGCCGTTCCTGGATGAGCACAACAGCCGGATGTTCGACTCCATCCGTTCGGTCACGAGCTCCGCCGTCGGCTCGCTCGAGTATGTCGCGCAGCAAAAGGGCGCGAGTTTCTCGGTGCGCAACTGGGTCAGCGATGAGAAACCGGGCGTCCTGTTCATCCCTTACAGAGCGGGAGAGATCGCGGCGCTGCGCTCCACGATCTCCGGATGGATGCGTCTCGCCATTTTCGAAACCATGAATCAAGGCGAACAAAAGCAAGGCCTGTGGTTCGTCGTCGATGAATTGGATGCGTTGGGCCAGATCGATGGACTCAAGGATGCGCTGGCACGGCTGCGAAAATTCAATGGACGCTGCGTCTTGGGATTCCAGTCGATCGCCCAAGTCTCCAGCACTTACGGCCAGGGCGATGCTCACACGATTGTCGAGAACTGCGGGAACACCTTGATTCTCCGTTGCTCCGCGAGCGAGGGCGGCGGCACGGCGCGATTCGCGTCACAGCTCATTGGCGAGCGCGAGGTACTGCGCACCACGGTGTCGACGAGCCGGCGCGCCAACGAGAGGTGGGAGTCCATCTCGCGCAATGAACACTTTGCCGTGGAGCCCGCGGTTCTGCCCTCGCAGGTGGAGCAGCTTCCCGATCTCTATGGGTATCTGAAATACGCATCGGATCCGACCTGGCAGCAGGTGCGACTTGACGCCAAGAATGCGTGGAATGAAATCAAGCCGAACTCGAGCGAGCCGCGCGCCGCCCGGCAGCGGCGCTCGTTGGGTTTGGAGCATGAGTGATCGTGGCGCCGTGGACGATGCAACCATGAAGGTCGGCCTGCTCATGGAAAGCGCCCAGGTCCATCAAAAGCTTGCTGAGGGCCAGCTCGAAAAGCTCCGCGCCCACACTCTGGATCTTGACGCCGTCGTTCGGGATGAAATCCGGCACACGCTGGTCGAGGAATTGCAGGTGTTGACCGCGGAGACCGCGCGGGCGACCCGGGCTCTCCAGAAGCTCCGAAGCGGTACCGCCTGGCGCGGCATGCTGTTGAGTCTCTCCGGCGCCATGTTCTGCGCACTGGTTCCGATGGCCCTGGCACGCTGGGCGCTGCCTTCGCCGGCGGACATCGCGACATTGCGCGCCCGACGCGAGGAACTGGCGGCGAACGTCGCCAAGCTCGAACAGCAGGGCGGCCGCATCGACTGGCGGCGATGCGGTGAAGCCAGACGCCTCTGTGTCCGCGTGGACCGCAAGGCGCCGAGCTACGGTGATAAGGCGGACTACTACGTGATCGAGGGCTACTAGCACATGAATTTGCCCGAGGTGATGGAACGGCTGCAAAGTTCGTACGCCGTGCTGCTGGTGGCCGCGCTCACCCTCGCGGCGGCCTGTTGCGCAAGGCTGTGCGCGCGAGGGCTGCGGCGCAGGGACATCTTTGAGCACAGGCGCGGCACACTGTTGTCCGACGGCAGACCGATGCAGCGGCGCAGTGCCCGCCGCAGAACCTCATCTGACTGCGTAACCCTGGCGGGCATCGCCATCCCCCACGCAGATGAGACCAAGCATTTCAAGCTCATCGGCACCACCGGCACGGGCAAGTCCACCGCCATTCGCGAGCTTTTGGGTTGTGCCATCGCGCGCGGCGATCGCGCCGTCTTCGCCGATCCAGACGCAGGGTATCTGGAACATTTCTACGATCGTTATCGCGGCGACATCGTGCTCAATCCCTTCGAGCCGCAATCCGCCAAATGGAATTGGTTCGCCGAGATTGAAAACAGTTTCGATGTCGAACAGCTGGCGCGGGGCCTGATCCCTGACGCTGAGGATCCTGCAGCGCGTGAATGGCGCGGCTACGCCCGCACTTTTCTGGCCGCCATCCTGCGCCGCTGCCGCTTTTCGGGCGCATGTCATGCCGGTGAGTTATGGCGTTTGCTCACCGTTGCATCCGCGGATGAACTGCGGCCCATCGTCGCCGGCACGCCCGCTCAGCCCTTTCTCGATCCCGACAACGCGCGCATGTTCGGGTCCATCCGCTCGGTCACCGGCACCGCGATCGCGGCCCTCGAATACATCGAGCGCCAACGCGGGCGGCAGTTTTCCGTACGCGCGTGGGTAAAGGCTCGCGCTTCTCCTGGGATGCTGTTCATCCCGTATCGCGCCGGTCAAATCGCCGCGCTGCGATCAATGATCGCCACCTGGATGCACCTGGCGATTTTCGAAGCCATGAGCCAGGCTCCGCGCGGCGACCAAAAATTGTGGTTCGTCGTCGATGAGCTCGATGCGCTTGGCGCCATTGACGGCCTCAAGGACGCACTGGCGCGTCTGCGTAAATTCGGCTGCCGTTGCGTCCTGGGATTCCAATCCGTCGCGCAGGTGTCCAGCACCTATGGTCACGGTGAGGCGCAGACACTCGTTGAGAACTGCAGCAACACCCTGATTTTGCGCTGTTCGGGCAGCGAAAACGGCGGCACCTCGCTTTTCGCCTCGCGGCTCATCGGCGATCGGGAAGTGCTCAGGCGGCAGGTGTCGCGCGGCAAAGATCGCGAAAGCGGCCTCTCGGCCCGCGGCGCGCGCCGTTCCCGCAGCACCACCTACAGCCATGTCACTGAGCCGGCCGTCTTGGCGTCCGAGCTGGAGCAGCTGCCGGATCTGCGCGGTTACCTCAAAACCGCATCGTCCGCGGTGTGGCTCAAAGTCGCGTTCGCCGGAGGATAGCGATGCAACTGACCGACGCCAACATTCGCTCATCCAGCTACTACATCGCGCAGACCACGGTGCAGTGCATGTCCTGCGGCCAATGGACCCGGGTTGTGGCGTTGGCGCTGCCTGCACCTCACGAGATCTTGATCGAAGACGAATGGCAGTCCGCCGACGTCAGCGCGTTTGTATTTGATGTGACCGAGCTGCCGGAAAGTGTGCGGCGCCAATTGTTGCAGACCTCTCCCTCCTTTCGTTTGGCGTGCGGCGCGGAGGCACCCGATCCCTGCTGGGCAAATCATTGCGAGCATTGCGACGCGCTGGTGAACGATGACGAATTGCACTGTGAGCCGGGCGGCTTCATGCCGGCCGATGCAGAAGGGGCGCAGGCTATTTCGCTCTTGGCGATTCCCCACGCTTTCGAAGCGGTCTCGGCGGGTTATGCAGTCGATCCAGCGTTTTTTGTGCATATGCGCGTGCGTTGACGCAGGCGTCAGCGGCCCGTGGCAATCTACTTTCTCAACCTCACGACTTTCGGGCGTTCCGGCGGCAGCAGTGCTGTGAGTGCCGCCGCATACCGGGCCGGCGAGCGCATCCGCGACGAACGCAGCGGCAAGACCTACGATCACTCCGATCGCCAAGACGTCATGCACAAAGAGATCATTCTGCCGGATCAATTCGTGGCGGACGACATGGGTTGGGCGAAGGATCGCGCCAATCTATGGAATACGGCAGAGGCGGCGGAGACGCGCAAGAATGCACGCGTCGCCCGTGAGTACCTGGTTGCCTTGCCCGCCGAACTGCCGCAGGAACATCGCTTGAGCTTGGTGAGAGGATTTTCGCGGGAACTGGTTGAGCGTTATCGATTTGCCGTGGATGTCACCATTCATGCGCCGAGGGACTTTCCCGGGAGCGACCCGCGCAATTTTCACGCGCACCTGCTGGCGACCACCCGCGAAGTGATCACCGAGGGTCTGGGGGCCAAAACCACGCTCGAGTGGAACGATACACGTCGCCGTGAAATCGGCCTGGGGCCCGGGATCAACGAGTTGCTGCACGTCCGCCAACGCTGGGCCGAAGCTGCGAATGCAGCGCTGCAGGAGGCACACCTTGGAGTCCGCATCGATCATCGCACGCTTGAGGCGCAGGGCATTGACCGCGAACCCACACCGCACATTCCGCGCGCCGCGTTCGAAATGGAGCGGCATGGGTTTCGAAGCGCCATTGCGGAGCGCATTCGCGAGGAACACCAGGCCCGGGTCGATTCGCGGCTACAGCGATCGGCGCAGCCGGCCGCCGCGGCTGAACCCAAAAGCATTGAAGAGATCCAGAAACAGTCGGCGGAGAATTGGCGGCGTTGGCGCGAAGCACAAGCACACGTACAAGCCCAACCCCAACCCAGCAAAGCCCGTGGCGCAAGTCGCACGCGCGACGACGATCATTCGCTGTGATCCGCAGACTTGCCTACGCGTCCTGTTATGTGTACTCGCCCGCGGGAGAGGGCGCTATGTGCGAACGCTCCCGCCTGCTGCGTGCGCTGCTGAAAGAGGGCGATGCCCATTTCATCGTCAAATATGCCGAGCGCGTCCAACAGCAAGCCGCGCATTGCCCGCAACTCGCCGGGTTTTTCCGCGACACCGACGTGTTGGTGCCCGTGCCGCGAAGCTCGACCAAAGCCTGCGGCACGTGGGTGGCGGCGGATCTTGCACGCGCCCTGGTGCACGAAGGATTGGGGACCGTGGCGTGGCCCGGTCTGCACCGCGTCTGCGCCGTGCCCAAATCCGCCACCGCCGTTCGCGGCGCCCGCCCGACGGTCTCGTGTCACTTCGAATCGTTCCTAGTGGAGCGATCCTCGGTCGACCCGGCAGGTGTCGTACTCATCGACGATGTAATTACCAAAGGGCGAACTTTGCTGGCCGCCGCCGCCCGCGTGCGCGAGGCGTTTCCGCACGCGCAAATCCGAGCGTTTGCATTGCTGCGAACCATGGGATTTATCGCGGGCGTTGAGCACCTGCTGGACCCCTGCAGAGGGGAAATCCGATGGCAGGGCGGAGACGCGCGTCGAACTCCTTGAAGTTCTCCAGGGACGAGGACGACCCCGCCGGATTGAGCCATTGCGCGCAGCCCGATATTGGGCGTTACGCGGCGAGATTGCATTAGCGGCGCTGTCAAGCTCCCCTATAATGCGTCGCGCTTGCGCATTGATGTCAAAACTCCGCCTGGCAGCCGGCCGCTTCAAGATCTGGCGCCGGCGGATATTGCCAACCATCTGCAGCGTGCGTTCGCTGCCGCAGACGGGCTCATGGGCGCCCACTGCATACACGAGCTGTGGATGCGAGGCGCAATGTCCATTAACATTGAGCGCGCGCTCGAACAACTATGGGCATGCGCGGCGGCATCCGTTCCGGAATGGCTGCCGATGCGCTATATAGACTGGCTGCCCGAGGCCTACGAGATCGCACTCGGGTTTAGAGCCGCTGCCAAGGGGCGATCGAACATCTACTTGGTGCTTCTGGATTTCACCGACCGTGGTGAAACCTACGGCGTGTATGTCGGTATGAGCAAGTACAGTCCGGCGCAGCGCTTCGATCAGCACAAGGCGGGGATTCGCGCGGCGGGAAGCGTATTGAAACGAGGTATCGAGGTGTTGACAGGGCCGACCATGCATTTGCAGTACATCAAGCGCAGCGAGGCTTCGCGCATCGAAGCGCAGTTGGCGGAAGCCCTTGCCGGAGCCGGGTTAATGGTGAAGGGTGGCCACTGATATGATTCTCATCGGCATGTTCGATTCGCCGTTCGTGCGCCGGGTCGCAGTCAGCATGAATCTATTGCAGGTGCCGTTCGAGCATCGCAACTGGTCCGTCGGCAAGGACTTTGAGCTGATTCGCCAGTTCAATCCCCTGGGGCGCGTGCCGGCGTTGGTGCTGACGGATGGCGACACATTGATCGAGTCCGCCACGATATTGGATTTCCTCGACGAGACCGCAGGTCCCGAGCGGGCGCTGCTGCCCCGATCGGGCGAGCCTCGGCGAGAAGCACTGCGCATCATCGCGATTGCGGTCGGCGGCGCGGAAAAGGGCGTGTTGCAGGTATACGAGAATGCGTTTCGCCCACCGGAGAAACGCTATCGGCCCTGGGTGGAGCGCTGTCATACCCAAACGCATGCGGCGCTCGCCGAACTGGACCGGTTGTGCCAGGTGCGCGGAGGTGAGTGGCTGATCGGCAACCGAATTACGCAGGCGGATATCACCGTCACCTGCGCCTACACTTTCCTGGGAGACGCATTGGACATCAATCGCGATGCGGTGGCGTACCCCGCCTTGAACGCGCTTGCGGCGCGCTGTGAAGCTCTTCCTGAATTCCGGTCGGTCAAGGCCGATTGGTTCGCGCCGGGCGACCCCTAGGAGGGCAGGCTCCCGAGGGTTTACAATGCTTGGATGGTCGTCGTTCACCATCTCAACAACTCCCGCTCGCAGAGGGTGTTGTGGTTGCTCGAGGAACTCGGCGTCCCGTACGAGGTGAAACGCTACGAGCGGGATGCCAAGACGATGCTGGCCCCACCCTCGCTGCTCGCGATTCACCCGCTGGGCAAATCCCCGGTCATCGTCGATGGCGAGGTCACGGTGGCCGAATCCGGGGCGATCATCGAATACCTGCTTTCCAAATACGGCGATGGACGCTTGATTCCTCCCGCCGCCACTGCGCAGCGCCTGCGTTATACGTACTGGTTGCACTATGCGGAAGGATCGACGATGTCGCCGCTGCTGCTCAAATTGGTGTTCGATAGGGTTGCCGCCAATCCCGCGCCATGGCCCGTCAGCGCGATCGCCCGCCGTATCGCCGCGACCGTCACCAATGGTTTTATTGCGCCTAACTTGAAGCGCCATTTGGATTTCATCGAGGCTGAGCTCAACGCGCACTCGTGGTTTGCCGGAGAGCAATTCACGGCCGCCGATGTGCAGATGAGCTTTCCGTTGGAGCTCGCGGTGTCTCGGGCCGGATTGAATGCCAGCCGCCCCAAATCAACGGCATTTCTCGATCGCATCCACGCGCGCGACGCTTACAAACGCGCGCTGGAACGCGGCGGCAAGTACGACTTTTAGAAAATTAAGGTAAGGGGGAGTTGCTATGTCGAAGTCGCTTAAAGTAGGCGCCGCATCCTGCGTCCTGCTGCTTGTCCTGGCAGCCTGCAATCAGTCGACACCACCGCCATCGCCTAAGCCTAAGCCTAAGAATCCTTCGCCCGCGAGTGTTGCCTGGCTCAGGCAATCAAACTCTTTCATCGAAGAATATATGCTGGCACGGCCCTCGTTTGCGGTGCAAGCCGGCCGCCATGAATTCGACGGCCAGCTGCCGGACTTGAGCGCGCACGGAATCAAGCGCGAAATCGCCCGGCTGCACGATCAGCGCGCGCAAATCTCCGCCGTCGATCCGGCGACCCTGGAGCCGCGCGAACGCTTCGACCGCGCTTACTTGCTGGCGGTGCTGGACAAAGACCTGTTCTGGATAGAAAAGACCCAGTTCCCCTTCAGCAACCCGGGCTGGTACTTGGGTCAGATCGATCCGGACGTGTACTTGAGCCGAAATTATGCGCCGCTCAACGTGCGCATGAAGGCTTACATCAAGTACGCGCGCGGCATTCCAAGAATTGCCACGGCAATCAAGGAGAATCTCAAATCGCCGCTGCCTAAAACTTACGTCGAATTGGGAATCGCGCAATTCAGCGGACTCGCCGATTTCTACAGCAAGAACGTCTCGGCCGTGTTTGCGGCGGTGAGCGACCCCGACCTGCAAAAGCAGCTGACCGATGCCAACGCCGTCGCGGCGGCGGCGATGAACGGACTCAAGGACTATCTCATCGCCGAGCGCAAGAACGCCAACGACAAGTACGCTCTTGGAGCGGACTTGTTCGCGCAGATGGTCAAACAAACCGAACAAGTCGATTTGAGCGTGGACAAGATCGAAGCGGCGGGACGCGCGGATCTGGACCGCAATACCGCCGCGCTCAAGGCGGAGTGCAACACCTACGCGCCGAAGGCGTCGCCGGCGCAATGCGTCGCCAAGATGGCGGCGAACAAACCGAAAGCCGGTCCTGTCGAGGAAGCGCGCAGCCAGCTCAAGACGCTCAAGGAGTTCATCGTTCAGAACAACGTGGTCTCGATTCCGAGCAACGACGAGGCCTTGGTAGCGGAAGCGCCGCCCTACAATCGATCCAACGCCGCATTCATCAACACCGCGGGTCCCTACGACAAAGGCGTGGCATCCACTTACAACATTGCGCCGCCGGACCCGAAGTGGAGCAAGGCGGAGCAGGCGTCATATATACCCGGCGAAGCGGCGTTGTTATTCACATCGGTGCACGAAGTCTGGCCCGGACATTTCCTGCAGTTCCTGCATTCGAATGCGAACCCCGACAAGCTGGAAGCGCTGTGGGTGGGATATGCCTTTGCCGAGGGGTGGGCACACTATTGCGAAGAGATGGTGATCGAAATGGGCTTGGGTCGCGGTGATCCGGAGAAGCACATCGGCCAGCTCAGCGAGGCGCTGCTGCGCGACGTACGCTTGCTCTCCACCATCGGACTGCATACGCATGGCATGAGCGTCGCGGCGTCCGAGAAAATGTTCCGCGAGCAAGCCTTTCAGGATCCCGGCAATGCGCGCCAGCAGGCGGCACGCGGCACTTACGATCCGGCCTACCTGAATTACACGCTCGGCAAACTCATGATTCGTAAACTGAGGGCAGATTGGCTGGCCAAGGGCGCGGCGCCGGGTTCAACTCCGCCCGCGGATGACCACGCTCGTTGGCATGAGTTCCACGACAAGTTCCTGTCGTACGGAGGACCGCCCATCCCGCTGCTGCGCAAGGAACTGGTCGGAGAGGGCGGCGACCTACTCTGAGGGCGCAGCCGCCCCAGCCTCGCCGATGCCGACAAGGATGCCGCTGTCCGCCCAGGTCCCCAGAAGAGCGGCGGCGGCAGCGGCAATTTCGTCCTCCGGCAGCAGCACGCTCAAGTCCTCGCAAATCGCGCCGAAACTGCGGCCGCGCAGCGCAGCGTCGAGCGCGGCCGATTCGGCGCCGCTCATGGAACGAAAATAATTCTGCAGGTTTTGACGCCACAACAGCCACGGAACCGGCGCTACCCCAGGCTCAGGTCGCGGCGGGGTTTCATCGGCGCTCATGGCCTTCCAAACGGCCGCCGTATTCCAGCTGAACTCGAGCCGGCGCAGCGAAGGGTGAAACTGGAATGTGAGATCGCCCCACGCCGAGGGCGCGACGGCGGCGAGTGCCGCGCGCTGCAAGCCTTTCGCATCCTGGGCATCGAACACCTCCGCCAGTGTCCATTCGAGCAGCGCGACTTCCGCGAGAATGGGCTCATCGCCGAAGGGCGGGCAGCGCGCCAAAAAATCCGCCAATTCGCCTCCATACCAACGAATCGAGCGAAACACCGAAGGGTGCGCCGCCACGTAGGCTTCGCCCAAGGCAAGCCACACCTCGTCACCGAGCAGACCGTGAAGGATGGGGTAGGTGTCGTGCAGCGCGTCGATCAGGCGAACTTGATAGGCGTTGCGATAAATCGCCAATCGTTCTGCGGCCGGCAATGGCGGTGCATCCACAATGGCCGCGGCGACCGCGCTTTCCCCGCCCAGCAGGTGGCGCTGCATCTCCTGCTGCAACTCACGCAGCATTACGCTGCCTGCCTTGAGTGCCGGGCAGCGATGTCGCGCGCCATGTCCAGTTCCGTGACGAGTTCCTGGAGTTCAGGAATGTTGTCGTCGCGCTCGATCATGGTCGGCACATCGCCGAATAGCGCGACAGCCTGGGCGTACAGATCCCACACGGGCGCGACGATGGGGTGGTCATGCGTGTCGATGAGATGACCGCCCATGTCGCTATGCCCGGCCAGGTGAAATTGGCGCACGCGGGATGCCGGCATGGCCTGAAGATATTTTACGGGGTCAAACCCGTGATTGACGCCGCTGACATAGATATTGTTGATGTCGAGCAGGATGTTGCAGTCGGCGCGCGAGGCGACTTCGCGCAGGAATTCCCACTCGGTCATCTCATCGGCGTGAAAGCTAAGATAGCTCGACACGTTTTCCAACAAAATCTGTCTGCCCAAGGCGTCCTGCACTTGCCCGACTCGCGCAGCCACGCACGCCAATGCCTCTTCGGTGTAGGGCAGCGGCAGTAAATCGTGCAAATTCCGTCCGTCGACGCCGGTCCAGCATAAGTGATCGGAAATCCAATGCGGTTCGATGCGTGAGGCCAGCGCACGCACCATTTTCAAGTAATCGAAGTCGATGGGGTCGGTGCTGCCGATCGACAGCGACACGCCATGCATCACCAGGGGAAACCGTTCGCGGATGCGTTCCAGGTAGTCGAGCGGCTTGCCGCCCAGACCCAAGTAATTTTCAGTGATGACTTCGAGCCAATCGATCGCGTGAGGCTCGCTTAAAATGGCCTCGTAGTGGGGAGTTCGCAGGCCAAGGCCGAAGCCGGAGAGTTTCATCAAGATGAGGCCGGGCGGTCAAGCCCGGCCCCCTTCAACGCTTCAGCGCTTACTTCGCCGCCTTGGCTTTGGCTTTGGCATCGTCGCAGGCTTGCTTGGTCATGGAGACGAAGCCCTGCCCTTTGCAGCTGTTCATGCCCTTGCAGCTATTCTTTGCCGACTTGCACTCGGAGGTTCCCTTGCAGGAATTCACACCCGTACACTTGACCGTGGCGGCATCCGCGGCAAACGACGTGGTGGCGATTCCAGAGGTGAACAGCATGGCGGCGGCGGCGGCCACGGCGGCGCTCGACAGTTTATTGATCTGCATTTTGAATTCCTCAATAGTTAGGGAACGCAGCGGAATTGCTGCTCATATAAAAGACCCGGCCAACGGGCGCATTATTACCCAATTATCTAAGCTGATGCCTGTTTCAATCAGGCGACCGCGCGCGCTAAACGGCGCTACGAAGCGCCTAAAATGACGGTTTCTTAATGTTGGCGGCTGAGTGCGTCCGAACGCGCGCCGGCCGGAAAAGCATCTTATGCCGGTCGGAACTGTCTCTCCACACGGTGTCCCAAAGCTAGCCGCTATCTGGGGCTGCCGCAGTTCCCGCCGCAGGCGTGTTGTTTAAGCCGCTCCTTTTCGAATTCCGCCTGTTCGAGCAAACCGGCGAGCTGAACCGGACCTACGCAGCGTCGCGTCTTGAAGCGGGACCCGATGACGGGATCGTCGCGGCAGTACACGGAATTGCCATGTTGGGTCTCGGGTCGCCAGCCGAACTGTATGGCTTTCTTTGCAAGCGCCGCATCACCGGCTTCCTTGTTGGCGGCGGTGGCGGCGGCGGTGGTGGCGGCTTTAGCCGCGGCTGCATTGGCCTTTGCGATGAGAGCCACGGTGGCGGCGGCATCCGCGTCATCGGATGCCTTGTTTGCGGCCGTCGTCTGGCTGGCGTTAGCCGGCCGGGTCTCGGCCGCGTCGCTCGCTTGTTGCGCCGTGGCGCACGCGGCGCCCATCGCAATTGCGGTCACCAACATGATCGGAAATATTTTAGGATTCACAACAAGCTCTCCCTGTCTTACTTGCTCATGCCCATCCTCGACGCGCCATCTACATTGCCACAGTTGGCCCCGCCGAAACAGCCGTTTTTTGGCGGTATCGCGTGCCTTTTGCAGCCGCACAACATAATATTAGGCCGCAAACACCAAGGCTTCCCGCACCACCGCAAACTGCTCCGCTGCGCGGTCGAGCCACGCCAATCCGCGCTGAATTTCCGCGCCGTGCGCGGCGCGCGCCTCGTTTAGCACCGCGTGGCGTAGCGCGGCGTCATAGGCGTATTCGGGTGCTTTCGAATAACGGCGCATGTCCGGACCCGCGAGAATTGAAGCGACGGCGCTCGCCGCGGCTTCGATGCCCAAATGGCGGAATGCGGCGGCGAGAACGGGCTCGGGCTCGGCAAGAAACCGCTCGAAATCAATTTTGAGAACCCGCGCCGCGTTGGCGGCGGCCGCCCGTGCCAACGCGGACGTTTCGCATGCCCAGCCGAGCGCCAGCATTTCGCCTTCGCCGCGTGGTGCGAGCTGGTGAGATTCGCGGCCCATGCGCCTGTACAGCCGCTGCCAACGGTCGGGCGCTAGCAATTTTGCTTCCTGGCGCGAGTTGGGGCCGCCCAAGATGGTAGCCATATGACTCTCCGCAGAGACATACATCATCACGGCTCTTGGCCGCGAGCTGCGCGACAGTAACGCCGCGGCAAATTCGGACACAAAGCTCGTGGCCTTGAGTACTGCAATTTGTCCGCCGTCGAAGGTGCGGGACAGCAGTTTGAGACAGCCGCTCAAGCGCGCCTCGAATTCCTCGGGGCGCCAGGTGCGCGGCTGCGCCGCCGGCGTGCTGTGCAATTCGGTGAAAGTGCGCAGTAGCAATGGTTCGCGCAGCGCGAGAGCGCCCGGGTGGGCGCCGATGAGCCGCGAGAGCAGCGTGGAGCCGACGTGCCCAATATGGAAAATAAAAGCGCAATGCTCGGCGAGTTGCGCTGCTTCGATCGCGGCGGCCACCTGCGGCCATGGGATCGTACGGCCGGCGGATTGCGGCGTCAGGACGCGGGCGTCAAGAAAGCTCGCTGCTGCGTAATCGCTCCGGGTCAAGCGAACGAAGGAAATGCTGTCCTTACCCGCATCCAGCCCATGGGGGAACAGTTCGGGGGAGCGGCCCAGCACGTCCTTGAGATCATCGATGGGGGTCACGATTATACTTGGCGTCCTTCTCGTCAAGAACCGACAGGATGAACGATGTTCCTTCAAATTGAAAACTACCTCACACCGGCCGAAGTGCAGGAAATATCGGACATTGCCCGTCAAGCAAAACTAATAGACGGCCGGCGTTCCAATCCGCACAACCACACCAAGGACAACGTCATCGGCGACCCCATCGATCCGATGGCGCAGAAAGCTTCGCAAATCGCGTTGACAGCGCTGCAGCGCAACGAGCAATCACGGAATTTCACCTTTCCGCAGCGCATGGCGTTGCCATCGCTGGCCCGCTACGACGTCGGCATGAAATACGGCGCGCACATCGATGCGGCGTTCATGCCCTTGGCTTCGCAACCGTTGCGATCGGATGTTTCCTGCACCATGTTCATTTCCGACCCAGCCGATTACGAGGGCGGCGAGTTGGTCATCTACCTCGGCTCCGAGATCGTGCACGTCAAGGGCAAGGCCGGCTCGGCCGTTTTCTATCCCTCGACCAACGTACATCAGGTGGAACCAGTCAGGTCCGGATCGCGCCTGGTCATGATCACCTTCATCGAGAGCCAGATCCCCGATCCATTGCAGCGGGACATGCTTTATTCATTGGGCGAAGTGCGCGCCTATGAAGCGGCGAAAATGGACTGGCGCACGCGAACTCAGCTGGAATACGTGTTCGCGAATCTGCACCGCATGTGGTCCCGGTGAGTGAGTGTCGGCAGCGGTCAGGAGTCGCTACTTGCCTCCGCAATTGCCGCCGCAGCCGCGTTGCTTCAACTGTTCTCGTTCATACTCCTGCCGCTCCAATATTCCCGCCAATTGGCTCTCGGCAGCACATCTCTTCTGTGTGAAACGCGAACCCACGACCGCATCTTGGCGGCAGTACACCGTCACGCCGCTGCGCACTTCCGCCCGCCAACCGGCCTCTTTGGCCCTTTTCGCGAGCGCCGCGTCACCGTCTGAGGATGACTTTGGCTTTGGCTCTGCCTGTGCAGCCGCAGCAGCCTTCGCCTTGGCGATGGCCGCGGCCGCGGCGGCAGCATCTGCGTCCTGCGCGGAGGTGTCGGCTTGGGCGGGCGCCGCGGGATTTGAATTCGCGGGTGCCTTTGCAGGCTCAGGAGCCTGTTGCGCGTAGATCGGCACCGTGATTGCGACGAGGGTTGCCGTAATTAACAAACGCGTAAACTGGGATTGAATCATTCCGCTTCCTCTATATGAGCGTTGTTGCCCACTGTAGGACGCGGCAGGGGCATGATCAAGTCGCCGCGTGTCCCGGCCGGCGCATCGGCTTACAATGAGCTTACCCTTTCATTGCGGGGGGAGACATGGTGCAAAGTTCAGTTCGTCGCTGCGCTTTCGACGCATCGTTGTTTCTCATGGCACTCATTTCAGCGCCCTTATCT
>DASQPK010000072.1:0-14673 GCA_035643995.1 Steroidobacteraceae bacterium | reverse complement strand
TGATTGAGAATTTTCGCAGCGGTCTCATCTGGCGCATCATGCGCCGCAGTCCGTACTTAAGGCGCGGTCTCGAGCGGGCAGGCTTCGAAGGCGGCTGGCTGGACACCCGGGGATGAGGCGCCGACGGTTGACGCCGCGGCCAGCCAGGGAGCGCTAAGGCCGGGCAAGCAGAACCGATGCCAGTGCCGCCAAACCTTCCTTGCGGCCAATGAATCCTAGTCGCTCGGTGGTGGTCGCTTTGATGTTGATCACGGCAGCCGCGGCATCCAGATCGGCGGCGAGGTTTGCCGCCATCGCACTTCGATGCACGGCGATGCGCGGCGCTTCGGCGAGCACGGTGATGTCGGCATTGACCAGCTGCAGTCCCGCCGCCTTCATGCGCTGCGCCACCACGCGCAGAAACACGCGGCTGTCTGCGCCGCGATAGCGCGGGTCGGTATCGGGAAAATGCTGGCCGATGTCTCCGTCGCCCATGGCGCCGAGCAGTGCATCGCACAAAGCATGAATCACGACGTCGCCGTCCGAGTGCGCCACCACGCCCTGGCTGTGCGCAATGCGCACGCCCCCCAGCACGACGTGATCGCCTTCGCCAAAGGCATGCACGTCCATCCCTTGTCCGACTCGCATTTGACTGCTCTCCCCCGTCTTGAGTACGCCCGCGCCCATTTTGAGTATGTCCGCCGCCACGCTCAAGTCCGCGGCGCGGGTCACCTTGATGTTGAACGGTGAGCCGCTGACCAAGGAGGCGCGAATGCCGATGCGTTCCATGGCTTGCGCTTCATCGGTCACCGCAACGCCGGCGCGAGCCGCATCTTGAAGCGCGCGGCGCAATGGCGCGAATGCAAAAACCTGCGGCGTCAAGGCACGCCACAGGCCTGCGCGATCGACGGTTTCAACGCCGCTCGGCAGCTCGCGTTTTACCGTGTCGACAATTGGGGCCGCGAGCACGGCCCCATTGACAGCCGATGCGCTGTCGCCCGATTTATTTTGGAGCGCGTCGGCGAGGGCGCCGATGTCGCGGCCGCTCAAGCAGGGGCGCGCGGCATCGTGCACCAGAATCCAATCATCGGCGGCAGCGCGCGAACTTAAGAAGTCCAAGCCGTTCATTACCGAATCTTGCCGCTGAGCACCGCCGATCGTGGTCAAGAGTTTCGGCGAGTTCAACCTGGCCGCGACCTGCGGCCAATGACTGTCGCCTGCCGCGAGGACCACCACAATGGCGTGGATGCGGGGCTCGGCCAGCAGCGCTCGCAGTGACCATTCGAGCACGCTGCTGCCCAATAGCGCCGTGTACTGTTTAGGGAGGTTGGGCGTCTCACTCGAGGCAAAGCGCTCGCCACGGCCTGCCGCGGGAACGATCGCCCAGAGGCGGCGCTCCGCCGGCACGGTCACCGAACGCGAGCGGTGGCGGCAACCGGGACGGGAGCCGCGGGAGCCGGCGTGTTGGCCCGCACGACTTGATAAAAAGTCTCGCTGGCCGTGACCATCCCCAGTTCGCTGCGGGCCCGCTCTTCGAGTGCCGTCAAACCGACCTTGAGATTGGTCACTTCGGCCGCCAATTGCCGGTTGCGCTCGCCCTGGCTCTGATTGGCCGCTTTTTGTGCATCGACCGAGAGCTCAAGCCCCGACACTTCGCGCAAGCCTCGATCCGACAGCCACAATCGGCCCTGAAGCAAGATCAGTGTGATAGCCAGTACGGCCGAGAAAATCCTCATGGGGACAGGAGCTTAGCACGAACTCTTAAGAAATTGGAACCGACAAGGCACGCGCTCCTGCGTAAGATGCCTTGGCGCCCAACTCGCCCTCGATTCTCAGGAGCTGATTGTACTTGGCCATTCGATCGGAGCGCGACATCGAACCGGTTTTGATTTGCGTCGCGGTCGTCGCGGCCGCGATGTCCGCAATCGTCGCGTCCTCGGTCTCGCCGGAGCGGTGCGAAACGACGGCAGCGTATTTCGCCTTGAATGCCATGTCGATGGCAGCCAATGTTTCGGTCAGTGTCCCGATTTGATTGGGCTTTATGAGAATCGCGTTGGCGATTTTCTTGGCGATGCCTTCGGCGAAAATCTTGGTGTTCGTCACGAACAGGTCATCACCCACCAGCTGCACCTTGGTTCCCAATTTGCGCGTGAGGATGGCCCAGCCGTCCCAGTCGCCTTCGCTCATGCCGTCTTCGACGGTGACGATGGGATACTTGGCGACCAAGCCCGCCAGATAATCGGCAAATTCCGACGCGCTGAACTTGCGCCCCTCGGACTCGAGGTCGTAGACGCCGTCCTTGAAAAATTCGGTGCTGGCGACATCCAAACCCAAATAGATATCCTTGCCCGCACGATAGCCGGCCTTGTCGATGGCTTCCAAGATGATGGTGATGGCCGCTTCGTTCGACGGCAAATCCGGGGCGAAGCCGCCCTCATCCCCGACGGCGGTATTCAAGCCCTTGGCGTGCAGCACTTTCTTGAGGGTATGAAACACTTCGGCGCCATAGCGCAAGGCTTCGGAAAACGACGGCGCGCCGATCGGCAGAATCATGAATTCTTGAATATCGACACTGTTGTCCGCGTGCGCCCCGCCATTGATGATATTCATCATCGGCACGGGCAGCATCAAATCCCCGGTGCGCGCCAAATGCCGGTACAGGGGCAGGCCTTGATCGGCCGCGGCAGCCTTCGCCGCCGCCAACGACACGGCCAAAATCGCATTGGCGCCCAATCTCGCTTTGCTGTCCGTGCCATCCAATTTGATCATCGTGGCATCGAGTGCCGCTTGATCCTGGGCGTTTGAGCCCATGATGGCGTCGCGGATTGTTCCATTGACGGCGCCGACGGCCTTGAGCACGCCCTTGCCGCCGAATCGTTTCATGTCGCCGTCACGCAGCTCCACCGCTTCGCGCGAGCCGGTCGAAGCACCCGAGGGCACCGCTGCCCGGCCGACGGTGCCGGATTCCAATACCACGTCCGCTTCGACCGTGGGATTTCCCCGGGAATCGATGATTTGACGGCCGCGAACATCGACGATTCGACTCATAGAAGTGATTCCTCAAAGGGTGATCTCTTGACCGCGGCGTCCAGTTCGGCAAGCGTGGTCAGCAACGGCTTCATGCGATCCAAGGGCCAGGCGTTCGGACCATCCGACAGCGCCTTGGCGGGGTCGGGGTGCGTCTCCATGAAAATGCCCGCCACGCCGGCGGCAACCGCGGCACGCGCCAGCACCGGCACGAATTCTCGCTGCCCGCCGGAGGAGTCGCCCTTGCCGCCGGGCAGCTGCACCGAGTGCGTCGCATCGAATACCACCGGACACCCGGTGGCGCGCATGACGGCCAGGGAGCGCATGTCCGCCACCAGATTATTATAGCCGAAGGAGAAGCCGCGCTCGCAAACCATGATCTGCGCATTGCCGGTGGAGCGCGCCTTGTCGACGACGTTCTGCATTTCCCAGGGCGACAGGAACTGCCCCTTCTTGATGTTCACCGGTTTGCCCTGCGAGCAGGCGGCGACGATGAAATTGGTTTGACGGCAAAGAAATGCCGGCGTTTGCAGCACATCGACAACGGCCGCGACTTCGGCAAGCGGCGTATCCTCATGCACGTCGGTCAAGACCGGCACGCCGATCTGTTCGCGCACTTTGGCCAAGGCCTTCAAGCCTTCTTGCAAACCGGGACCGCGAAAACTTGCTCGCGAGGAGCGATTGGCCTTGTCGAACGATGCTTTGAAGATGAAGGGGATTTTGAGCGCGGCTGTCATCTCCTTGAGACGGCCGGCCACATCGACGACGAGGCCTTCGCTTTCAATCACACAGGGTCCGGCAATTAAAAAGAACGGGCGATCCGGCCCGACCTCAAAGGAAGTCAGCTTCATGGTTCAGCGATTCATGCGGTGGCGGCGCGCCCGGGCTGCAGCGAAGCTCGGTACTCGCGCGCTGCCCTGACGAAGCCCGCGAACAGGGGGTGCCCGTCGCGGGGCGTGGACGTGAATTCGGGATGGAATTGACTGGCAACGAACCAGGGATGGCTGGGCAGTTCAATGAATTCCACCAACCCATCCGCCGAGAAGCCGGAGAAGCGCAGGCCGGCCGCAGTCAATTCCTCGAGATAGTGATTGTTGAATTCATAGCGGTGGCGGTGACGCTCGAAGATCGATTCCTTGCCGTACAGGATGCGCGCCAGTGAACCCGGAACGAGCCTGGCCTCTTGGGCACCGAGCCGCATGCTGCCGCCCAAATCCGATTTCTCATCGCGCACCTGTTGTCCGCGCTCCAGGTCCTGCCATTCGGTTATCAATGCGATCACGGGATGAGTGGTGGCGCGGTCGAACTCGGTGCTGTTGGCGCCCTTGAGCGCCAGTACGTTGCGCGCATATTCGATGATGGCGAGCTGCATCCCCAAACAAATACCCAGATACGGAATGCCGTTTTCGCGCGCAAAACGGATCGCTTGAATCTTGCCTTCGATGCCGCGGTCGCCGAATCCGCCCGGCACCAAAATGGCATCCATTTTCTGCAGCGCCGCTGCGCCCGAGCGCTCGATGTCCTGCGACTCGAAATAGTGAATATTCACCTTCGTGCGAGTCTTGATGCCGCCGTGCATCAGGGACTCATTCAGAGAAATATAGGAGTCGCGGATCTGTACGTACTTTCCGACCATGCCGATGTCGACGACGGCTTCGGGATTCTGCTTGGCGGCAACGACTGCGCGCCATTCGGACAGATCGGTCGGCGGCGCGTTCAAGCGCAGCTTGTCGACCACGATGTCGTCCAGGTCCTGTTCGTGCAGCAGCATCGGAATTTTGTAGATGTCATCGGAATCCACCGCCGAAATCACCGCCCGCTCTTCGACATTGGTGAATAGGGCAATCTTGCGGCGCTGCTCATCCGGGAGGCTTTGCGAGCAGCGACATAATAAAATATCGGGTTGGATGCCGATGCCGCGCAGCTCCTTCACCGAGTGCTGAGTGGGCTTGGTCTTGATCTCTCCGGCACCGCCTAAGATCGGCACCAGCGTCAAATGCATGTACAGCACCTTGTCGCGCCCGAGCTCCACCCCCATTTGGCGAATCGCCTCGAGAAACGGCAGCGATTCGATGTCGCCGACCGTGCCGCCGATTTCCACCATGCAGACGTCCGAATCGCCGGCGCCCATGCGAATCCGGTGCTTGATCTCGTCCGTGATGTGCGGGATAACCTGCACGGTCGCGCCGAGATAATCGCCACGCCGTTCCTTCGCGATGACGCGCTCGTAGATTCTGCCCGTCGTGAAATTGCTGTTGCGACCGGTGGTCGTGCGCACGAAACGCTCGTAATGGCCCAAATCCAGGTCGGTCTCGGTGCCGTCGGCGGTGACGAAAACCTCGCCATGCTGAAAGGGGCTCATGGTGCCGGGATCCACGTTGATGTAGGGATCCAGCTTCACCATGCTGATTTTGAGGCCGCGGGCCTCGAGAATGGCGCCTAGGGATGCCGAGGCAATTCCTTTACCGAGCGAGGAAACCACGCCGCCGGTGACGAAAACGAATCGATTCATGATGGGTCACCGCCGATTAAACGTTCGTCGTCCACTTCAACTTAAGCGGATGTACAAACGAAGCCAAAGGGAACAATTGGAATACGACGGGAGTTCAGGTTACCAGAACACGTCCATCCCGACAATCCTAACAAGCGCTACTTAACCATAGGCGCGATACTCGCGTGAAACATCCGCGTGGAACGCGGCGAATGCGCCGCTCCTAGATCAAAAGGGGCGCATTGTTCCACGTAACTTGAAGCCCTGGCGCGCCCGGCGCGGCGCGCCAGCGAGCCTCCAGCCACAAATCAGCGACGGCAATCAACTCATCGCCGGCAAACACCAGAGGCAGTGCATCCCGCATCCACGGCAGCACGCCTTGCGACTGACATAGGTGCTGCACGGTCTGCGTCTTCGCCGATCGAGCGGGCTTGAGCGTCTCGCCCCCCTCGCGCCTTCGCACCATCACGACAGCCGGCAGCGCGTCGGCAGCGACTCCGCCCATCTGGGCGCTCCACGTGAGATTGCCGAGACTCGCACCCAACGCGATGCTCGAACCCAAGCCGGTGGCCCAAGGCCTCGCGCCTTCCAAGCGCGGGCACTCAGCCTCGGTCAGAAACAGCCGCTGCCGATAACGGCGCAAGGCCTTATTGCCCCACACGATGGCAGGCTGGTGATCGGCGTCCGCATCGAACACTTGCCGCAAAGCCTCGGCAAGCCGCGCGGTCGACGGCGCTTCCACGCCCGCATCGTCGAGCCACGCGCGGACGGCATTCATGCGATTCGCTTGCGGCAGCGCTCTCAAACCCGGCACCGACAGAGCATCGCCGTCGCGCAGACGCGCCACATCGGCTGCCGCTGCCCGATGCAGCAATTCCTGCGCCTCGGCCATATGCCGGGCGCTGCGCGACAGGGCGATCTCCGCCCCCGGCCAACGCGTCTCGATCAGAGGCCAGATCGCCTTTCGCAAGTAAGTGCGATCGAAGCGCAAATCCCCGTTCATGGGATCGATGACTTTGAAATTCTCGAGCTGCCGCCCCAATTTCAGCAGCTCGCCGTGCGGCACATCGAGCACCGGACGCGCATGCCATCCTAACCCTAAAATGCGGCAGACCGGCATGGCCGACAGGCCCTTGACGCCTGCTCCCCGCAACGCCTGCAGCAGCAGCGTCTCGGCCTGATCCTGGCGATGATGCGCGGTCAGCAGACACTCCCGTGGCTGAAGCTGCGCTGCGAGCGCTGCATACCGCGCAGCGCGCGCCGCCGCCTCGATCGACAGGCCCGCTTCGCTTTGAACCTCGACGCGGATCAGCTCCAACGGGACGCCCAGATGCTCACAAAGATTCTTGCACGCTTCGCGAAATTCCGAGGCCGCCGCTTGCAGGCCGTGATCGATGTGCACCGCGCGCAGCGGCAAGCCGCGAAATCCGCCTCCCAGCGCCGCCAGCCCTGCCAGCAAAGCGGCGGAGTCCGCGCCGCCGCTCAATGCCATCACGAGGCCGGCGGCACCTTCAGGGACGGACGACGCGAGCCCCGCGTACAAGGACGCCGCGGAAAAACTCATCCAGGAGCCTTCTTGCGCATTGCGCGTGAGCCGCCCGTTTAACCGTCGTGAAACGCACCGAAGCCGCGCAGGCGCGCCTGGCGCGCGTCGAGCAGCTGTGTGATCGGCTTATTGCGCAGTTCCGTCAAGTTTTTGATGATGCTCTGTTTCATCGTTTCTGCCATCAGCTGCGGATCGCGATGAGCTCCGCCGTGAGGCTCCTTGAGGACTTCATCGACCAGCCCGAGCTTGTAAAGGCGTTCCGCCGTGCCGCCCATGGCATCGGCAGCAATCTCTTTCTTCTCGGTGCTCTTCCACAGAATCGACGCGCAGGCTTCCGGCGTAATGACCGAATAAACGCTGAACTGCAACATGAGCAGGTGGTCGCAGACGCCGATGGCGAGGGCGCCGCCGGACCCTCCCTCGCCGATGACGACGCTCAACACCGGCGCGGCCAGATTCGACATTTCGAATAAGTTGCGCGCGATGGCTTCACTTTGACCGCGCTCTTCCGATCCAATGCCCGGATACGCTCCCGGTGTATCGATCAGGGTAATGACAGGAACGCGGAACCGCTCCGCCATTTTCATCAAGCGCAGCGCCTTGCGATACCCCTCAGGTTTCGGCATGCCGTAGTTGCGCCGTACCCGCTCCTTGGTATCGCGGCCTTTTTGATGGCCGATCAACATCACCGGCGTGCCTTCGATGCGCGCCAGTCCGCCGACGATCGCCAGGTCATCGCTGTACATGCGATCGCCGTGCAACTCGTGCCAGTCGCTGAAAATCATCGAGACATAGTCCAGCGTATAGGGGCGCTGCGGATGTCGCGCCAGCTCGGTGATCTGCCAGGGCGTGAGGTTGGCGAAAATACTGGTGGTGAGCGCTCTGCTCTTCGATTGCAGGCGCTTGATCTCTTCGGTGATATTGACGCTGGCATCGCTGCCGATGAATTTGAGTTCCTCGATCTTGGCCTCGAGCTCCGCGATCGGCTGTTCAAATTCCAGAAAATTCATCGCCATGAAGAAGTTTCCTCGCCGCGAACGTCATTTCGCGGACCATACACTAAATACCACCCCTCGCGCCCGACAAGCGCCGATAGCCGGTCCAGTAGCTCACGCGTCGGGCGCACCGACCAGGCGTCGGGAAGATTCACCTTACCACTGTAGTCCGCTCGATTGACCGCCACACTGACCCCACAGGGCCCGCGCAAGTAGGGCTTGAGCACCTGCTCGAAGCGATTCATGCCCTGCGGGCCGTCGAATTCGGCCGGCCAACGCAGCCATAGGCGGCGCGCGAAGCGCTCGCGCGCCCGGTCGATATCCATCAAGGACTTTGCCTGCAGACGCCAGGCCTCGATGAAGTCATCGAAGCGCAATGTGCCATCGATGATCAGGATGGCGTCTTTCACAATGATATCGCGATGCTGCTGAAAGACTTCCTCGTACAAGCTGACCTCGAGGCGCGCGCTGCGGTCGTCCAAGATCAGGGTCACGCGGTTCGGGCGGCGGCGGATTTCCAGCACCAAGCCGGCCACCGTGGCGGGCTTGCCTGCCGACCAGTTGCGCGCACCTTCCAGCGGCGCCGGCGGTTTGGGGCCGCCGACATCGGCCAGACGGGCGCTCACCAAGAACTTCAAGTCCGGCTCATACGGTGTAATGGGATGGCCGCTCAAGAACAGGCCCAACGTTTCGCGCTCGCCGGCCAGACGCTCCGCCTCCGACCAATCCGCGACCGTAACATTCTCTGCGGCGCTCAATCCGAACAGGTCGACCTGGCCCACACTGATGGCGCGGGAATTCTGTTCTCCCAAATGCATGGCGCGCTCCAGTTCCGCGGTCAGCGACGCGCGATTGGGGCCAATCTGGTCCAGGCTGCCGGAACGGATCAGTGCTTCAAACACGCGCCGGTTCACCCGCTGCAAATCAATGCGCCGGCATAGATCGGGCAAAGTCTTGAAGGGTCCGTTTTTTGCGCGCTCTTCGATGATGGCTTCGACCGCCGAAGCACCCACGCCCTTGATGGCCCCCATCCCATAGCGGATGCAGGTGGGGCCCGCCACGCGAAACGCATACACCGAGGAGTTGACATCCGGCGGCAGCACTTTCAGTCCCATGTCCGTGCACTCATCGAAGAGCGTCACCACCTTGTCGGTCTTATCCATGTCCGAGGACAGCACCGCCGCCATGTACGCCGCCGGATAGTGCGCCTTGAGCCACGCCGTCTGGTAGGACAACAGGGCGTAGGCCGCGGAATGCGACTTATTGAATCCGTAGCCGGCAAACTTTTCCATCAGATCGAAAATGTGCGTCGCCTGCGCTTCACGCACGCCGCGCGCCACCGCGCCGCTGACGAATACCGAGCGCTGTTTCGCCATTTCCTCGGGCTTTTTCTTGCCCATGGCGCGGCGCAGGAGATCGGCGCCGCCCAAGGTGTAGCCGGCCAGAATCTGCGCAATCTGCATGACCTGTTCCTGATACAGGATCACGCCATAGGTGGCCGCCAGCACGGGCTTCAGGTCCGGATGCAGATAGTCGATCGTTGCGCCGGTGGTGTCGTGCTTGCGCGCGATGAAGTCCTCGACCATGCCGGATTGCAATGGTCCGGGCCTGAACAGCGCCACGAGCGCGACAATATCGCCGAAGCGGTCGGGCTGCAGCCGTCGAATCAGATCCTTCATGCCGCGCGATTCGAGCTGGAATACCGCGGTGGTCTTGGTGCTCTTGAGAAGCGCATAGGTCAGCGCATCGTCCATTCTCAAGGCGCTCATGTCTAACGGCGCTTCGCCGCTGCCGGCACGTTGCTCATTGATGTCGCGCACCACCCAATCGATGATGGTGAGCGTTCGCAGGCCCAGAAAATCAAATTTGACCAAGCCCGCGGCTTCGACATCATCCTTGTCGAACTGCGTCACCGGCGTGCTGCTGCCCTCTTCACAGTACAGCGGCGTGAAATCGGTCAGGACCGACGGCGCGATGACCACGCCGCCGGCATGCGTACCGGCGTTGCGCGCAAGACCTTCGAGCGTTCGCGCCAGATCAATGAGATCGTGAACCTCAGGCTCATTGTCGTAGAGGCGTTTGAGCTCCTCTTCTTGTTCGAGAGCCTTATCGAGCGTCATGCCGATTTCCAACGGAATCAGCTTGGCGATCTTGTCGACATAACCGTACGGATGCCCAAGAACCCGCCCCACATCGCGCACCACGGCTTTGGCCGCCAACGTTCCATAGGTGATGATTTGCGAGACGCGGTCACGGCCGTACTTGTTGGCCACGTATTCAATCACCCGGTCGCGGCCCTCCATGCAAAAGTCGACGTCGAAATCCGGCATCGACACGCGCTCCGGATTCAAGAATCGCTCGAACAGAAGATCATGTTCGATGGGATCCAGGTCAGTAATGCCCAATGCATAGGCGACCAGCGATCCTGCGCCGGAACCGCGGCCCGGACCCACCGGCACACCGTTCTCTCGTGCCCAACGAATGAAATCCGCGACTATCAAGAAATATCCGGCGAATCCCATGGCGCAAATGACGCCGAGTTCAAGATCCAGGCGCGCCGCGTAGCCGGCAACGGCTGCGGTGCCCGCCAACGCCGGCGCCGCGGCAACGCGGATGTCCAGACCGCGCTTCGATTCCTCGCGCAGAAATTCCTCCGTGCTCGATCCGCTCGGCACGGGGTAGGCGGGCAGCATGGATGCGCCCAAGCGAATCTCCAGGGAACAGCGCCTGGCAATTTCGAGCGTATTGGCCAGCAGTTCCGGCGCGTCCGCAAAAAGCCCGGCCATTTCCGCCGGCGACTTCAGGTACTGCTCCTCGGAGTAGCGATGCGCCCGGCTCACATCCCCGAGCTGCGCGCCATCGTGAATGCAAACGCGCGCCTCATGCGCTTCGAACTCCGCGCGCGTCAGGAAACGCACATCATTCGTGGCAACCGCAGCGACGCCTCGGGACTGCGCCAGTTCCATGGCCGCTTCCGAGCAGACTTGCTCGCCTGCCCGGCCGGTGCGCTGTACTTCAAGATAGAACCGATCGCCGCAAAACGCCTGCCAACGCTCGAGACATCGCTCCGCTTCGTCGTCGCGGCCTCGCGCGAGACACCGGCCGATGTCACCCTCGAAGCCGCCCGAGAGCACGATCAGGCCCTGGAGCACGTCGCTGTTGATCCAACTGCGCTCGAGCATCGGTGCGCCGCGCTGCTGCCCCTCGAGATAGGAGCGGGTCACGAGCTGCGTCAGATGCCGGTACCCTTTCAGGTTCTGACAGAGAAATACGATGCGCGAAGGCGGCGCTCGTTCCCCGGGCTCGCGAATCCAGGCGTCAACACCGATCAAGGGCTTGATTCCCGCCGCCTGCGCCTCCTTGTAGAACTTCACCATGGCGAACAGATTGCTTTGATCGGTCAAGGCAACCGCCGGCATGCGCCCTGCCGCGACGGCGGCCATCAATTCCGGCACGCGCACGATTCCGTCGACCAACGAATACTCCGTGTGCAATCGCAGGTGAACGAACGCCGTCAAGCTTCACACCGCAGAGCGAGGCGGACCGGCTCGAAGGAACGTCGGTGCAATGGACAGGGCCCATGCAGCGTCAGGAGGCGCTGGTGATCAGGAGTCGCGTAGCCTTTGTGACTTGCGAAACAATATGCAGGATATATTGTATCCATTTGATCCATATAACTATCCCTGGCGGTTTTCGCCAGAATCGACGCGGCGCTGATTGCCGGCTCCGAGACGTCTCCGTCAATGATGGCACGAGCCGTCAACACCTTGCCCAATCCGTTCAAATTGGGAAGCTGGTTACCGTCAACCAGCACATGGTCGGGTGTCAGCAGCATCGCGAGCAAGGCGCGGCGCATGGCGAGAAACGTGGCCTGCAGAATATTCAACGCATCGATCTCAACCTGATCGGCCCAGCCGATGCCGAAACACAGCGCCTCACGCCTGATGGCCACGCTCAATCGTGAGCGTTCCGCAGGACTCAAGGATTTCGAATCGGCGACGCCTTCGATGGGCCGGCGCGGCCGCAAGATCACCGCGGCAGCAACGACCGGTCCCGCCAGGGGACCGCGACCCGCCTCGTCGATGCCGGCAACCCGCCTCACCTAAGCGATCCTCGCGGAGATGGACTGCGGGTGTTCAACAGATCCAGAATCGCCTGAGCCGCGCGCGTTCCGGCGCCACGGCGCAAGTCGGCGTGAATACGCGAGAACTCCCGCTCCAGGGCGCTGCGCCGCTCAGTATCGTCAAGCCACATCAAGAGCTCCGCTCCGATCGACTCGGGGATGATCTGGTCCTGAAAATATTCGCCGACGACGCGCTGATCCGCAAGTAGATTTGGTTGCGCAAAGAACTTGGATTTCACCAGATTCAGTCTCGTGAGCACCCAGCCCGTCAGAGCCCCTAGGCGGTAGACGACCACCATGGGACGCTTGCACAGGGCAGCCTCCAAGCTGGCGGTGCCCGAGGCCACCAACACCACATTGGCAGCGCTCAATGCCGTGGTCGCCTGGCCATCGATCATGAGCACATCGAGCCCCGGCGCGTCGCGCTTGAGCACACCCGAGAAAATCTGACGCGTCGCAGCGCTCGCCATCGGCGCGATGAATTTCAGATCCGGCCGCTGCGCGGCCAGCCAGCGCGCGGTTGCCGCGAAGTCCGCGCCCAATCGCGCGACCTCACCGCGGCGGCTACCCGGCAGCAATGCGACGATGCTGGACTTCTGGTCCAGCCCGAGCGCGCGCCGCGCCGCCTCGCGATCGATCTGCTGAGGGATGGCGTCCGCCAGCGGATGACCGACGAATTCCGCGCGTATCCCGTGCTCATCGTAAAAGCGCTTTTCGAACGGCAGCAGGCACAACACGAGGTCCACCGAATCGCGAATTTTGCGGGCGCGCCCTTGCCGCCATGCCCACACCTGGGGACTGACGTATTGCACGGTGGGGATGCCTGCCGCATGCAGTGTGCGGGCCAATCTTAAGTTGGTGTCGGGCGCGTCGATGCCGATGAAAACGTCCGGTCGCGCCGTCAGAAACATTCGCTTGATGCGCGCGAGCAGCCGCGCCAGCCTCGGCAAGTCGCGCAGTACGTCAAACAACCCCATCACGGCCAGTGACTCGGCCGGCTCCCAGCTCTCGCACCCCGCCGCCTGCATTTTGGGTCCGGCGACGCCGAAGAACTGCGTGTCAGGAGCGCGCCTGCGCAGCGAATGGATGAGATCGGCACCCAAGGTATCGCCCGAGGCCTCACCCGCCACCAGGCCCACTCGCAGGGGAGTGGATGCGCGCGTAGCAGCGGGCGCGTTCATCCCTAGCGAACGATGCTGCGTGAGCTACGCTTGATGAATTCGACGAAGGGCGCGATTTCCGGCTGGGTCGCCGCCACTGTTTCAAGCTCCTCGATGGCCGCCTTCAATTTCAGACCCGAGCGGTACAGCAGTCGATAGGCGCGGCGGATGTTCAGGATTTGCGCCGGGGTGAATCCGCGGCGCTGCAAGCCGACAGAGTTGACGCTGTGCGGCACGGCCGGCCGTCCCACCGCCATGACATAGGGCGGAACATCGCGAGTCACGGCAGCGTTGTGCGCAATGAAACAATGTGAGCCTATTTTGGTGTGCTGATGCACTGCCGATAGGCCGCCCATGGTGACCCAATCGCCGATCTCAACGTGACCGCCCAAGGTGGCACAGTTTGCCATCACGATCTGGTCGCCCAAATGGCAGTCATGAGCCACGTGCGAATAGGCCATCAGGAGATTGTCGTTGCCGATGTGCGTCACGCCTTTATCGTGCGCGGTGCCGCGGTTCACGGTCACTGATTCGCGAAATACGTTGCGGTCGCCGATCGTAAGAAGCGTCGGCTCGCCATTGTATTTCTTGTCCTGCGGCGCGTCGCCCAGCGAGGCAAACTGGAAGATCTTGTTGTCGGCACCGATGCGCGTGGGGCCGTTGATGACGGCGTGCGGACCGATCCAGGTCCCGGATCCGATCACCACGTCGGCGCCGATTACCGTAAAGGGTCCTACTTGGACGTCCGCCGCGATCTGTGCTTGCGGCGAAATCACCGCCCGCGAATCGATCATCCGGCCGCTCCCGCACGTGGCGCCGTCTTGGTCTCGGGAGCGACCATGATTTCCGCCGATGCCACTTCCTTGCCCTCGACTTCGGCCAGGCAGTGGAATTTCCAGATCCCCTTGAACGCGCGCTTCAGGGCAACCTTCAGCATCAATTGATCGCCCGGTTCCACAGGCTTGCGAAAGCGCGCGTTGTCGATGGCGACGAAGTAGAAACGCGTATTGATGTCGGGCACCACCTTCGCGGTCTTGAACGCCAAGATGCCGGCGGCCTGAGCCAAGGCCTCAATGATGAGAACCCCCGGCATCACCGGGCGTTGCGGGAAATGGCCCTGGAAGAACGGCTCGTTGACCGTCACATTCTTGAGCGCTACGCAGTGCTGCCCCGCAACGCATTCCAACACCCGATCGACCAACAAGAAGGGATACCGATGTGGCAATTGCCGCATGATCGCTTCGATATCCAACCTATCGGACTCCGACATTATCTCTCCTATCCGTCCAATCGCCGCAGATGGGCGACCATCCGCCGCCACAGCCTCGTCTCCACAGTCGGCATGCCGCTCG
>DASQPK010000071.1:0-36383 GCA_035643995.1 Steroidobacteraceae bacterium | reverse complement strand
GGCGCGCTCGAAGATACGGAAGGGGCCTTGATCAGTTACGGACGCTCACAAACGCGGCGCGATGCGTTGCAAATCGCAGCAGCGGCCAGCGATAGGGCCGCGGACCTGGCCCAGAAGCGCTTCGAAGGGGGCCTCATCGATTTCCTGGAGGTGCTCGATGCGGAGCGCACGGCTCTGAGCGCTGAATTGCTGCTTTCGCAAAGCCGCACCGATGCCGCGACGTCGCTGATCGCCGTGTACAAGGCTTTGGGCGCAGGCTGGCGCGCGAGCCCGGCCAAATGAAGATTTTTTCGTGGAACGTGAACGGCATTCGTGCCGTGCATAAGAAGGGCCTGTTCCTCACATTTCTCGAGGCTCACAACCCCGACATTCTGTGCCTGCAGGAGACCAAGGCCGAGCGCGGCCAGATCGAAATCGAGTTGCCCGATTACCGCGAGTACTGGAACTCGGCGATTAAAAAAGGCTACTCGGGAACTGCAATTTTTTCCAAGCAGGAACCGGCGAACATCATCAATGGCTTTCCCAGCGACTTCGCCAAGAAGTTCACTTTCGCCGACGAACTGAAGCGCGACAGCGCGGAGGAGGGGCGGGTCATCACTGCGGAGTTTGCAAAATTTTTTATCGTCACGGTGTACACGCCCAACGCCAAGGACGACTTGAGCCGGCTGGCGCTGCGCTATAAGCATTGGGATCCTGCATTCCTTGCCTATTGCAAGCAATTGGAAAAAACCAAGCCCGTCATATTTTGCGGCGACCTGAACGTCGCCCATACCGAACTCGATCTTGCGAACCCCAAGCCCAATCGGGGCAAGAAGGGTTTTACCGACGAGGAGCGCGCGGGTTTTCAGGCCTTCATCGATGCCGGCTTCGTCGATACGTTCCGGCTCTTCACGCAGGGCAACGGCCACTATTCGTGGTGGAGCCACTTTGCCAATTCGCGGGCGCGCAACGTCGGATGGAGAATCGATTACCTGATGGTGTCGGCAGCGTTGCGCAATGCGGTCAAGAGTGCCCAGATTCACGCCAATGTCATGGGCAGTGATCACTGCCCGGTGAGCATCACGCTCGACTCGAGTTTCTAAGGAGTATGGTGCGCCGCAATAGTCGGCTCCCTATGGGGCGCCGCAATAGGCGGTATGTTTGTCAGCGAACAGACCGCTGCAAAAGCAGTCTGTTTGACTGTGGAAGCAAGGGACCCGTCCGGTCACCTTTAGGAGGGCGCGAGATATCGGGGAACTGTAATGATTAGCCGCGTACTTTTAATCCAGAAAGATCACGCTGACGCAAGAGCCATTCAGGATGCGCTTGCCGGTTCGCGAGATGCATCGTTTCGAGTCGAATGGGTTCGGCAGTGTTCCGAAGGGGTTGATCGCCTTACCGAACACCTCAGCCATCTCAAGGCCGGTGTACGCGACTTGGATGCCGTCCTGCTTGACCTTTTCCTGCCGGATACACATGGAATCGAGACGTTCGACCTATTGTATGCGTTGGCTCCTCATGTACCCATTCTGGTTTTCACTGCGCCGCAAGACGAGGCAATCGCCAAAATGGCGGTGGAGCACGGCGCGCAGGACTATCTGCTGAAGAACCGCTGGGACGCCTATTTGCTGCCCAAGGTGCTGCGCAGCATGATCGAGCGGGCGGCCAACGCGGAAGCGTTGTTCGATGAAAAAGAGAGGGCGCAGGTCACGCTCAATTCCATTGGCGATGCAGTGATGACTGCGGATTGCAATGGGAACGTGACATTTCTCAACCTGGCCGCGGAGCGCTTGACCGGCTGGTCCTGCGAAGATGCAGCGGGCCGCCCCTTGGAGGAAGTATTTCAACTCATCGACGGTGTGACACGCGAGCGCGCAAGAGATCCGATGTGGCGCGCTGTCCGGGAAAATAAAACGGTGGGTCTGACGCCCAATTGCATCCTGGTGCGACGCGATGGCTTCGAGGCGGCGATTGAGGATTCGGCTGCCCCCTTACACGATCGCCAGGGGCAGGTGACGGGTGCCGTCATGGTATTTCGCGACGTCAGTACCACTCGCGCGCTCTCGCTTCAAATGTCGTATCTGGCGCAGCACGACAGCCTCACCGATTTACCCAATAGAGTGTTGCTGAACGACAGGCTGATGCAGGTAATGGCCATTGCGCAACGTGGAAACACCAAGCTTGGGCTCCTGTATCTGGATATCGATCGATTCAAGACCATCAATGATTCCCTGGGCTACGCGATCGGCGATCGCCTGTTGCAATCCGTCGCGCAGCGATTGCCTGCATGCGTCCGCCTTGCCGACACGGTCAGCCGACAGGGAGGCGACGAATTTGTGATCTTGTTGTCGCAGTTGGCCCAAGCACAGGATGCAGCCGTTATCGCAGAGAAAATCCTCGCGACACTGAGCGTGCCTCATCAAATTGAGCGGCATACTTTGTACACGACGGTGAGCATCGGCGTGGTGACCTTTCCGGATGACGGCCTGGACGCGGATACGCTCCTCAAGAACGCGGATTTCGCCATGTACCAAGCGAAAGAGAGCGGGCGCAACTGCTTTCAATTTTTCAAGCCGGAGATGAACGCGAGGGCGGCGCAGCGTCAATCCATAGAAAATGGTCTGCGGCTGGCCCTGGAGCGCAAGGGTTTCGTATTGCACTACCAGCCCAAGTTTGATCTGCAGACGGGTGCCATCACGGCCGTAGAGGCTCTGTGCCGCTGGCGGCACCCGCAGCGGGGAGTATTGCTTCCGTCGGAGTTCATTTCGGTTGCGGAGGAGTCCGGCCTGATTGTGCCCCTGGGCAAGTGGGTGCTGCACGAGGCCTGTCGGCAGGCCGCGGCGTGGCGGGAAGCGGGATTGAAGGGAATCAGGATGGCCGTGAACGTTTCCGCGGTTGAGTTGCGGGCGAAGGATTTTGTTCAAGGCGTCCGCGCCATTCTGCAAGAGACCCGCTGCGACCCGGGCTGCATAGAGCTGGAACTCACCGAGACTTTCCTGCTTCAAGACCCGGACTCGACCGAATTGGTGTTGGAAACACTTAAGAGTATCGGCGTGCGTTTCGCGCTCGATGATTTCGGCACCGGATATTCCAGCCTGAGCTACATGCGGCGGTTCCCGATAGACACGTTGAAGATCGATCAGTCATTCATGCGCGACGTCGTTTCCGATAACGACAACGCCAGCATCGTTCAAGCCGTCATCAGCATGGGCAAGAGTCTGCACATGAGGGTTGTGGCGGAGGGCGTCGAAACGGACGGTCAGCTGCATTTCCTGCAGCAGAACGCGTGCCCCGAAGGCCAGGGCTACTTTCTCGCGCGCCCCGCGACTGCGAAACAGATCACTCGCCTCCTGCAGATGGACTCAACCGAGGGCTCGCGCGACTCGAGCCGCGCAAGGTTGCGTCCCACTCCACGCCGCGCGGCATCACGAACGAGGTAGGCTGAAATAGAACGCTGCCCCGCTTCCGGGAGCCGCATCAGCCCATATCGTGCCTCCGTGACGGGTGACGATGCGCTGAGCATTGGCCAAGCCGATGCCGGTCCCCTCGAATTCATCCGCGCGATGCATCCGCTGAAATACGCCGAAGAGTTTCCCGGCAAAGCGTGAATCGAATCCCACGCCGTTGTCGCGGACAAATATGACGACTTCATCGCTGCGGCCCTCACGAGTGCCGATCTCGATCACCGCCTCATCCCGCGGTCGCGTGTATTTCACGGCGTTTGAGAGCAAATTGGCCAACACCTGGTGCAGCAGGATCGGGTCGCCATGCACTTTGGGCAAGGGGTTGCGACGCCATTCAATGATTCTGCCGCGTGTGTCTGAATGTAGCTCGCCGATGACCTGGTCAACCAGAATGTTCAGATCCACTTCCCCAAAATGCATTTCCGTGCGGCTGGTCCGGGCAAATGCCAGCAGCGCCTGGATCAGTTGGGTCATTTGCGCGCTCGCTTCGATGATGTGCGTGAGCATCTGCATACTTTCATCGTCAAGCTGTGAGGATGCCGATTCCTTCCACAATTCGACAGATCCGTTGATTCTGCGCAGCGGAGCCTGAAGGTCGTGCGACACGGAAAACGAAAATGCCTCGAGTTCCCGATTGGCCGTATCCAGGGCTGCGGTGCGCTGCGCCACTCGGGATTCCAACAGCCGGTTGAGTTCGACAATGTGCTCGTGCGCGCTCTGCAGCTCCGCCAACGACTTCTGCACGTCGGCGTTTCGAGACTCGAGCTTGTGAACCAGTGCCGCGTTGTATTGTTCGAGGACGTCGACTTCATCGGCTCCCGGGGCGGCCATTCGCCGACGGGGCGCCCTTCCGAGCGCGTCTCGTAGGGCTGCAATCAAAGTGGCAGGCGGGGCGGGCTTTAATATATAGGCATCTGCGCCGACGGCGTCCGCCAGCGCACGGTCGGCGGGCGAATCGTATGTTGCCGTGTACAGTATGAGCGGAATCTCGCTGTAGCTGTTCGCGCTCCGGCGGATCTCTCGAGTCAACTGGAATCCATCCATGGAGGGCATGAGAATGTCAGAGATCACCGCGTCAACGGGTTCTCGATCGAGAATGGCAAGAGCCTCGACACCGTTGCCGGCCTCAACGACATGGTGCCCCTCGGACTCGAGCACGGCGCGCAGAAGCATAAGATTGCGCGGCGAATCGTCCGCAATGAGGATCCTGAGTACTTCTGCGCCTGGTGCGGCAGGAATCATGCCGATACGCGAACCCGGAATGGTTCGGCCACGCCGACGCCGGCGGCGATGCTCGTCAGTCTGACGATGAGCGCTCGCGTCACCTCCTGGCCCATCGGCACCAGGCGAATCCCTTTGGGGCTCACCAGGTCCTCATCGAGGATCATGCCCACCGCAAGATCCAGCAACCGAACCTGGCGCACGACGCGGTCCTGACCGGTGCGGGATAGCGTCGACAATGCCTTGAGTATGAACTGAGGGAAGGCCAATTTAGACGTGCGCAAGGATTCGATTGCAGCCTCGCGGGTCATGCCCCGCATGGTCAACCGATCGAACTCAGAGGCAGCGCGCAGCAGCAGCCGGCCGATGCCGCGGATGTCCCATTGTCGAACATCTTCAGGCTGGCCACCCCAATTGGGCTCGCCAAACTGCGCAGTCACGATCGCCGCCACATCCTCGAGTCGAGGAATGGCGGCAAGCAATTTACCGGCGACTTCTGGGTGGGATTCATACAGGCGCCTCTCTTCATCGCTTACCTTCTGATCGGCTTCTGCTTTGGACAGGATCTCCTTCGGCAGCGCGACGCAGCCGATTTGCGAGACGAGCGCCGACAGACCCCACTGCCAGCGCTCTGCCAGGCCCAGCGCCGCCGCAAGATCGATCACATAGCGTTGCAGGCGCGCGGCGCGGGCCGAGGCCGCCGGCTGTACCATGCCGAGGATCTCGATGAGCATTTGCACGGAACCGTTCAATGTCTGTTCCAACAACACCTTTTCGGCCGTCAGCAATCGATATTGCCTCAGACCGTCATCGATGGCGCCGAGCAGTTGATCCGTCGGGCATGGCTTGCTCAAAAATCGATAGATGTGACCGTCATTGACTGCGGCAATGGTAGCCTGCAGATCCGCTTGACCGCTCAAGATCATTCTCACCGTCTCCGGCGCCTGTTCGCGTACCTTGGCCAAGAACTGCGCTCCATTCATGAGCGGCATGCGCATGTCCGAGACGACCAAGGCGAAGGGTCCCTCCGCACTCAACGTGCGCAGTCCGTCGGCGCCGCTCGCTGCCGTAAACAGATCGCCTTGCTTTCGCAGTGTGCGCCGGATGCCTTCCAGCACATTGGGTTCGTCGTCGACAAAAAGAATACGCTCACTCATTGCACGGCCTCTTCCAACTCGAGATGCTCCAAAGCCGCCCGCCACTCCGGGAGCCGCTCCAGCAAGCCGCGGGATTCGAGAAATCCCGGCTCCAGGATAGATTCGATGGCGCCCAAAGTCTGCCCGTCCCTCTGGTGCACCAAGTGATTGGCCACATGGATCAAACCCGCAAGGCCCAGGCCCTCCGCGGCCGCAAGGCTCGGGATGTTATGAAACGCAACCGCCTCGACAATCGGATTGGGGAAACCCCACAGCCCCAACAAATACGCGCCGACCTCGGCATGATGCGCCTGCATGAGCGTGCCGTACTCCGCGCTGTTCATCGCAGCACCGACCGTGGGAATGGTACGCGTCGCAAACACAATTTTACCGACATCGTGCAGGACGCCGGCGAGAAACGCCCTTTCCGCCTCCGCGGAGGAGAGTTTTTCGCATAAAGCAATCGCTCTGGCAGCCAATGCGGTTTGCAGACTGTGGGCCCAGAGCTGCTCCAAACTAAATCCTGCGATTGAAGTCGGGCGGCCGCTCTTGAACACACTGTGAGCCAGCACCAGCGCACCAAGGGTATCCAAACCGAGGTAGGCGACAGCACGATCGGTCGTGATAATGGGTTGTCGGGCGCCAAAGAACGCCGAATTCACCATCTTCATGACATTGGCCGTCATGGCGACATCACGGCCAATGATGCGTGCGACGTCGGACATGGATGCGCTCGGATCCTGAAGGCAGGTCAGTATTTCTTGAAAGGCCTTGGGCGCGCTGGGCAAAGTGCTCACCTGTCCGACCAGCGCAACCAATTGATCGTTGCTGACGAGGTGTCGAAGCTTCAGAGTGTGGACGATGGCGGTCTTGATCGCCGCGCTTGCGCACGGCTTGGCGAGATATTGGTGGGCCATACCCACCGCGCGCATGATGGATGTCGCTTCGGCGTGACCGGACAAAATGAGACGTACTGTCTGCGGATGGAGTTTCCTGACTTCAGTCAGCAATTGCCATCCGTCCATCCCCGGCATGCGCATGTCGGACACGATCACGTCAGCGGGAGAGGCTTTGAGGGCCGCAAGCGCTTCCGCGCCGCCCGGGACGAATTCCATGTTCCACTCGCTGCGCATGGCATGCAAGCTGCGCCGCATGGCTTGAAGCACATTGAGCTCATCATCCACAAAGATGATGCGAATCATGCCGCTACGCGGGTTTCGGTGGATTTGATCGTGTTCAGCGGCAGTCGAATGAAGAACGTCGTGCCTTTGCCGCACTCGGTCTCAAACCGCAGCGTTCCCCCATGCTTGTTGACGATGACGCTGTGCGCGATGGCGAGCCCTTGTCCGGTGCCTTTGCCGACTTCCTTCGTCGTGAAAAAGGGGTCGAATACTTGATTGCGCGCGGATTCCGGAATGCCGCTGCCGCTGTCCGCGATCGCGACTTCGACGGCATCGGCGTCAGCGTCGAATCGCGTGCTCACGGTAAGTTTGCCGAGGCCGGCGGTGCCTTTGATGACGTCGGAAATCGCATGCGCCGCGTTGATGATGAGATTGAGGACTACCTGATTGATCTCGCCCAAGTGACAGGGCACGAGCGGCAATTCGCCGAACTGCGTGTCGATTTCGGCGACGTACTTATATTCGTTGTGTGCAATGACGAGGGTGCTGCGGATGGCTTGATTCAGGTCGGCAAGCGTCTTTTCCGCCCGGTCGGGGTGTGCAAATTCCTTCATGGAACGCACAATCGTCGCGATTCGACCCAGACCTTCGACCGCACCCTCGAGCGCAAGCGGAACGTCCTTCATGAGATAGTCCAATTCAGCCGCGGTCTCCGCCTGGGCGGCGCGAGTGGCCGCTTCAAGCACGTTGCCGCCTTGCTGGGCGGCTTCCTGCAAGGCACGGTAGGCCAGAATGACTGCCGCGATATCCGTCATCGAGGCACGCGCGAACTGTACGTTGTCGGACACGAACTGCACGGGCGTATTGATTTCGTGAGCGACCCCGGCGGCAAGACGTCCGACAGACTCCAGCTTTTGAGCGGCCGTCAACTCGCGGCCGAGCCGCCTCAGTTCGGTGATATCTTGCATGAGGCCGCGCAGAGATTTCGTGCCGCTCAACAGCTCACAGGTGCCTGACCAGCGCATTTCGGAGCGGACGCCGTCGTTGCGCAACACGGTGGCGACGAATTCGAATGAGCCGGTCTCGCATTCATCAAGACGTGTTCGCAGATCACCATTGTGTTCGCGGGGGAAAATGACATCCAAGGCACCGCCTTGCTTCCATTCATCTTCCGTGAAACCCAAACCGGCTATGGCTTGGCCACCCACATACGGAAAACATCCCCGGGTCAAGTCCAGTGTAAAGGGGGCGGCCTTCGTGCTTTCGGCCATGAGGCGGAACATTTCTCGGCTCCGCTCCAGGTCTTGAGTGCGCTCTGTCACCTGCTGCTCGATGTCCTGTTTTGCGACATCCAGCGTGGCCTCTCTTTTCGAAAGGAAGTGCAGGTAAATCAATGCGATCGGTAATGCATTGAGAGCAGCGCCGCCAAACACGGCCAATTGCACGTAGAAATGCAGGCTGCGCGTGCCCTCGGTCCACGCGTACGGCGCCAAGATCAGCGCTGACGCAATGGCAAATACCCACTGCGCCAGGAGAACCCAAAAGAATACTCGGTTTGCCTCCGCTCGCACCTTCGCCGCTCCGTCTTCAATGCATGCAGTCTTCGCTTCGCTCGCTGTAGAGATCGGCTGCATGACCCCATACTGAATACCGGCCGCCCAAGATAGGTGGACGGATTCGACATAACGCCGCGCGCCGTGTCGGGCGAGTGAATTAAAGCGCTTCCATGACTGTTGCAATGCCTTGGCCGCCGCCGATGCACTGGGTTGCCAGCGCATAGCGGCCCCTGGTGCGGGCGAGCAACGACGCAGCCTTGCCGGTGATGCGTGCACCGGTGGCGCCAAGCGGGTGTCCGAGCGCGAGCCCGCCGCCGTCGAGGTTTATTTTGGCCGGATCGAGGCCCAGCTCCCGAATGCACGCGAGTGCCTGAGACGCGAACGCTTCATTGATCTCGATCACATCGAGAGCGGCCGCCTTCAAGCCGGCGCGCGCCAATGCTTTGCGCGTAGCGGGAATCGGTCCGATGCCCATCACCGCCGGATCGCAGCCGACGGTGGCAACCGATCGTATGCGCGCGAGGGGATGCAAGCCATGACGTGCCGCGAATTGCTCGCTGGTGACGAGCACGGCCGACGCGCCGTCGGTCAGCGGCGAGGACGTACCCGCCGTCACGACGCCGTCCGCGGCGAATGCGGGCTTCAACGCGGCCAGCGCCTCGAGCGATGTTGCGGGACGGATGCAGCCATCCTCGCTGACAAGCTCTCCGGATTCGAGCCGAATCGGTACGATTTCGTCACGCAGCCGACCCTGCTCTCGAGCTTGCGCCGCCTTGCGGTGCGAATCGACCGCCATCACTTCCTGATCAAGGCGCGACACTTTATAGCGTTGCGCGACATTCTCGGCGGTTTGGCCCATGCTGATGTAGGCATCCGCAAGGCGGCTCAGAAGTTCCGGGCTGGGCGATCTGTTGAATCCGCCCTGCGGCACCATGCTCATCGACTCCACGCCGACGCAGAGATACGCCTCGCCGATGCCGGCCTCAATCTGCGCGGCGGCGATTTGGATGACCGACATCGACGAGCCGCAAAAGCGATTGACCGTCATGCCGCCGACCTCGAACGGCAAGCCCGCCAACAGGGCCACAATGCGCGCAAGATTCGATCCCTGCGGTCCTTCCGGATAGGCGCAGCCCAGGATCACGTCCTCAATGAGCTTGGGATCGATCCTCGTGCGCTCGAGCAGGCCCGTGACTACCTGCGCCGCCATGGTGTCGGGACGCACCGCTGCAAGCGGTCCCTTGCGTGCGAAATGCTGGGGCGAGCGCGCATAGGCGGCAATCAGAGCTTTCATGACTTCTCCTTGGGGACCAAATTGAATCTTTTCGCCCGGATCGCGGCACGCACCTGCGCGATCACAGTGTCGAAGTCTTCGACCGCGCCGGTCATGCGCGCTGATAGCAGCGCACCCTGGCAGGCCGCAAAGACGAATGCGGCCAACTCGCCTGCGCGCCGGCGGCTGCGGGGATCGGCGCTGAAAACACGGCTCAACCACTGGACCTGCTCATCACGCAGCGAACGGACCGCAGTGCGCAGCTTTGGTTCGATGCAATCCCAGCCCGGCGCCAGCGCACCCGCCGGACACATGCTCGAGCCGGCGCGCAGATCCCAGCGATATAAGTCGAAATAAGCGCTCAGCTTGCGCGCCGCAGTGGGGGACGTCGTTGCGGCCCATCTGCGGAAGGCGTCGGTCGCCTCGTGCAAGACCTCGACGCCGAGGGCTTCCTTGGTCGGAAAATGATGGTACAGGCTGGGCTTGCGGATGCCGACTTGGTCGGCAACATCTTGAAAGCTAAATCCCAGGTAGGAACGCGTCTGGATCAAATTCCTGGTGACGCTCAGTATTTCCTCACGGGTAGTGGACGTTTCCATGATCGGTGCGCTCACCTACCTACTATATGGTAGGGAGACGAGCAATTCAAGAAAAGCCAGGCCCGGCGCCACCGTCAACGCGCGCCACAGCCAACGCGGCGCAGAGGCCGCGCGGCTGAAAATCGGGGAGCCCGAAGTCGGGCTCCCCTCTCAAGCATCAATTGCTCAACAGTATGGTGATGCGGCGCGCCGTGAAGGTGTTGCTGGCGGCGTCGTACTGTCCGTCCGCCGTCAATCGCAACGCGGTTGTCGTGCCATTCAAGTCAGCGGCCAGCGCCGCTTCGAAGTCGGCAAAGCTCGAGAAGTTGTTGGTGGCACGGCTGTGCTGGCCGGTTATTGCAAACTGAGTGTCGCCGGAAGCGGCTCCGACGATCGAGGGGTCGCTCGCCAGCGCCGTGATATCGATATCCTTCGGGTCCACTTGGATGCGGTGATGGCTGCCGATGCCGGCATTCGAGACATCGAGATCCAAATGTTTCGCATCGAGTGCTTTGAACGGAGCCGTGGTGCCCGAATTGCCCCAATCGATGTCCATCTGGGCACCCTTGCCGCTGTTATCGTTGTCATCATCGTTGTTGTCCATGTCGCCTTGCGAGCCATTCGCGAGGGTGATGGCGTTGAAATCCGGCGGCGCCGAACCGAACGGGGCAACGAAGCCAATTCCCAGCACAGATCCTCCGGCAGCGAAGGGGCTCAAGCTCAGATTTCCCGTGCCCAGGACGTACTTCGTCGGGTCGCTGACCGTGCCTGCTGCCGAGCCGGTGCCGGCAAAGTCGAACAGTGAGGAGGGCAGTCGGCCGATGGAGTTCAAATTCATCGTGAGCTGATTGGTCCCGAGGATGCTGACAACGCCCTGCACTTGCGTGAAATCCAGGCGCACTCGGCCGGCCGTGGCGTCCAAAGTGACCTTGCCGGAGCTGTCTTTCGATACGGCGCCGAAGGCATCGATCAGCGAACCCACTGAGATTTCCGCAATCGTATGCGCCGGCGTGGCCGAGGCCTGGCCTTGCTCAGTCACGGCAGTGGCGGCGGCCAGGGTGATGGTGGAGTTGCCGGCGACAAAATTGTCGCCGCCATCATGGTCATCGCCGTTGTCATGGCCCTGCATGTGCGCGCCATGCACGGTCAGCGTATTGCCGGTCCGCGCGATGACGGTGCCGGAAATGTGATCAAGCCCGCCGCCCTCGACACTGCTGCCGGCCAAAACGTTGGTTGCCGTGAATGCTTGAGTCGTGGCATCGACGGTACCGAAAGCCACCGAAAGGGTGCTGGCGCTGAGAGTTGCCAGTTGGGTCAGTCCGGCGGCCCCCACAAAGGGCGTGCCGTTGATTTCGAAGGTGGTCTTATCGGTGGTGTGAACGACCAGCGAACTGAGCTTGTCATCGTGGTGTTCATGGAAGGGATCGACCTGCACCGTATAGGCGCTGTTGGCCGTGTCCACCGAGGCAATCTCGCCGCGCACTCGAATTTGCTTGTTGTCGACCGCCACCACGCTGCCTTCGAGCACGGGGCTCACGGTGACCGTTTTCGCGGTCAGGTCAACCATGTTGGATGCCAGCAAATTGAAGTCGAAAGCGATGCGAGATGTTTTCGCGGCGTTGATCTGCAGGTGATTTTTGTTGTCGAGCTGCACCATCAACTGCAGTTGACCGAGGGCAGCTCCGGTGGCATCGACGGGTTTTACCGCGACACCCGTGCCGGTGCCGTCATCGACCATGATGGATGCATTCGTGAAATCAACGGTAACTTGTGCCGCCACATAATCGCCGGGCGGAATTTGGCGAGCGCTCAAGATCTCGCTCAGGCTGATCAGCTGAACGAAGTCGACGGCGGTGGTCGCCGGCAAGGTTTCCACCTTGGTTCCGTCGGCCTTGGTGAGCTGCAAGGAAACAAGGTTCACTTGATAAGAGAGAAAATCACCGGCCGCATCGGTGATGGTCATGACCATCGAGCCGCAGGTTGAGGCCGTGCAGGACGCGGGTGTGACGGGTGCCGCCGGCGCCGGTGTTGGCGAATACGAAGACATTCCACCGCCACAGGCATTTAAGGCCGCCATCAGCGAGGCGCACGTCGCCGCGGGCAACCATCGACGCAGATTGACGTGTGCATTGATAGCACGTGCTGAGCGCTGCATAGAAGTATCCTCTCTTGTGTTAGTTCTATCCATGAGTGCTGGCTCGTTTCGGTATGGTTGCTTTCAAAAGCGTCTTGAAGTTGCGACAAGTCCGGTTACGCGGCGACGAGCGGCCGATGCGTGGTCGCGGCGTGTCCGCGGTGAGGCTTCAGGGTATGACGGTGGTGAACAGATAGACGACAAAAATGACGAGCAGCACGATGCCGTGCAATACGAGGGTTCGTCCGGTTCGCAGCGCGATGGCTGTGATGAACAGCGACAAGATCAACAGCACGGTGGACTTGATGTCTATCCCCAAGACCAGCCGAGTCTGCATATACAGTGAGAGAACGCTGACGGCCGGGATGGTTAGACCAATGCTCGCCAGCGCCGAGCCCAAGGCGAGATTGAGGCTGGTCTGCAAGCGGTTGGCACGCGCTGCACGCAGGGCGGCGAGTCCCTCGGGCAGCAAAACGATTGCCGCAATGATCACGCCGACCACGGCATCCGGCGCTCCGACGCGGGAAACCGCCGTTTCGAGACTGGGCGCGAGCTTCTTGGCCAGCAATACCACCGCCGCGAGGCACGCCAGCAACAGGATTGCGCCGGCTGCCGTAACCGCGTTGCCCGGCCGGCTCGCGTGTTGCTCATCCTCCTCAGCAAGGTCGTGAACGAAGATTCGCCGATGCCCGATCGTTTGCGCGAAAACGAAAGCGCCATAAATGGCCAGCGACACGACTGCAATCAACATGAGCTGGCTCGGGGAGTAGAAAGGCCCCGGGGTGGTGACGGTGTAATTTGGAAACACCAGCGTCAGGATAACGATGGCCGCCAGGGCGACCAGCGCCGCACTGACCGCGTCGAGGTTAAAGGTTTGTTGGCTGTGCTTCAGGCCCCCGACGACCAAGCACAGGCCAATGATGCCGTTGAGGATGATCATCACGGCGGCGAAGACGGTATCGCGCGCCAACGCTGCCGCTTCCGTGCCTCCGGCAATCATCAAGGAGACGATCAGCGCCACTTCGATGAGCGTGACCGCCAGTGCGAGCACCAGCGTCCCATAGGGTTCTCCGATGCGATGCGCAACCACTTCCGCGTGGTGCACGGCGGCGAACACGCTTGCCGCCAAACTCAAGGCAATGACGGCAACAAAGACTCCGCCGAGCTTCAGATCGAAGCCGGCGGCGGCCATCACCATCCCCGCGAAAACCGGGGCGAGGATGGACCATAAGGGCAGATCGGAGAGCCAGCCGCGCGGTGACGATGCAGTGTTGGATGGCATATGATTGGGTTATTCTGATGGCTCGTAACTTAACGGAGCAGGCCACTTATAACCGCTCGGGGCAAATAGTTGAAGTCAAAAGAAGATTGGCGCAACGAGGGCGTGCGGGTCATCAAGCGTGACCGGCTGGACGGCAATACGCCGCAGACCCCGGGCATGCTGCGCGCGGCCGCGGTGAATTTTGCCCGGGTCGGCTCGCAAAAGCTGTGGGCCGGCACGGTGATCATTCAACCGAATGCGAAGACCGGCGCTCACCACCACGGCGCGCTGGAAAGCGTCATTTATGTCGTGCGGGGCGCAGCGCGTATGCGTTGGGGCGAGCGCCTCGAATTTACGGCGCAGGCGGATGCCGGCGATTTTATTTTCGTACCGCCCTATGTTCCGCACCAAGAAATCAACGCCTTGAGCGATACGCCGCTGGAGTGCGTCCTGGTGCGAAGCGATAACGAATCGGTGGTCGTCAACTTGAACATCGATGCCGCGGAACGCTTCGAAGAGGTCTACTGGATCGACCCGATCCATCCCGCGCCGCGATAAGCGTAGGCCGGTGTCACGCCGACACTCAACCTTAAGTGTTGGCTTGGGTCAACACCGCTTCGCTATAGGCGCGTCCGGCGAGCCAAGCGTGAATCTGTCCGACAATGGACAGCGCGATGCCTTCGGGTGTGCTTGCTCCAATGTCGAGACCCACCGGACCGCGAATTCGATCCTTTAGGATTTCGGCCAACGGTCCCAGTTCCTTGGCGAGACGTCCCCGGCGCGCTTTGGGGCCGAGCAGTCCGACGTAGGCGGGAACGCCGGCCTGCGCCAGCTCGCGCAAATAAACTTCGTCCGAAGGCAGATGGTGACTCATCACGACGGCTGCGTGACAGCGTGCGAGGTCAATCTCGCTGCGCAACGATTTTGGATTGGCGATGCGTACCTCGGCGCCCGGGAAGCGCGCCGCAACCGCATAGGCCGGCCGATGATCGATGACCGAAACGCGCCAGCCCAGAGCGCGAGCGGTACTCGCAACCGGCAGGGCGTCGGGCGCCGCTCCGCAAATCAGCAGATGCGGCGGCGGCGCCAAGGTTTCCAGGTATGCACGCGCGCGCTCTGCGAGAGGCAGATCTTCACCGCCATGATAGGTGCCCAGACGCGTCTGCGACGAGTTGTGCACCATGATCAGAGATGTGGTTTCGCCCGCATGCGTGATGCGCCCGGCTGCTGCAAGCGCCGCCTCGGCGGCAGTCCCCGGCCCTGCGGGTTCCAGCAGAACACGCATGGTGCCTTCGCAACCGGCTCCCACGCCGAACAAGATGTCGTCCGGACCGCGGGTATCGTATTCAACGGCCCGTGGCACGCCGCTGTCCAACACCTCTCGCGCATGAATCTGCAGATCCGACTCGAGGCAGCCACCGCTGAGCAGACCAATGTAACTTCCGTCGGCCATGAGCAGCATGCGCGCGCCGGGTTTGCGATAGGTAGAACCTGCGGTTGCGACGACGGTTGCAAGCACTCGGGAAGCGTCCGCGCCCGGAGCGCGCTCCAACAAGAGTTCGAGGCTGGTATCAAGACGAACGTCCATACCGCTATTGTTCCACATGCGATCGCTGAAGTGGCGGCGCTTCGAGCGCAGTACTCTCCGACAGCTCACCTTCCCATTTTGCGACCAGCGTCGAAGCGACGGCGTTGCCAAGGACGTTGGTTGCGGTGCGCCCCATATCGAGCAGATGATCGACGGCGATGACGAACACCAACCCCTGTTCCGGCAAGCCGAAGTAGCTCAACGATGCCGCGATGACCATCAATGCGGCGCGCGGCACGCCGGCTATGCCTTTGCTCGTGACCATGAGAATGAGCAGCATCATGATCTGTTGATGCACACTCAAATCGATGCGATAGATTTGAGCGATGAATAACACGCCGAATGTGCAGTACATTGCGGATCCGCACAGATTGAAGGAATATCCCAGCGGCAGAACGAAGGAGGCGATGCGGGTGCTGACGCCAAAAGCTTCCAGGCGTTCCAACGTCTGCGGATAGGCCGCTTCCGAACTGGCCGTTGCAAAGGCCAGGAGCAGCGGCGAGCGAATCGCCTCCAACAGCTCACGGGTGCGCCGCCCGATGCTCGAGTAGAGGATACCGGCGAAAAAAGCCCACAGGAGCAATAGAGCGATATAGAAGCTGCCGATGAACTTGGCATACACCAACAAGACGCCGGCACCCTGGCTCAAGACCGTCGCGGCCAGGGCGGCAAAGATCGCCAGTGGCGCCAACGCCATGACGTATCGGGTCATTCTGAGAATGACGGCGGCAATCTCATCGATCGCGTCAATCAGCCGCTCGACCTTCGTACCCAGGCTGGAGGCCGCCGCTCCAAAGAGCACGGAAAACACCACAATCTGCAGCACTTCGTTGCCGGCCATGGCCTGAACGATGGAGCTGGGAATGATGTGCTCGAGCATGTCCTTGAGCTGTAGCGGGCCGGCCGCGCTCGAGCCGGGCGCGGCGGCGGATGCGGAAAGGCCAAATCCGGGCTTGAATAGCTGGACCGCCACGACACCGATGGTCATCGAAATCATCGTCGCAACGACGAACCACCCCAAGGCCTTGGCGCCGATTCTGGCGATCGAGGCCGCGCCCTCCATGCGCGCCACTCCGACGACGAGCGTGGAGAACACCAATGGCGCTATGATCATCTTGATGAGGCGCAAGAAACTGGTCGTCACCAGCGACAAACCTGCAGCGGCACTGTCGGCGGCGGCGCCGCCGCCGAGAGTTTGATGCAGTAACAATCCAAATAACGGCCCGGCAATCATTGCGACGACGACAAACCATGTCAGGCGGGATTTCATGCTGTATCTTTTAGCACAGAGTTTATGAATACACGTAGCCCACGGCCGAAGCCCGCGCTTACCATGCAGTTGATTCGCGAGGCACATGAGCGCATCCGCGGGAAGATTCACCGCACCCCCGTCATGACCAGCGAGGTGCTCAACGGGATGGCCGGCAACCGTCTCCATTTTAAATGCGAGAACCTGCAGAAGGTGGGCGCCTTCAAGGCGCGCGGTGCCACCAATGCCGTGTTGTTACTGACGGACGAGGAGGCAGCCAAAGGCGTCGTCACCCACTCCTCGGGTAATCACGCGGCAGCCTTGGCACGGGCCGCGGCGCTGCGCGGTATTCCGGCGTATATCGTGATGCCCAACAATTCGCCCCTCGCCAAGCAGGCCGCGGTGCGCCGCTATGGCGGCGACATCGTTCTGTGCGAACCGACGTTGGCCGCACGTGAGTCCACCGCGCGGCAAGTGATGGAGCGAACCGGCGCCGCGTTCATTCACCCTTACGACGATTTACGCGTCATGGCGGGGCAGGGCACGACGGCCATCGAGTTGCTCGAAGAGGTGCCGGATCTCGATGTGATCCTATGCCCGGTCGGGGGCGGCGGACACCTCAGTGGAGTTGCCGTCGCGGCGAAGGACATCAAACCCAGCGTGCGCGTGGTCGGCGTCGAACCCGCGGGGGCGGATGATGCCGCGCGCTCGTTCAAGGCGGGACAGATCATCCCCATGATCGAGCCGCGAACCATTGCCGATGGCCTCAAGACTTCGTTGGGAGAGAAACCATTCGCGGAAATAATTCGCCTGGTCGATGACATCGTCACGGTGCGTGAAGAGTCGATCATTCAAGCCATGCGCCGGATTTGGGAGGTCATGAAGCTCTTGGTAGAGCCTTCCGGCGCGGTCAGCTATGCGGCAATCGTTGAAGGACGGCTCGCCGTATCGGACGCCGACATCGGCATCATCTTGAGCGGCGGAAACCTGGATCTGGATCGTTTGCCGTGGCAAAGCTAATCCAATAACAGCGGACTCAAGGCGTGCTCTTCGGCAATGCTGCCCGCCAGCGACAGTGCTCGGGCGTGCGTGGGGGTGTCGCGCACCCATCGTGTCGCCGGAGGCAGCGGCTGATCGGTCAGCAGCGCAAGCAGGCTGGCATTGGTGACTTCAACCGAATCGAAGGGCGTACCATGACGCGAGCCGCGCACCACCACCAACTCCGCATTCAGCTTCGCCGCCAAATCCTGCTTCTCGGCCAGAGACGTGAAGTCATTCTCCGCTGCGATGAGCAAGATGCGGCATTTCAATCGATCAAGACGATCCAAAATCGCCCAGCGTGCCAGGGCGAGACCCGTGCCAAGATAGGAATTGGCCGGCACCAACCCCATTGCGCCTGCCGCGTGCTCGCGCATGGCACGCTGCCAGGGTTCCGGGAACAAACGCGCCGCCATGAAGCGTGCCGCGCGCGGCATGCCGAGCAGCCGCACCATTGTCGCCGAGACATAGGTCTCGAGCCACTTGCGCACGTCGCGGGGCTGGTAAGTCGCCAGGCTATTGATGAGTCCCAGTCTCGGCACACAGTCTGGCCGCAGCGTCGCCATTTCGAGCGCCACCGCGCCGCCCAGAGAGAAGCCGACGATGTTGGGTGTTGCAACCCCGAGGTGATCCATCAGTTTCCACAGCGCGTTCGCGAATCCGCCGATGGTGTATTCGCTGGATGGCGGCGCACTGTGACCGCTACCGGGCAGATCCGGAACGATGATGCGGAAGCGGCGCTCAAGAGCGGTTACCTGGAAGGCCCAATCAGCGCCGCTGGATCCCAGGCCGTGAATCAGCAATAAGGGCTCGCCGTGCCCGCGCTGCAGATAGTGAATGGATAACCCGTCGTCACGAAAAAAAGGCATCGTCTTCGCTCCGCGGCCGCATCATCTCGACCGGTTTCTTGACTCTTCCAACCAATTATTGACCGCAAAGTAAATGGCGTCTGCGCGCCGATCCGCCGTACGGGGGCGACGAAAGGCCGATTTTCTTGTAGGCCAATTCCGACCGTTGCGACGGCGATCCCTGATAGCATGCAGCGCCGCCGGAGTGGCGCATTAGGAGGGCTGGCCTGTGACTTGGCGAGGATGGGCGGCCTTCGTGGCCTTAGGTGTAATTTGGGGGTTGCCGTACTTTTTCATCAAGGTAGCGGTTCAGGAAGTCTCTCCGCTGATCCTGGCATTCAGCCGCGTTGCGCTGGCCACGCTGATACTGATGCCGATCGCTTGGCGGCGAGGCGCGCTGCGCTCGCTGGCCAGGCATAAGGCGCCGATTATCGCGTTCGGAGTGGTTGAGTTCGCCATTCCATTCTCGCTGATCTCGCTCGGCGAGCGCTGGATCAGCTCCTCCGTGACGGGCATTCTGATTGCCATGGTGCCCCTGTCCATTGCGCTGATCCAACGCTTCTTCGGTGTCCGAGAGTCGCTCGGTGCATGGCGAATCACAGGACTCGTGGTCGGCTTCATCGGCGTGTCGGCATTGCTGGGCACAGGCTCGATCTCCGGCTTGCTGGGCTGGGCGGGAGTCGGCTGTATGCTGGTGTCGACGATTTGCTATGCGGTCGGACCCTTGATCATCCAGCGTCACTTGCACGGTCTGGATTCCATCGGGCCGCTTGTCTTGAGTCTGCTGGTCGCGAGCGTCATTTTGTTCATCCCGGCCGCGATCGAGCTACCCGCCGTCTGGCCTTCAACGGCAGCACTCGCATCGATTGCCGTTCTGGGTGTCGTGTGCACGGCGGTTGCAATGTTGTTGATGTTTTATCTGGTGCATCATGCGGGCGCATCGCGCGCAACGGTGATTACCTACATCAACCCGGTCGTGGCGACATTGCTCGGCGTGTTGGTGCTCGATGAACATCTCGGCGTAGGCGGCTTCATCGCCTTTGCGCTCATTCTGCTCGGTTCGTGGCTCGCGACGCGGGGAAGCGTATCGCGCGAAGGTTCTGCAGGCGACGCGACGGTCAACGCGTGAATCCCAGCAGCTACGCCGGCCTGCCGGAGCGCTTCTTCGCTCGAGTTGCGCCGACGCCTATCCTTGAGCCGCGCCTCGTCAAGTTCAATCACGTTCTGGCGGAAGATTTGAACTTGAGCTTGGACAGTCTCGACACCCATGCCTTAGGGAGCTTGTTTTCCGGCAATGTGCTGCCTTCCGGCGCCATACCGATCTCGATGGCCTATGCAGGGCATCAGTTCGGCCACTTCGTGCCGCAGCTCGGCGACGGCCGCGCAATTCTTTTAGGCGAGATGCGCGATCGCGCCGGGGTGCGTCGCGATATCCAATTGAAAGGTTGCGGGCGCACGCCCTATTCGCGCGGCGGGGACGGCCGCGCGGCCTTGGGTCCGGTGCTGCGTGAGTATCTTGTGAGTGAAGCCATGCATGCCTTGGGCGTTGCCGCCACGCGTTCCCTGGCAGCGGTCACCACCGGCGAATCAGTTCGGCGCGAAGCGCTGCTGCCTGGCGCGATATTGACGCGGGTTGCCGCAAGCCATGTTCGGGTGGGAAGCTTTGAATATTTCGCGGCGCGAGGCGATGTTGCCGCGATTCAGATCCTGGCCGACTACGTCATCGAGCGGCACTATGCGCACGTCGCGCAGGACCGGGCACCCTACCTGGCGCTGCTGGCGGAAGTTGTTTCGCGGCAGGCATCGCTCATCGCCGCTTGGATGCACGTGGGGTTCATTCATGGCGTCATGAACACCGACAATATGGCCGTGTCGGGCGAGACCATCGATTTCGGTCCGTGCGCCTTCGTGGATGCATTCGATCCCGCGGCTGTCTTCAGTTCAATCGACGAGCGCGGTCGCTACGCGTACGCCAATCAACCGCACGCCGCGGCGTGGAATCTCGCGCGCTTCGCCGAGACGCTGCTGCCCATCATCGACACCAACTCAGGCCGGGCGATCGAACTCGCCACTGAGGTGCTCTCCACTTTCACGACGCAATTCGCCGATCGCTGGCTGGCCGGAATGCGCCGCAAACTGGGGCTATCGGCGAATGAGGAGGGGGATCGTGTCCTGGTCGATGACTTGCTCGACGTCATGCATCGCAATCAAGCGGATTTCACGCTGACCTTTCGCGGACTGTGCGATGCGGCGGCGGAACAACCCGTGCAGATGCGAGCGCGTGGATTGTTTGGCAATGCGCACGAGTACCAACACTGGACGCAGCGCTGGCGCGAGCGGTTGGCGCGCGAACCGACGCTGCCCGCCGCGCGCGTTGAGGCCATGCGGCAGGTCAACCCGGCGTACATTCCGCGCAATCATCGGGTCGAACAGATGATCGTTGCGGCGGTGGAGCGCGGTGATTTTGCTCCCTTTGAGGAGCTTTTGGCCGTGCTGTCACAGCCGTATCGAGAGCAGCCGGCCTTCGCCGCCTACGCCGATCCGCCGCAGCCCAACGAGCGTGTATTGCAGACGTTCTGCGGCACTTGAGGACTTGTTGCAATGTAATTGCCCGGTCGCCGGTCTTATTTGACAGGAGTAAGATCGCAGACCCATGACCATTGCATTATTAGTGTATTTAGGCGGCGTACTGACCATTTTGAGTCCCTGCATCCTGCCTGTGCTGCCCTTCGTATTTGCTCGATCCGAGCAAAAATTTCTGACCAATGGTCTTCCCATGCTGGCCGGCATGGCCATTACGTTTGCGGCGATCGCCACACTGGCGGCGGTGGGCGGATCCTGGGCGGTCCGAGTCAACCAATATGGACGCATCGTCGCGCTGGTGCTGTTGACCGCGTTCGCAGCGACGCTGTTGTCGGCGCGCTTGGCGGACTGGCTGGCGCGCCCCTTCGTCGCGCTGGGCAATCGGCTCGCGCAGCCCACGACGGGGAGCGGCAATTTCGGACTCGTGAATTCTCTTCTGCTGGGCGTCGCCACCGGTCTTCTTTGGGCGCCGTGCGCCGGCCCCATCCTTGGACTCATTCTGACCGGAGCGGCCATCTCCGGGCCAAATGCCCGCACGACGGGGCTGCTGTTTGCCTACGCGGCGGGAGCGGCAACCTCGCTGGCCGTTGCACTCCTCGCCGGGGGAAGGGTCTTTGCACTCCTTAAGAAATCGCTTGGCACCGGTGAATGGATACGACGCGCCCTCGGGGTCGCGGTGCTGCTCGCCGTGGTGGCCATCATCTTTGGCTGGGATTCAAGCGTGCTCACGCGCCTGTCACTGAACGGGACCAACAGCCTCGAGCAGTCCCTCATCGACAAGATCGGTACGCGAGATGGTGCTCCCGGCGGCAGCATGGCCATGAGCAATTCCAACATGGCCATGAGCAATTCGAACATGGCCATGAGCAATTCGAAATCCGACGGCCACGCAATGATGATGTCCGCTGCGAAGCCTGCGGGCGACCTGCCGGTGGAAGGGGCAATCCCGTCGTTCACCGGCGCCACACTGTGGTTGAATTCGCCGCCGCTCACGCCTGAAGCCCTGCGCGGCAAGGTCGTGATGGTCGATTTCTGGACCTATTCCTGCATCAACTGTTTGCGTGCGCTGCCTTTTGTGGAGTCGTGGTACGAGAAATACAAGGATCACGGATTGGTCGTCATTGGCGTGCACGCACCTGAATTCGCCTTCGAAAAGGATCCCAGCAATGTGCGGCGCGCTGTCGCCGATTTGAAAGTTACCTATCCTGTCGCACTGGACAACGACTATGCCATTTGGCAGGCATTCAATAATCAATATTGGCCCGCGCACTACTTCATCGATGCCACGGGGCGCATCCGTGGTCATCACTTTGGCGAAGGCAGTTACGACGAGTCCGAGCAGACTCTTCGAAAATTGCTGACCGACGCCGGGCAGACCGATCTGCCGCCGGCCGGAATGGGCCCGGCGAAGGCCGTTGGTGTTCAGGCGCCGCCCGACGAAGCGCACGATCAATCGCCGGAGACCTATGTCGGATATCGCCGCGCTGAAAATTTCGCTTCGCCGGGCGGGTTCTCGCAAGATCAATCGCACCGCTATTCGGCGCCGGCTGCATTAAAATTGAATCAATGGGCATTGAACGGGTCATGGAATGTAGACCCTGAGAAAGCGATTCTGGGCACGGTGCCCGGAAAAATTGAGTTTCGGTTCTATGCACGCGATTTGCATCTGGTGTTGGGTCCGGGCAGCGATGGCAAACCGGTGCGCTTTCGGGTGCTGCTGGACGGCGCCGCACCCGCCGCAAATCATGGCGCCGATACGGATTCCGGCGGCGCTGGGAGCATCGATCGACAGCGCCTGTATCAGCTGATTCGGCAGGCCGGGGAAGTACGCGAGCATGTGTTTTCGATCGAGTTTCTCGATCCCGGTGTGCAAGCGTATTCATTTACATTTGGATGAGGGGCAGGTTATGAGCGCGCTGATGAGTCGTCGTTATTTTGTCGCAGGATTGACTGCATTGTCGGCAATCCCGTTGATACGCAAAGTACCCGCGGCAACGCTGTCGGGGCCTGCGCTGAACAATGAAGTGTCCATCGAGAACTTCTCGCCTGACGGCAAGAGCTTGGGGACGGCGCGGGTTGCGAAGATCGTGAAGACCGATGCGCAGTGGCAAGCTCAGCTGTCGCCCGCCGCCTATCGCGTTGCACGCCAAGCCGGCACGGAGATTGCGTTTACCGGCGAATACGACAGAAATCACGCCGACGGCATTTACCACTGCGTGTGTTGCGATACGGCGCTTTATGATTCGAAAACAAAGTTTGAATCCGGCACCGGCTGGCCCAGCTTTTGGAAGCCGATCTCCGCGCTGAACGTCGTCAAGAGCAGCGACGCCACGCTTGGGATGCAGCGCGATGCGATTTCCTGCCGCCGCTGCGACGCTCATTTGGGGCATGTATTTGACGATGGACCGAAGCCCACGGGCTTGCGCTATTGTATGAATTCAGTTGCATTGCACTTTGCGGCTCGCGCATAGGAATATAGAAATATGACATTTTGGAAATCAGCATCTCCGCTGCGGCTTGCCTTGGTTGCAGGCGCAGCATTCTGCGGCGTCATTCTGTGGCATGCGCCGCTGCTCGGGGCAGAGGCTCCGGTGATCATCGCGCCTCCGGCGGTCGACAACCCGAAGGCCTCTGGACCTGCGCAGACCGCGGTGCTGGCAGGGGGTTGCTTTTGGGGAGTGCAAGGCGTGTTCGAACATGTGAGGGGCGTGCAAAGGGTGGTGGCAGGCTACGCGGGCGGTGAGAGATCGACCGCGCGATATGAGACCGTCAGCTCGGGAGACACCGGCCACGCAGAATCGGTGAAGATCACTTTCGATCCGGCGGCCATTTCCTATGGCCAGATCCTGCAGATCGCATTCTCGGTCGTGCACGATCCCACCCAGCTCAACCGCCAAGGACCTGATGTCGGTAGCCAATATCGTTCTGCGATTTTCTATGCCGATGAAAATCAAAAGCATATTGCGCAGGCCTACATCAGCCAGTTGGATCAGGCCCACGCCTTTGCGCGGCCGATAGCCACTCGCGTGGATCCGCTCAAGGGATTTTATGCCGCTGAGGACTATCACCAGGATTATTTGATCCACAACCCAACGCAGCCCTACATCGCGATCTATGACATACCCAAGATCGAGAATTTCAGGCGCACCTTTCCGGAACTGTACAGCGGAAGCCCGGTTCTGGCTCACAACTAGCAGCCATACGTGAGAAAGCTCCTCTGCTCATGGCTGCTGACGACTTGTTTTATCGGGGCACAGGCCGGGGCCGCGGATGAAGACAAGCCATCGATAACCGTATTTGCCGCTGCGTCCCTGACCAATGTGCTGCAGGAATTGGGGGATGGCTACACCAAGGACGCATCCGTCCCGGTGCGCTTCTCGTTTGCGGCGAGTTCAGCTCTTGCCCGCCAGATCGAAAACGGCTCGCGGGCCGATATGTTTTTCTCCGCAGATCTTGAGTGGATGGACTACCTGGAATCCCGAAAGCTGATTCAGCCTGCGACCCGGCACGACGTGGTGGGAAATCAGTTGGTCTTGATAGCTCCGGCGGACAGCAAAATTATCCTGAAGATCCAACCGCATTTTGCGCTGGCCGCAACCCTGGGCAAGGGACGATTGGCGACCGGCGATCCGGATTCCGTGCCGGTGGGCCGCTACGCACATGAAGCGCTGGCCAACCTCGGCGTCTGGGATGAGGTGTCCGCGCGTTTGGTGCGCGCCGACAGTGTGCGTTCGGCCCTCGCGTTCGTTGACCGCGGCGAAGCCGCGCTCGGCATCGTGTACGCAACCGATGCGCTCATCGATAAAAAAGTGCGCGTGGTTGACGCCTTTCCCGCCGCGACGCACATGCCCATCGTTTATCCGGCGGCATTGACGATCGGCGCGAAGGCCGATGCCGCCAAGTTTCTAGCCTATATCCGCGGTCCCGCGGGCAGCGTCGCGTTTCAACACCATGGCTTCACGCCGCTGCACTAGCTCCGGTCGAGGGCGGGGATGCCGCGGCGAATATCTGCGGAGAATGTGTCGCTGCGGTCGGATTGCTTCGCGCGGTCGGTGATTCGTCCGAGCGCGCGCAGCTCTTCCAGCGAGTACCGCTGATCGAGCCCGCCGACCCGGTAGACGTACGCAGGCAGGTAGCCGGTGAACAGCAGCCGATAGCTCCAGGGCAGGTATCCGACAATTCGCTTCATCATATGATAGACGAGCGTGGTGCAGTTGACCGTAATGGTGTTGTAGAAGCGAGGCTCATTCACCAACCTGTCCGCCTGCTCGACGTAGCCGATGAACAGCGAACGCATCGCCGCCGGCGGCATGCGAATCCGATAAAGATAATCGTCCTCGCCTCGAACATTGGTGCGGACCCGGATCACATCCCGCTCATCGGCTGCGATGATGCTGAGCCCGTACCTCTTGAAGAAGCCGCCGATTTCGGAATAGCTCTTGTTCTGCTCGCGCCGCACTTCCACGGAAAAAGCCACGTGCCGGCCATCCTCGAAGCCGAACGACACCAGCATGTGGGCAATCGCCCAGCCGTCCCAATACGACATGATCATGTCGACCGAATCGAGTTTCTCGAGATCATAGACGCGGGTTTCCCAACGCTGAGTATGGTCATCGTCGGTACGCCAATCGAAATTGCGCACATCGTGCAAAGTGACCCGGTTGCCCTCGACCGTGCCGCTCGTGATTCGCGCGACGTCATCTGCCCACATGCGGTCATTGGATGGCGCGATGTGCTGCCACCAAACAAGCAGGGCGCCGAACGCCGGCGCGAAGGCCAGCACAGCCAAGCCGGTACGGCCTTGCCAGAGCGCGATCAGCGTCGCAAGGCAGAACGCAATCCACAGCGCGACCATGCCGGCTCTAAGCGGCTGTTCGCCCGGCGCCTGGTACCAGATCGCCAGCGACGCCCAGATCCCCGGCAATCCAAGAAGCAAAGTTGCCAGCAGGGTGACAGTGAATCGCAACATGCTCGCGGCGCCGATCGTGATGATTCCAGTATTGTGCCAGTAGATTGACATGCCATGGCGGCGCAAGGTACGGTTTCGTGTGACTCAATCGACCGCATTTCGACTGAATGTCCCGTTCATCCAGGAACTGGGTGTCGAGTTCATCAGCGCTGGGGACGGTCGGTCGGTCGTTGCGCTCAATCTCGAGCCTTGGCACCTCAATAGCTGGTCGGTTGCGCATGGCGGCGTGCTCATGTCCCTGCTCGATGTGGCGATGGCCGTGGCGGGCCGTTCGCTGAATGCGAGTGCCGGCGGGGGCGTAACCGTGGAAATGAAAACCAGCTTTCTGCAGCCTGCCAAAGCGGGCTCACGATTGATCGTCTCTGGGTACGCGTTTCACCGCTCTACGACCATGGCCTTCTGCGAGGGTGAGGCGCGCGACAGCGACGATCGATTGATAGCCAAGTCGATGGGAACATTCAAATACCTAAAATCAGGAGCTGGATCCGATGGCTGAGCGGTACCGAAGCGCATGAAGCAACTCATTTTGCATCACTATCCCATGTCGCCTTTCGCCGAGAAAATCCGCTTGATTCTAGGATTCAAGGGCCTGCCTTGGTCCTCGGTGCACATTCCCAACATGATGCCGAAGCCCGATCTGACGGCGCTCAGCGGCGGCTATCGCAAGACGCCGGTAATGCAGATCGGGGCGGATATATACTGCGACACATCTCTCATAGCAGAGGTCATCGAAGCGCTGTCGCCGCAGCCCACGCTGTTTCCGAGCGGCATCGCGGCGGTATCGCGAATCCTCGCCCAATGGGCCGATTCGACGCTATTTTGGACGACGGTTGCCTTCACCATGCAGCCGGCAGGTCTTGCGCACATGTTCGAGGGGGTGCCCCCGGAAACGATCAAGGCTTTCGGCGATGACCGAAACGTCTTTCGTGCGAATCTTCCCCGCATGCGTCCCGCAGATGCGAGCGCCGCGTTTGCTTTGTATCTCGAGCGGCTTGAACAGACCCTCGGAAAACAAAAATTCTTCTTCGGATCCGCACCCAGCATTGCGGATTTCTCGATTTATCACAATGTCTGGTTCCTCGAGCGCGGCGGTCCCGTGGCGAAGATTCTCGAATCCTATCCCGCACTTCAGGCGTGGCGAACGCGCATGTCGGCGTACGGTCACGGCACTCACGAGAAACTCGACAGCGAGGCCGCGATTGCCATTGCTCACGGCGCCACCGCCGAACCCTCTGCCGGGAATAATGCCGAATCTCACGGCATCTCCATCGGCGAGAGAGTGGTGGTGGCGGCAACCGATACCGGAATCGACCCGATCGAGGGCGCATTGTACGGCGCCACCCCGGATCGAATCTCGATCGCGCGGCAGGATCCGCGTGCCGGAAAGGTCGTCGTTCATTTTCCTAGATTGGGATTTGAACTGCGGCGCGCCAAATGAAAACATCGATCTACGCGGGATTGATCGCCGGAACCATAGACATCGGCGCGGCCTGCACCATTAACATGGTCGGTCCGGGACCCATTCTGCGTTTCATTGCGAGCGGCTTGTTAGGGGCGCCTCTTCCTCACGAAACCTGGGTTTACGGCTTGGGCCTGGGGTTGCAATGGATGATGTCGATCATCATCGCCGCCATATTTGTCATCGCCGCAAACAAGATCCCTGCGCTATTGCGCCGCTGGGTCGCAGCGGGCATCGCGTACGGCATAGTGGTGTACTTCGTCATGACCTTTGTGGTGGTGCCGCTCTCCCGAGCGAAGTCAGGACACGTGACGATGTCATCGTTCGTCGAGAATCTCCTCGCCATGATTCTGTTCGGCCTGATTGTCGCGTACATCGCGCACCGAATGGCCCCAAAGGCTGCGGCGCCGGCCTGATCGACAAACAAATCTTAAGTGCGGGGCGCGGAAGGACGCCAAACCCGAAAGCCGCCCAGAAAGGCAAAGTCGTTGTTGCCAAGCCGCGCGTTGCTCGGCAGCTTTTTCAATTTACGAGCGTTGCCGCCGCCGATGACCACGTAGTCGGCTTCCAATGCCTTACTGAGCTGCGCGACCACATCGGCGACCACGCGACGCCACTTCTTGGCGCCCAATCGGCGCCGCCCCCGGTCGCCCAAGTAATCTTCGTAGCTGCGGCCGCGTTTATAGGGCAGATGCGCAAGCTCCATCGGCGCCACCGTGCCGTCGACAATCAGTGCCGAACCTAAGCCCGTGCCCAGGCCCAAAAAAAGCATGCGGCCGCCTTCGTAGCTGCCGATCGCTTGCATCGCAGCATCATTCATGAGCAGTGTCGGCCGGCCAAAGGCTTTTCGAAAGTCAAAACCAACCCAACCGCGTCCGAGATTGAACGGTTCGGTGACGATCTTGCCGTGTACGACCACGCCGGGGTATCCAATCGACACCGCGTCATATTTCAAATCGCCGGTCAGCCGCAGCACCCGCGAAACCATCCGGCGCGGCGTGAGGGTGGGGCCGGATTCAAACTGACGCATGTCACGGTGGCTCGAAACCCGGGTTTTGACATGACTGCCGCCGACATCGATGACGAGTACGCGCCGCTGGGGCTTTCGTTGCATGATGCGCGAACAATAGCGCACTTAACCGCCACTCGTCAGGCGCGCTGCTGACATAATGCGCAACCCGGTGTCGAAATAGGAGGGCACATGAACTTTCGGTCGTTTCCGCGAATGTTGCAGATGTCGGTGTGTATGGCGGCGGCAGGATGCGCGACGGCGCCGTCCGTCCCGGGAGCGCTGCAAGTACCTGCCACTCAAGCGCTGATCAAACAGCTGCATGCCACCGGCGCGCAAATCTATCAATGCCAGCCGACGAAGGGCGATGCTTCTCAATTCGAATGGGCGTTCAAACAGCCGGAAGCCACCCTTTTGGCCAAGGGCGGCAGAACCTTCGGGAAACACTACGGCGGCCCATCCTGGGAAGCCAACGACGGCAGCAAGGTGATCGGGGAAGTGGTCGCTCACTACGACAGCCCGAACCCAAGCTCGATTCCCTGGCTGCTGCTGCGTGCCAAGGCCACTTCGGGAAATGGCGTATTCACGGACGTGCAGTTCGTTCAGCGATTGAATACGGTGGGGGGCAACGCCCCCCTGGTCGCGTGCCGGCAGGATCAGGCCGGACAACAGTTACGCGCGTCGTATACAGCCGACTATTTATTTTACGGCGCAAAGCACTAGCTCCGATGCATGAGTCCTTGGAGCAGGTCCAATCGAAAATAGCGTATCTGGAGCGCGCCATGGCCGAGCTCAGTGACGTGGTATTTCGGCAGCACCGAGAAATCCAGGCGCTGGAAGCGCAACTCAAGGCCGTCAGCGACCGGCTTGAGGTCGCTTCGTCCGAAGAGGGCCGCTCCGCCGAGCAGGAGCGGCCGCCTCACTATTGATGTTTGCTATGGCATGATGCCGGGCATGTCATTCGCAAGGGATCCAGCGGGCTGGCTCGAAGAAACCCCCAGTCGCGCGAACCGCGTGTTTCTCAGGACACCGCAGGGCCGAGACTTGAGCTATGCGGCGCTTCGCGAACAGTCCGGCCGAATTGCCTCGGCACTGATTCAGCGCGGCGTGCTGCCGGGCGACCGCGTCGCGGTTCAAGTCGACAAATCCCCGGAAGCCGTCCTCCTCTATGTTGCATGCCTGCGTTTGGGGGCCGTGTTTGTGCCCATCAATGTTGCGAACACGCCCAACGAAGTCGAGTATTTTCTGTGCGATTCGCGGCCGCGTCTGGCTGTCATTCGGCCGCAGGACGTAAGCGTGATCGAGCCGCTGGCGAGAGAGCCCGGCATTTCGCTCGAGACGCTGGGCGCGAACGGGGATGGGTCGTTGCTCACATTGGCCGCCGAGCCGGCGGATTTCGAACTTCCAACCAGGTTTGATCCGAACTCGATCGCGGCGATCATCTACACATCCGGAACCACGGGACGCTCAAAAGGCGCGATGCTGACGCGTGCCAATCTCGTATCGAACGCCGCTGTGTTGGCTGAAGCATGGCGTTTTACCGGCAGCGATGTGCTGCTGCACACCTTGCCGCTGTTTCACATTCACGGATTATTCACCGCGATCAATACCGTTCTCGCCTCGAGCTCGAGCCTGTTTTTCTTGTCTAAATTCGATGCTGCGGAAACGTTGCAGCATCTGCGGGAGGCGAGCGTGTATATGGGGGTCCCGACGCATTACACCCGCCTGCTGCAGCAGAATGGACTCTGCCAAGAAACCACCGCCACGGTGCGCTTGTTCATTTCGGGATCTGCGCCATTGCTGTCTGAGACTCACCGAGAATTCCTGCAGCGCACCGGTCACGTGATTCTGGAACGCTATGGAATGTCAGAGACCTTGATGAACACATCGAACCCTTACGACGGTCTGCGCCTGCCCGGATCGGTCGGGCCGCCGCTCGAGGGAACGGCGATTCGAGTCGCCAACGCTGAATCCGGTGCCGTGGAGGCCGAGCCGGACGCAATCGGCACGCTTCAAGTCACGGGCCCCAATGTGTTTGCGGGCTATTGGAGGGATGAGGAGAAAACACGCAGCGAATTCACGGCTGACGGTTGGTTCAAAACGGGCGATGTGGGCCGCATCGATCGCAATGGCTACGTGCATATCGTCGGCCGGGCCACGGATTTGGTTATCAGCGGCGGCTACAACGTCTATCCCAAGGAGGTCGAAGCCGAGTTGGATGCGCTGGCCGGCGTGCTGGAAAGTGCGGTGTTCGGCGTGCCCCATCCGGATTTCGGGGAAGGCGTTACCGCGGCCGTTGTGGCAAAGCCGGGTGTCGCTCTTTCGGAGGAAACCATCATCGATTCGGTGAAGGCACGTTTGGCCTGCTACAAGGTACCGAAGCGAATTCTCCTGGTTGATGAGCTGCCGCGAAATACGATGGGCAAGGTGCAGAAAGCTGCCTTGCGCAAAACATTCGCGGCGCTTTATGCCGGCAATGAAGAATGTGGCTAGTTGCCAGGCAGCAGCGTGACCATGGTGAGTGTTCGCGCGCCGAGTGCCGCGCCCCCTTCAGATTTGTCGATGACCACGTAGAAGCTCTTTGACAGAGTACGCGGGGCCTTGCTCAGAGAAACGTTCAGGGTGCTGTCGGATTTTCCGTCGCCGATGGTGGCGAGTTGAGGCACCACGGGTAAGAAATCAATCCCCGGCTTTGCCGTACCGGATTCGGTCCACCAGGTAAAGTTTGTCTCGCCCCGCAAACTGCCTTTGCGGCGCACCGAAACCAGGGCCAACGACTCGGCGGCCGGCACTTCAATGGTGTCCGTGACCATTTCAATCTTCGATGGGCCGGCAGAGACGCCGGCCGGTGGCGACGCCGATGGTGTCGCTGTGGATTTCGCGGCGGCGGGAGGCGCTGCGGGCGCGACGGTGGGCGCGCGCGATGCAGGCGCCACCGCGGGTGTGTCGTGCGATCCGGTCGCCCGCGATGCAGGCGCCACCGCGGGCGTGTCGTGCGATCCGGTCGCCCGCGATGCAGGCGCCACCGCGGGCGCGTCGTGCGATGCCGGCGCGCGTGATGCCGGCGCCGCGGCGGGTGCGTCGTGCGATGCCGGCGCGCGCGCTGCGGGCGCGCGTGATGCCGGCGCCGCCGCGGGCGTGTCGTGCAGCGCCGGTGGCTGCGTCGAATGCGTTTTCGGCGCGGAATTTGCGGATGTTGCGGCGGCAGAAGGCGCATCCTGGCTCGGCGGGCTGCCGTCAAGCTGTGGCAATGTGCTGCGCTTGCTGAGCATCCAAGAGGCGCCCGCGAGGAGCAGGATAACCCCAGCAACCACGGCCAATCCAAAAACGGATTTGGGCTCCTTGCGATGCGGCGGCTCGAGAAGGTCGGCCATCGGCGCCAGGTGTTTCGCCGCGCCGCGATGCTCAAAGCGCTCCAACCATTGCTGCGCATTGGCCGGTCGGTCCTCGCGTTTCCAGCGAAGGCCGGCGCGAAGCGCCTGCCATTGCCGATTCGTCAGGCTCGGGGGCCGGCGCGGGCTCAAATTGGCCTTGCGGGCTTCGATCGCGGTTTTCCTTGAGAATGGATGTTCGCCGCTGAGCAGCAAGTAAGCGATGCAGGCCAGCGCGAACACATCATCCCGCGCGTCCGCGGGTTCGCCTTCGAGCACTTGACAGCTGGCATAGGCGGAAGTGGCGAATGGCATTGTCATTTCATGGTCGGGCGTCGATGACCGACGGTTCGATCGATGCGCCGAGCCGAAGTCCAGGACGCGCACTTCGCCGGGAATCGCGATGAAAATATTTTGCGGGTTGAGACTTCCGTGCACCACTCCGCGAGAATGCGCATGAACAAGTGCCGCCCCGACGTCCCGCACGATCGCCAACGCTTGGGCGCGATCCAGGGGAATGAGTTTTCTTGCTTGCAGCACGCGACTGAGCAGCGGCCCATTCAGCAGTTCCATCGTAAAAAAGACGATCGGGCCATCCCGGTCAAATTCATTTACGCGCACGACGTTCGGATGCGATAGCTGCTGCAGCTGCTGGAATTCTCCGCGCAGCTGGGTAAGCAATTCCGCGCGCTTGGTCACTGCCGTGTGCAGCACCTTGATTGCAAGCTTTCGGCCGCCGGGCGGTATCTCCACGCGATACTCATCGACGGCTTGGAATACCATGCCCATTTCGCCCTGGCCCAATATGTTCTCGATGCGATAGCGACGTCGCAGCACGCTGCCGGGCTTCAGTTCGGCGGCGGCATCCACTGACTGTGTCTCCTCGCGAGGAGGGTGCGCCTCGCTTGGTTCGGAACGCACCGTGGGCGCGGGAATGGCAACATCACGGGCCACAGGAATCTCGGGAAGCACGGGGATTTCGTGCGCAACGGGGATTTCGCGCGCAACGGCGATTTCGCGCGCTACGGGAATGTTGCGGCCGCCCAGTGCCGCTTCCGCCAGTGCTTTTTTGACCGTCTGGAAGACCTCAGCCTCAATCCTTCCGCGCCTGTAGTATTGGTCGAGCTGCGACAGTACCTCCCAATTGCCGTCGGCATCGGATGCGAATCTTTCCTGCATGTACAGCAAGAACGTAGCCTGATTGCAGGCGCCGCTTGCCAGTGCGTCCAACCAGGGTTTGATCGCACTATCATCCGCAATTCCGGGTTGCTGAACGCCAGCTGGCCACCTGACCGGGCACATTCGAGGTCCTTGGTCTTACAATGTTCCCACCATTGTACCCATTGGGACCGCACCGGAAACTCCGATGGGATGATGCGGTGCAATTCCTGGGTGTGAGCAGTCCCTACAATGTAAGAACTTCAAAAACGCACCCGCGCCGTCCCGAAGCACAGCATAATCGACTCATGCTGCAAGCCGGACTCATGATGGATCGACCGCTGCTGATTTGCGACGTGATTGAGCACGCCGCCGGGCAATTTGGCGACACGGAAATCGTTTCGCGCGAGACGCATGGCGGTATCTTTCGGTACAACTATGCACGGTGCAAAGCGCGAGCGCAGCAGCTGGCGAATGCGCTTGCCCAGCTTGGGCTTGGCGCTGGGACATCGGTCGGATCAGTCGCGATGAACAATCATCGCCACTTGGAAGCCTATTTCGCGGTGTCGGGCAGCGGCATGATCATGCACACCTGCAATCCGCGCTTGCATCCTCCGCAATTGATATTCGTCATCAATCACGCGGAGGATGGCGCGCTGTTGTTCGACCCATCCTTTGCGCCCTTGATCGAAAGCATTGCGCCGCAGTGTCCGCGGGTGAAGCATTGGATTTGCCTGAGCGATGCCGAAAATATGCCCAACATGGGCAGCATGCGTCGCGTGCTTTGCTACGAGGATGTCATCGCATCCGAAAGTGCCGAGTTTTTGTGGCCGCAATTCGATGAACGCACGGCGGCAGCACTCTGCTATACCTCGGGCACCACGGGAAATCCCAAAGGTGCGCTGTACTCGCATCGATCGATCGTCCTCAATGCACTCTCGGCCTGCCTGCCGGGACTGATATCGCTGTCGCCGAGAGACACGGTTCTGCCCGCCGTGCCCATGTTTCATGTCAATGGCTGGTGTATTCCGTATGCGGCTCCGATTGGGGGTGCAAAGCTGGTGTTGCCGGGACAGCGGCTGGATGCCCCCGGTCTCTACGAACTGCTGGAAAGCGAGAGAGCGACGGTGACGGCGGGCGTGCCGACTATCTGGATTGCGTTGATGCGACACGTGGAGCAGGGCGGTCTTCCTCTATCGGCGCTCAAGCGAATCTTGGTGGGTGGTTCGGCGATGCCGCCCTCCTTGATCGCTAAATTCGACCAGGAATTCGGCATCGAGGTACGACACGCCTGGGGCATGACGGAAACCGTGGCGATCGCCACGATGTGTACGCTGAATTCCCGGCAGGCGGCAATGCCGTGCGCCGAGCGCCATGCCATCACGGCCAAACAAGGGAAGTCAGCCTTCGGTGTCGAGATCAAAGTCGTCGATGAGAGCGGCGCCGCCTTGCCCCGCGACGGACAGTCGCAAGGTCATCTGATGGTACGGGGACAATGGACCATCGCGGGCTACTACAAGGCGGAAGACACGGCTCTCATCGATGGATGGCTGCCCACCGGTGATATCGCGACCATCGACGCGCAAGGCCTGATGCAGATCAGGGACCGGGCCAAGGATCTCATTAAAACGGGGGGCGAGTGGATCAGTTCGATCGATTTGGAATGTGCCGCGATGGGCCATCCTGCCGTCGCCATGGCCGCGGTCATCGGTGTAAAGCATCCGCGCTGGGAAGAGCGGCCATTGCTATTCATTGTGCGCAAGCCGGACACTTCTTTGGAATGCGACGAAATCCTGGCGTTTCTTGCGCAGCGGGTTGCGAAATGGTGGATTCCGGACGGCGTCATTTTCCTCGATTCGTTGCCGGTAGGCGGCACCGGCAAGGTGCAGAAGGCGACGCTTCGACAGCAATATGGAAGCGAATTCAGCTCTTGAATTGCACGTTTGCCGCACTATGAAGAGGGGATACCTTCATGGATTCCAAGGTGCCCGAAATGACTGTCAAAATGAAGATCGATTTTGTGTCGGATGTATCCTGCCCCTGGTGTGTCATCGGATTGAAATCGCTGGAAACGGCGCTCGCGAAACTGGCGGGCGACGTGCAGGCTGACATTCACTTTCAGCCTTTTGAGCTCAATCCGCAGATGGGCCCGGCCGGGCAGGATGTCGTGGAGCATATCGCGCAAAAGTACGGGTCTGGGCCTTCGGACATCGAGCGAAGTCGCAACGCGATCCGGGCCCGCGGCGCGGAGCTGGGGTTTACTTTCGACATGGAAAAGCGCGCACGGATTTACAACACGTTCGATGCGCACCGCCTGCTGCATTGGGCGGAAGGTGAGGGAAGGCAAAAGGCGTTAAAGAGTGCGCTTTTCACCGCCTACTTCACCGACGGCCGAAATCCGAGCGACCATGGTGTTCTGGTGGATGTCGCCGGATCGGTCGGTCTGGATGCTGCGCGTGCGGCGCAAATTCTTGACTCTGATGAGTATGCGCCGGAGGTACGGGCGCGCGAGCAGTTCTATACGAGTCGCGGCATCAATGCGGTCCCGTCGGTGATCATCAATGATCGGCATTTGATTCGCGGCGGCCAGCCGGCCGAAGTCTTTGAGCAAACACTCAAAGAACTGGCTGGCGAGGCACGCGAATCGGCGTAAGCCGGCGTGCGCCGGCGTCGGCGAATTGATATCCCGTGATATGCGGATTAGGATCACAGGCCATGCTCGATCTGTCTCTCGCCAAAGCGCATCATCTTCTGATCTTCAGTATTCTCGGGATTATCTGCGCCGAATGTTTGGCAGCCATGGCGCGAGGTTACGGAGAATTCTAGCTTTGCGTCAGGCGCTGCCGGTATCGGGGAACCCGCAGGCTCTCCTCAAGTTCAAAGCCTCAGTCGCGAGTCCGGAGTCTTTAGACGATTTCGCGGTTCGGTTCGTCCGTCGTTTCGGGATTTCGTCAAAAAGGACTCATGCATGAATCAGAAAGCCGCCCCGCCGCTCAATGAGCAGAATGCGAGGTATCAGCTGCCGGCGGCGGCGGACCCGCAGATGAGGGCGGCGCGCGAGACGGTGGTGGCGAGTTCAGCCTGGATTCGTCCGCTGCAGCAGGAAATGGCGCGTGTGATTGTGGGTCAAAAGCACCTGCTCGATCGACTGTTGGTCGCCCTGCTGACCAACGGGCACGTTCTACTGGAAGGCGTGCCCGGCTTGGCGAAGACGCTCGCGCTCAAGACCTTGGCCAATTGCATCGCACTGGATTTCAAGCGGCTGCAATTCACGCCCGACATGCTTCCGGCCGACATTGTGGGAACGATGATTTACAACCCTCAGGATGGAGCGTTCAGGACGAAGCACGGGCCGATTTTCAGTAATCTGATCCTCGCTGATGAAATC
>DASQPK010000070.1:0-2903 GCA_035643995.1 Steroidobacteraceae bacterium | reverse complement strand
CAATCCACGGGAGTACTCGCCTCGCACATCGCCCGACCAGCGGGGCGCGGCGGAGATTGGTTTGCCGGTGAGATCGCAGCTTGTCGCAATACCAGTCCATTCTGTGCCGCAGGGAGCGCTGTGGAACGAGGTATACGTGGCGTCGTCATACGCGACGGCGGCATCGAAGTGCAAGCCGTCCAGAATGGCCCAGCGTACTTCGATCTCGGCGCCGCGCGTGCGTGCGGATGTGGCATTGGCTAGATAGGAAGCGATCAGCACCCGATCGCGCACAGTGGTTTGGTAATTGTCGATGTTCGCCCAGAACAGGTCGCCGTTGATCTCCAGGCGATGATTGAGAAAGCTACTCTTGACGCCGAGTTCGATATTGTTGACTACCTCGGGTTTTATGACCGGGTTCACGGCCGCCGGCAGGATGCTGGTATTGAGACCGGCGGCCTTCACGCCGCGGGATAGCGAACCATAGAGCAGCAGCGCGTCGGTCGGCCGGTAGCTCACGGACAGCGAGCCCGACAGCGTGTTGCCGGACGACCGGCTATCGCCGATCGCATTCCCTGGGGCCAATTGATTGCGCGCCGCCGTGGCCGCAGCGAAGTTGGGGTCGGTCGGACTGAGTACCGATCCGCCGCTGCGCCTGCGGTTGACCACGGCCACTTTGTGATCCCAGTTGCTGCGCGCCCCGGCGGTAAGCTCCCAATTGTCGTCGACATGCCAGGCGATCTGGCCGAATAGCGCGTCGCTATCGGTATTCGCGTCCGCATGGGTGTTACTCGTGAGACCCGCAAGAACATATGCCGGTAGGATCCGAGCGGGTTGGGAAAAAAATTTGGCCGCATCGGCACCATAGGTGGCCCCGGGGATGGTGGCCGTCTCGAGTCGCTGCCCGTAAAAAAAGACCCCGGCGACGAAGTCCATGCGGCGAAGGATGGGCGAGGCGATCCGAATTTCCTGGGACAGCTGCCGGTTCCAAATGTCGCTGCCCGCGCTGCGCAAGACATCGAGCGGTAGATAGTCCATGTCATTGCTCGGGAAGAATTCCCATCGCCTCCAAGCGGATATGGCTGTGAGTGTGTATCCGGCGAAGTTCCAATTCCCTTCCAGGGATGTCCCGGCATTCGACGTCTCGATTGCCTGCCGCTGATCTTGGTCCACTTGGCGCGCGAAGGGGTCGAATATTGGCATGTAGCCAAAGCGCGCGGTACGTATCAAAAGGTTGTTGGGCCGGGTGCTGCCGTTCGCAAGAGTCAGGCCGGGATCGACCAGCACCTGCGCACCTGAATCCTCCTGCTGGTGGCTGAAATCCGCAATCAGGCGCAGATTGAGTGCATCGACGGGCTGAAAATACAGCTGAGCACGCGCTCCGACCTTGTTTTGATTGTTGAGGGCCGAATCCGTAGCGAGGTTCTCGACGGTACCGTCGCGGCCGGTATAAAAGGCGGATAGGCGGCCGGAGAGCGTAGAACTCAAGGGCCCGGTGACGCTGGCGCGCGTTTGAGTCAAGCCAAAATTTCCGGCGGAAAACTCGACATCGGAATTGAACGTCCGCTCGGGCTTACGAGTGCTGATGCTGAGCGCACCGGCCGTCGTGTTTCTACCGAACAAAGTGCCCTGCGGACCGCGCAGCACGGTGATCTGCTCGATGTCGTACAGGTCGGAGGTGAGCATGCCGGGGCGGGAGATGTAAACGCCATCGAGGTATAGACCTACGCTGGTCTCGAGTCCTTCGCTCGCCGGGTTGTTGCCCAAGCCGCGTATCGAAAAGGCCGTTTGCCGCGGATTGACGAATTGCAGCTGCATGTTTGGAATGGATTGAATGATCTCAACCGGAAGGTAGGAATGGCTGCGATCCAGCTGTTTGCCGCTCAAGGCAATGATTGAAATCGGCACGTCCTGAGATCTTTCCTCACGTTTGCGGGCGGTCACGACAATCACAGCAAGCTCCCCGGTAGGATTGTCGATGCCCTGGGCGTTCAATCGCGCACCCGCCACAAAGATCGAGCCGCAGATGATGGCGTGAGCGAAGAGCACGACCGGCTGAGCACCATGTCGCGCGGCCGAGCGGGGGCTCAATCGCTCCGATCCCGCAGATTCGGTCATCACTTGGCCAGCGGCCGTTTCGAGAGGCCCACCCGATCGACGATCGCCGCAAAACGCGGGTCGTCGTGCAGCCGGTCGAAGGTGGGGTTCTGCGCCAAGAAACCCAGTGTCGATGCGCGCTCCTGCAGGGCGCGATCCAGCCACGCTACCGCATTGTCAGTGTCGCCAAGGCCGGCGTAGATGGAGGCGATATCCACAGCGGATACGTAGCGCTGCGTCGACAGCTTCAATACCCGGTCTAGCTCCGCCAGGGCTTCCGCGCGTCGTCCGGACAGGGCGAGCGTCTGGCCCACGTCTCCAAAACTTCCCGGCGTCGGTCCGCGTGTTTTCGCAAATTCCGCCAGCGCAAGATCGTAACGGCCGGTGTGCAGATAGATCCGGCCGAGCAGCGCGTGTGCGATGCCCGGACGGTCATCGAGTGAAAGACTCTCGGTGATCTGCGCAATCGCCTCGTCGTAGCGATGCGCAAAATACAGCAGGGAGCCGGCCCGCGTCGTCGGATTTGTCAGCAACGGCTCGAGTTGCTGTGCCTGTTTCAGCTCTTCGAGGCCGCGATCGAGTTCACCGCGCATGCCGAGCAACACCCCCCAATGCAGATGCGGTTCCGAGAGCGAAGGATTGAGCGTAATGGCGCGGGCGAAGTCAGCCTCGGCGCCGTCCCAGTCGCGGTCATACTGCATCTTGATCTGTCCGAGCGTCCCGTAGGCGCCCGCAAGCCGCGGCTCAATCTTGAGTGCCTTCAACACCGCATCGCGCGCGCGCGGCAAGGTTTCAGCAGGCGGCCGCATGCCAAAGACACCCAAGAC
>DASQPK010000069.1:0-6275 GCA_035643995.1 Steroidobacteraceae bacterium | reverse complement strand
TCGCGGCGGGTTGTGCGGCCACCGCCGCCGTGGTGAGCGTGCACAGCTCAGTGGGCTGCGGACCGATTCTGAAATTCGGTACCGACGAGCAGAAGCGGCGCTATCTCCCCGACATGGCGCAGGGCAAAGCGATCGGTTGCTTCTGTCTCACGGAGCCGCAAGCGGGCTCGGAAGCCCATAATCTCAAGACCCGCGCGGTTTTGGACAACGGCGCCTGGGTTCTGGACGGCGCCAAGCAATTCGTCACCAACGGCAAGCGGGCCAAAATCGCCATCGTGTTTGCCATGACCGATCCCGCCTTGGGCAAAAAGGGCATTTCCGCCTTCATTGTTTCTACCGAAACGGAAGGTTTTATAGTTGGGCCACCCGAGCACAAACTCGGCATCCGCGGTTCCGATACTTGCGCCATCACCTTCGACAAGTGCCGGATTTCCGCCGACTCCTTGTTGGGCGCCCGGGGCAAAGGGCTCTCGATCGCCCTTTCCAACCTCGAGGGTGGGCGGATCGGGATCGCCGCGCAGGCCATCGGCATCGCCCGGGCGGCGTTCGAGGCGGCGCTCGCCTATGCCAAGACGCGCCGCCAATTCGGTCGAGCCATTGCCGAGTTCGGCAGCATCGGCAACATGCTGGCCGACATGCAGACTTCCATCAATGCGGCCCGCATGCTGACGCATCACGCCGCCCGCATGCGCAGTGCCGCACAGCCCTGCCTCTCGGAGGCGTGTCAGGCTAAACTGTATGCCTCGGAGATGGCCGAGCGTGTGTGCTCCCAAGCCATTCAGATTCATGGCGGCTACGGCTACTTGGAAGACTACAACGTGGAACGGCATTACCGTGATGCACGCATCACCCAAATTTACGAAGGCACCAGCGAGATTCAACGTCTCCTGATCGCCCGAACGCTAACGCAAGGGGAACTTTCATGACAACCAAACCTGCCGTGCTCGCCGACCAGGCTCCCACGGTCAAAATGCTGCTCGACGGCAAATTCATCGAGTCGCAAACCAGCGAATGGCACGATGTGGTCAACCCTGCGACTCAGGAGGTGCTGGCGCAGGTCCCGTACGCCACCGATGCCGAAATCAACGCGGCGGTCGCCTCCGCCAAAGCAGCGTACAAGACCTGGAAGAACACGCCGATCGCGGCGCGTGCACGCATCATGCTGAAGCTGCAAGCGCTGGTTCGCGAACACATGGGCCGGATCGCGCTCACCTTGAGCGCCGAGCAAGGCAAGACCGTGGCCGACGCCGAGGGCGATGTGTTTCGCGGGCTCGAAGTGGTCGAGCATGCGTGTTCCATCGGCAGCCTGCAGCTGGGCGAATTCGCGGAGAACGTGGCGGGCGGCGTGGATACCTACAGCATCCGCCAGCCAATCGGCGTGTGCGCCGGCATCACACCCTTCAATTTTCCGGCGATGATCCCGCTATGGATGTTTCCGATGGCCATCGTTTGCGGCAATACGTTCGTGCTCAAACCGTCGGAGCAAGATCCGATGACCCCGATGTTGTTGGCAGAACTCGCTCTGCAAGCCGGCGTACCGCCCGGTGTACTCAATGTCATTCATGGCGGCAAGCGCGCGGTCGACGCCATCTGCACGCACCCCGACATCGCCGCCGTCTCTTTCGTGGGCTCGACGGCTGTCGGCACCCATGTGTACAACCTCGCTTCGCAGCACGGCAAGCGTGTGCAATGCATGATGGGTGCGAAGAATCACGCCGTCGTGATGCCCGATGCCAACAAGGAACAATCGCTCAATGCGCTGGTCGGCGCGACATTCGGCGCCGCGGGGCAGCGTTGCATGGCCACGTCGGTTACCGTCCTCGTCGGTGAAGCCCAGAAGTGGATTCCGGACATCGTATCCAAGGCGAAGACGCTCAAGGTCAACGCAGGCAGCGAAAAAGGCACTGATCTGGGTCCGGTCGTTTCCAAGAATGCGAAAAATCGAGTCCTGGGGTTGATCGAGGAAGGCGTCAAGGCCGGTGCGAAGCTCGATTTGGACGGCCGTAACATCAAAGTAGCGGGCTACGAGAAAGGCAACTTCATCGGCCCGACCATCTTCTCGGGTGTGACGCCCGAAATGAGCATCTACACCACGGAAATTTTCGGACCCGTGATGGTCATCGTCGGCGTCAATACCCTGGATGAAGCTATCAAGCTCGTCAACGACAATCCCTTCGGCAACGGCACCGGGATATTCACCCAGAGCGGCGCCGCCGCACGCAAGTTTCAGAACGAAATCGACGTGGGCCAAGTGGGCATCAACGTACCCATCCCGGTGCCAGTGCCTTTCTTCAGCTTCACCGGATCGCGCGGCTCCAAACTCGGCGATCTCGGCCCCTATGGCAAACAGGTGGTGCAGTTCTACACTCAAACCAAGACCATCACGTCGCGCTGGTTCGACGACAGCAGCGTCTCAACCGGGGTCAACACGACCATCAGTCTGAAATGATACGGGTTCTATCTCGCGGGGAACTCCGATGAAAATTGCGTTCATTGGCCTCGGCAACATGGGCGGCCCGATGGCGCGCAATTTGCTGAAGGCCGGGCACTCGCTGGTAGTTTTCGACGTGGTGCAACGCAACGTCGACGCGCTGGCTGCGTTGGGCGCAGCGGCGGCAACGTCGGCCAAGGCCGCCGCGGGCCAAGGCGAAGTCGTGATCACCATGCTGCCCTCCTCCCCGCATGTCAAAAGTGTGTACTTGGGCGCGGACGGTGTGCTTGCCGGTGTATCCGGCGGCATACCGCTCATCGATTCGAGCACCATCGATCCGCACACCGCCCGCGAAGTGGCGGCGGCCGCCCACGCTCACGGCAATCCGATGGCCGACGCCCCGGTCTCGGGCGGCACGGGAGGTGCGGAAGGCGGCACGTTGACCTTCATGGTGGGGGCCGAACCGGCGCTGTTCGAGCGCATTCGCCCCCTCCTTGCACACATGGGCAAGAACATCGTGCACTGCGGCGACGCGGGCACCGGACAGGTCGCCAAGATCTGCAACAACATGCTGCTCGGCATTTCAATGATCGGCGTTGCCGAGGCCATGAATCTCGGGGTGGCGCTCGGTATCGATGCCAAGGTACTCGCGGGAATCATCAACACCTCGAGCGGCCGATGCTGGAGCTCGGACACCTATAACCCGTACCCCGGAGTCATGGACAACGTCCCCGCCGCGCGCGGGTACACAGGCGGTTTTGGCACCGACCTCATGCTGAAGGATCTCGGGCTCGCAACCGATGCGGCCAAACAGGTTAAGCAAACCGTGGCCATGGGCGCCATGGCGCAACAGCTCTACCAGCTGTGGAGTTCCCAAGGCGCCGGGGCACAAGACTTCTCGGCCATTATCAATCTGCTCAAGAAGCCCTCTGCAGGCGGCGGGGTCCCATGATTGAATGCACTATCGAAGGGCACATCGCCCTCATCACTCTGAACAATCCTGCGGCGAATACCTTCACCGCGGCGGGCCTGGAAGCTCTCACGGACCTGATCGGCGATTTGAATCGCAATCTGGAGGTATATGCGGCGGTCATCACCGGCCAGGGAGAAAAATTCTTCAGCGCGGGCGCGGACCTCAAGACTTTTGCCGACGGCGACAAGGTACAGGCGCGGCTCATGGCGCAGCGTTTTGGCACGGCCTTCGAAGCGCTGCAGGAGGCCCGCCCCGTGATCATCGCTGCCGTCAACGGCTATGCCATGGGTGGCGGGCTGGAATGTGCACTCGCCTGCGATCTGCGCATTGCCGAGGAGCACGCGCAGATGGCGCTTCCCGAGCCGTCGGTCGGCCTCTTGCCCAGCGGCTGCGGCACTCAGACATTGCCCTGGTTGGTGGGCGAAGGTTGGGCGAAGCGCATGATTCTCACCAATGAAAGGATCAACGCGGCAACCGCGCTGAGCATAGGCTTGGTGGAACAAGTCGTTCCCCGCGGACAGAGCCGGCAGACCGCTATGGAACTAGCGCAGCGTGTCAGCACCCTGAGTCCTCGCGCCGTCACGTTCAGCAAGACCTTGATACATCAAGCACGCCTCGGTACGCCTCGCAGCGCTGCGTTGGCCCTGGAACGCGAACGCTTCGTCGATTTGTTCGACGGTGCGGATCAGCAGGAAGGCGTGCAGGCCTTTTTCGAGAAGCGCAAACCCGTCTGGAAGAACGCTTGAGCGCAACGGTGGCAATGAATGCCGCGGAAGTTCTCTGCGAGATTCGCAATCACGTCGCCTTCATCACCCTGAATCGGCCGGCCGCGCTCAACGCCTTATCATGGGAGATGATCGTGGAACTGCGGGCGCTCTTGCGGCGCTGCGCAGGCGATGCCGAGGTTCGGGCGGTGCTGCTGCAAGGCGCCGGCGAGAAGGCATTTTGCGCCGGCGGCGACATTCGTGCGCTGTATCAAAGTTTCAAAGAGTCAGGCTCGCTGCACCACGAGTTCTTCATCGCGGAGTATGAGCTCGATTATCTGCTGTACTCGTATCCCAAGCCTTACATCGCGGTGATGGATGGAATCACCATGGGCGGCGGTATGGGCCTTGCCCAGGGCTCGACCTTGCGCATCGTCGGCGAGCGCACGCGTATCGCCATGCCGGAGGTGGGGATCGGCTTGTTTCCGGATGTCGGTGCGAGCTATTTCCTCTCGCGGCTGCCCGGATCCTTGGGGCCTTACCTCGCGTTGACCGGTGTGCAGATTCGCGGTGCGGACGCTCTGTATACGCGGTTGGCCGATGTGTATTTGCCGCCGACTGCCGTTGCCTCCATGCCATCCGAGCTCGCGGCACTGAGCTGGACCGACGATAACCGCGCAGATATTCGCCGCCTGATACACGCCCACGCTGCGCAAGGATTGCCCGCACCCTCCTTGAGCGTGCTGCGTCCCGTCATCGATATCCATTTCTCGCAAGTCTCGGTCTCCAACATCCTCGCCTCGCTCGATGCCGAATCCCGGGCCCCCTACTCGGATTGGGCGCAGCAAACCGCGAAGCTCATGCGAGGCCGCTCGCCGACGATGATGTCCGTCACCCTGAGTCAGCTGCAACGAGCCAAGTCCATGGGCCTTGCCGACTGCTTTCGCATGGAGCTTGGAATGGTCGAGCAATGTTTCGAGCAAGGCGACTTCGTCGAGGGAGTACGCGCGCTCATCATCGACAAGGACAATGCCCCCCGCTGGAAGCCAGGCCGTTTGGATGAAGTGACGGATGCATCGGTGGAGGCATTTTTCCGTGAACGATGGCGCGCCGCGCGTCACCCTCTCGCTGATCTCGAGAGCACGTCGCGGATGAGCGAGGACCGATGAACTTCAGTAAAACATTGGCAGTCATCACGGGCGGCGCGTCCGGGCTCGGCAGAGCGGTGGCCGAACGTGTCATCGCCGCAGGGGGAAAAGCCGCCATTCTCGACTTGCAAGAAGCGGCAGGTCAGGCAGCGGCCGCACAGATCGGCGCGTCTTTTCTCAAATGCGACGTCACGATGGAAGCGCAGGTCACCGCCGCGATCGACGCGGCGCGGCAGGCGCTGGGCGGAATCAATCTATTGGTCAACTGTGCCGGCATCGCCGGCTCCGGAAAATTGCTGGGCAAGGACGGCCCGATGAGCGGCGACTTCTTCGAGAAGGTGGTTCGAGTCAATCTGATAGGCACATTCTTGTGCGATAAAACCGCCGCGGCCATCATGCAAGGCAATATGCCGAACGACGAGGGCGAACGCGGCGTCATCATTCACACCGCCTCCGTCGCCGCGTTCGAGGGACAGATCGGCCAGGTCGCCTATTCCGCCACCAAGGCCGGCATTGCCGGCATGACGTTACCCATCGCGCGCGAGCTAGCGCGGTTCGGCATCCGCTGCGTGGCAATCGCGCCGGGAATATTCATGACGCCAATGCTCGCGGGCTTGCCGCAGGACGTACAGGACTCGCTGGGCCAACAGGTGCCATTCCCTGCGCGGCTGGGAAAACCGACGGAGTTCGCCCAGATGGTGCAATCCATCGTCGAGATACCCACCTTGAACGGCGAGACCATCCGCTTGGATGGCGCCATTCGCATGGCGCCGCGGTGAAGACGGCTCACGGCGCCGGCACCCGGAACGCAAGAACACCGCCCGTATAGGTTTCCACGACTTCGCTGAAGGGGGTGCCGTCCGGTAAGGTCAGCAACGCCCGATGTTGCAGCAGTTCGGACGGGATCGTGAGGACCGCGGATGGATCCTTCGGGGGAATAGGATTCATCTCCCACCCCTCAGGAAGCGGCAACCACAACAGCGTCGAGGAAAGCGTATGGCGTTGGAAATGCAGCGCCT
>DASQPK010000068.1:0-5462 GCA_035643995.1 Steroidobacteraceae bacterium | reverse complement strand
ACGCTCGCGGGCCGCTATGCGAGCCGAATTTTCGCGCTCGCGAATGGCCACGTGCACGGCGACGGTGCCACTGAGAGTACGCTGACACCTGCATTGATACGTTCTGCATTCGAGGTGGATGCCTGCGTCTCGGGAACGCACGGAAGTCTGTACGTCGATTATGCCGGGCCGCCTTGAAGCCGCTTAAGGGGAGGGGTTACTGCGGTGGTCCTGCGATGGTGGTAAACGCAGCGGTGATCAGCAGTATCAGAGCGCCCACGGCCATCTCGGTCTTTACGGAGCCTCGAAACTGAATGACGGCCCTGGCATCGCCGCTCAGGAGCTTCGGCGTCAAGTACAACTTGTTCATGGCGGCAATGCTCAAAAGAGCGGCGACGATGAGCAGCTTCACGGCCATCATTCGTCCGTAATCGCTGCTCCAGAATTGCGCCGCATCGCCAATCAGCGTCCACAGCACGCCCGCCCCGGCGGCCAACAGCAGCGCCACGACACCGAGCGCTAGTTTTCCGAAACGTGAAGCGAGCAACGCGGCTTCACGGGCACTGCCGTCTCGCGCGGCGATCAGCAACGGTCCCAATGCGCCCAGCCAAAACGCCCCGCACAGCAGGTGCATGCATAACAGCAGGAGGGGTGCGGTGTTCGGCAACAGCCCACGTACGTGTCCGACACCGGCGAAAGAGATCGACGCGGTGGCGGCCCCCAGCAGCGCCAAAGCTCGAAAGCGAGGATTTGGAGGGAGGGCCAGAGCGGCAAGGGCTAATCCTGCCATCCGCATACCGGTTGCGCGGCCCTCACCCGCGCCCAAGATCATGCGTACAAAGCCGCTGTCGAACATTCCGGCAAGCTCACCGCTCATCGCGGCGCCGCTCAGCAGGACTCTCGCGCAACTGGCCAGCGCGGCGGCAAGAAGTAACCTGCCAATGAGGCGTCGAATGCGCGAGCGCGACAACTCCTGCAGCAGACTGCCGCCATACGCGAGGAAAAAAACCGCGCCGGCCGCGCCGAGAGTGGCTGCATACGTGATCGCCTTGGCGCATACCGCCGCGGCGTCCCAGCCACTTAACTCCAAGGTTTGAGCCTCAGGAGCCCTTTAGGCCGTGATCGAGAATGCAAAGGAACCCTTGGTCACGTGCCCATCATCCGCGGCCACGGCGGTCCATTGCACCGTGTAGCTTCCCGGAGCTAGCGCGGGCAGAGGGAAGGTGAATGATGGGCTGGCCTTGGCGTTCTTGTCGACGGGAATGGGGATCTCCTTGCCGCCGCTGGTCAGTTTCAATACGGCAACCTGCGCGGCTTCGTTGAATGTCAGTGTCAGTGCTTTGGGCGCTTCGGTGAGATGCGCATCCTTGGCCGGAGACGAACTCTGCAGTTTGGCGTGCGCCATGCAAGGACCGGCCACCATCGCGCCAGAGAGAGCAACCGCTAGAATCGCCTGTTTAAGCATAAATAGACCCCGTTCCAATCAGATTCGATTCGTCGTGCAATATACTCCCATCAATGATTTTATACGGCTACGGATTGAGTTCGGCTTCCTATCGGGTGCGAATTGCCCTGGCACTGAAGAATTTGCCGTACACATCGATCATCAAAAACTTGCGCGCCGGCGAGCATCGGCTCTCGGACTTTCTGCGCATCAATATTCAGGGTTTCGTGCCCGCGTTGGGCCTGGACGATGGCGCGGTGCTCACCCAGTCCGTGGCCATCATGGAGTATTTGGACGAGATTTACCCAAGTCCGCGCTTGCTGCCGGCCGAGCCGTTGGCGCGCGCGCGCGTGCGCGCCCTGACGCAGTCGATCACGAGTGATTTACACCCGCTCAATAATTTACGGGTGCTGCGCTATCTCGAAGACCGGTTGACCTTGGACAAAGAAACGCGCGACGCATGGTATCGGCATTGGGTGCAGGTGGGATTTGATGCGCTGGAGCGATGGCTGATACGAGACGCCGCAACGGGACGATTCTGCCACGGCGACTCACCGACGCTGGCGGATATCTGTCTGGTGCCGCAAGTGTTCAATGCGCGCCGCTTCGCGGTCGATATGAATCCCTATCCGAGAATTTTGGCGATCGATGCCGCATGCCGGGAATTGGCCGCGTTCCAGACGGCTGCGCCGCAGGCGCCCTGAGGCGGACTCGCGATTCAGCGCCTTTTCGCAAAGGAATAGCGGAGAAACAGCAGCTTGCTGCCGCGACGCGCATCGATCAATTCACCCCACAGCGGATCGCGCGGCGCAAACGATTTGCCCATCACCAGGCTCATTCGCGCATCACCGGACTCTCTTCCCGATAGCTGCGGTGCGAGCGACAGAAACTGCTCATCGATGAGCCGCTCCTTGTAAAACGTGCCCAGCAGCCGAGGGCCGCCTTCCACGAGGATCCGTCCCGCGCCGCCGATCACGCGGCTGACTTCTTCGAGAATGGCCGCTGCCGGAATCTCGCCGGCGCGGCGCCGGACCACGCGGATTTGCACGGAATCGGGGACCTTCTGTTTGAGCAGCCGCTTCGCGCCCTGCGCCGTTGTCATGATCACGGCGGGCACCTGTCCGGAGGCGAACACGGGCAGCCGCAAGTTGACTGGACCCCGGCCGCTCACGACCACGTTGAGCGATGCTTTGGGGTTGCCGAGATCGCGTTTCAGTTCGCGATATTCCTGAGCAAGCTCGGGACAAATGCCCTCGGGTGTCCACACATGCTCAGGATCGGCATCGAGAGTGCCGGAACCGACAATCACCACGTCCGCCGCGGCGCGCAGCAGCCCCATGACCATGCGATCCTGGCTGCTGAAGCCACTGATGTCGCCGCCGCCGCTGTGTCCTTTGACTTGAAGCGATACGACGCCGTCCAAGGTACTGACGAAATTGCTGAAGACGTGAGAGCGTGAGCGCGGCATTGACATGCGAAACGCTCCGTACAGCTGCGCCAATCTTCGCGGCAACGGCAAGGCGGGACCGCGGGCCGATTCAAACAGCGTCTCGAGAGGTACGAACTTTGTAGAACGCCGTTTACTCTTGACCATTCCGCACCCCTGATAGTTGCGCAAACGCCGGGTTCGCGTAGGGCCATTCCCACAGCGCCATCGATCCCTGAGGCAGTTGCTGCTATCGTAACAACAATGCGAATTTTCAGACGATTGCGGCAGATTGCCTTCGCGTTGGTATGGAGTGCATCCTTCGCCATCCCGGCAGAGCCTATAGAACCCCCGCCGCAAACCCAGACCGCGCCTGGCCCCGCCACCGGCCTTTCGGACTCAGCCGGTTTGCGCGCGACCGTATTCGGAACGCCGCCAGAGGCCCTGGCGCCACTGCCCGCCAAGGTGCCGCTCTACGAAATCAATATGACATTGCCCTGGAGGCTCCCGGTTCCAGAGATCCTCTGGTTTGACGGGAAGCTGCGCGTCTGGCTGTCTGCCCAAGACAAGCCGGCGCCGCTCGCGATAGTCATCTCCGGCACCGGGAGCGATGGCAACAACAAGACAATTTCCGTACTGCGTGCGGCTCTCTATGGCGCCGGCTACCACGTTTTGACGATGCCCTCACCAACGTTTTCGGGATTCATCGTGTCGACGTCGAGCACGGGGGTCGCCGGCGACCTCATGCAAGATGGCCATGATCTATACGCGGCCATGCAAGAAATCATTGCCCATCTGCCGCGCAAGGTCCGAATAACCGATATCGACTTGCTTGGTTTCAGTTTGGGAGGTGCGAACGCGGCCATCGTCAAGTCAATCGACGCAACCGAGGGCAAGCTCAAGCTCCATCGCGTGGTCATGATCAATCCTCCGGTCAGTCTGTTTTCCTCAGTGGGCCGCCTCGACCGGTTATTTGCGGCCACCATCGGTCCTGGCGAGACGGGCGTGGACCTCTTGTATCGCCGGCTCTATGCGCAGCTTGCCAATTTGTACCGCGCCTCGGACCGGCTGGAGCTGGATGAGAATTTCATACTCACTGCGGCCGCCGTCACGCTCAAGACAGACGCAGAATTCTCCCAGGCAATCGCCTTGGCGTATCGCCTCCAGTTGGTCGATATGTTCTTCATCGGGGATCTGTATGCGAAGACCGGCGTAGTCATCGATCCTGAGCATCAGCCCAAGGTGGGCGACTCTCTCGAGGACATCCAGCGCGATCTGCGCACAAAGCCCTTCGCCGATTACTTTACAAGAGTCTTCGCCCCGTACTATCTGAAGCGCCGCCCCGAGGCGACCAGTGCTTCCCTGATTGCCGCCAATCGTCTCGACATCATCGCCGATGATTTGCGCTGCGACGGCGACTACTACGCCCAAACCAACAGCAACGATCTGATTCTCAATAGGCGCGAACTCGATTGGCTGCAAGATACGCTGGGCACCCGAATCGTCGTCTACGACCACGGCGGCCATCTGGGTGAAATCGGGGAGCGCCAGCAAGTGGCGGATATGTTGGATATGTTGGCGGGCCGTTGGCCGCGGAGCGCACCATGAAGACTGCGCTAGTCATGAGCGTGGGCCTGTTGGCGCTGAGCGGCTGCGCGTCGCAAATGGTGTCCATCCGCACCGTGCCTGACCAGACGCCGGCGGCAGACAGCGCCGCGGCACTGGCCAATGAAGCGGCATTCGCCGAGGCCGTTGCCGCTGAGTCAGCCGCCGCCGAGTCCGCTGCCGCCGAGTCCGCGAGCGGCTCTCCGACTGAGGCTCACGACAGACCCGAAGCCGCGCCGTTATTGACGCCGGAGGACGCGCCGCCGATGTACACCTACGATCCTTGGGAGCGCTTCAACCGCTTTGCCTATCGGTTCAATGCGCGCTTCGATGAAGCAATCTTTCTGCCCGTGGCAAATACCTATCGGCGGGTGCCGGGCCCGGTTCGCGCCGGCGTGCACAATTTTTTTGGGAATATTGCCGAGATCGACAGCGTGATCAACTACACCCTGCAGTGGCGGCTCAAGTATGGGTTGCGCAGTCTCGAGAGATTGCTGATCAACAGTACCATCGGCATCGGTGGCTTGATCGACGCTGCCAGCAAACTGAAGCTTCCGGGTACTCCCACCGGTTTCGCAACGACACTGGCCAAGTGGGGGATGCATCCTGGACCGTACCTGGTGATTCCACTGCTCGGACCCTCGACGCTTCGCGACGGCGTCGGGTTTCTGGCCGACTATGGCGCAGAGTACGGCATCAATGTTGTCGGCCTGTATCGTGGGAACGTGTCGTGGGCATTGGGTCCGGTCAACGCCATCGATCAGCGAGCGAACATCGATTTTCGTTACTATTCAGGCGGTTCGCCCTTTGAGTATGAAACCATTCGGTTCCTCTATGTCCGCAGGCGCTTGATCGAGGATGCGGGGCTGCATGCCAGGGACCGGCCGAAAAAACCGTCTGCCGATGCGCCGGCCGGCAAGTAGGGTCTTGCGCGGAAGCGTTCGCTGCAGCGCGGTCCGGTGCTCACGCCGCCGTTTTCAGCGCGCTGATCCTTGCCTCGCATCGACG
>DASQPK010000067.1:0-26713 GCA_035643995.1 Steroidobacteraceae bacterium | reverse complement strand
AATCATGGGACGCGCGGGCGATATCGGCGTGCGTCGCGCGCTCGGCGCCAGCCGTCGGGCGATATTCGCACAGTGCCTGATCGAGACGGGCGTGGTGGGACTCGCCGGCGGACTGCTCGGGCTGCTGCTGACGGCGTTGGGGTTATGGGCGGCGCGCTCCTTGTTGACCAAGGAATTCGCCGCACTGGCCCATCTTGATTGGGCGGATACCGTCATTGCCGTGCTGCTGGCCGTCGGGGCCACGGTGCTGGCGGGGCTTTATCCCACTTGGCGAGCGGCGCACGTGCAGCCGGCCTGGCAGCTCAAAGCACAGTAGGGGGACTCTGATGGAAATGCGTCCGATTCTATCCGCGATGCGCCGAAACAAGGTCGGCGCATTGCTCATCGCCACCCAGATGGCGGTCACCCTGGCGTTCCTGGCCAACGCGCTGACGCTGGTCGAGCAGCGCATGGCCTGGAGCGACCGGCCTTCCGGCCTCGATGAAGCCGATATCTTCGTCATGCAAAACGAAATGGTCGATCATCCCAGCGATCTGGCCGCGCGTCTGGCGGCGGATATCGATGCGCTGCGCGCGCTGCCCGGTGTGGCCGATGCCTACACCACGAACATGTACCCCCTGGAAGGCGGCGGGTGGATCGAGGCCGTCAATTTGACCGCCGACCAAAAGACCCCCACAGCGTTCACCGCCCACTACATGGGAGACGAGCACGCCTTGCACACCATGGGTCTCAAGCTGATCGCCGGACGCAATTTCTCCGCCGATGAAATCGCGAATCGCTCCGACAATGACATTCCGCCTCCAAGCGGCTTCATCGTGACGAAAACACTGGCTGCGAAGCTCTTTCCCAACGGTGATGCGCTCGGCAAGCCCATATTCGTCGAGAACGACAAGCCCGTACCCATCATCGGCATCGTCGATCGCTTGCAGGGACCGATGACCGTTGCGACCGGGTTGTTCAGCACTTTTGCCGAGAATTCGGTATTGACGCCTTACCGGCTGATCGGCGAAACCAGCGTGTACATGGTGCGCGCGCAGCCCGGGCAACGTGACGCCGTGATGAAGGCGGCTGAGGCCAAGCTCTTCAGCCTGGACGACAATCGAATCCTCAAGTCGAGATCCATGGAGCAAGTTCGCGCCGATGCCTACCGCGGCGCTCACGGCCTCATCGTGCTATTGAGTGCGATTTGCACCGCCTTGCTCGTGGTGACGGCATTCGGAATCATCGGCTTGACCAGCTACTGGGTTGCACAGCGCCGGCAGCAGATCGGCATTCGCCGGGCGCTGGGCGCCACGCGCCACGCCATCGTGCGCTATTTTCAAACCGAGAATTTCATGATCGCCGCCGCCGGTGCTGCGATCGGCGTTGCCTTCGCCATCGCATTGAATCTGTGGATGGTGCATAGCTTCGAAATGGTGCGCATGGACAACAGCCGCGCCATTGGCGGCGCCATCATCATTCTGCTGCTTGGTCAGTCCGCGGTGCTGTGGCCGGCGCTGCGGGCTGCATCCATTCCTCCCGCGCTGGCGACACGCGGCGGCTGAACGGGTTGCCGGGTGTGATTCCGCGCCGCACCCGCTAACATGCCCGCATGCGCACCGTGCTCGTCATCGATGATAACCCGGCAGTGGCCCAGGCACTGTCGCTGCTCTTTGGTTTGCATGACATTCGAACGCTGACAGCCTTATCGCCGCAAAAGGGCTTGGGCGTGTTGGCACACGAACGCGTCGATCTCGTCATTGCCGACATGAATTTCAGTGCCGATACAACCTCCGGCGAGGAGGGTGCGGTCCTGTTCCGCGCGCTGCGGACTCAGCAGCCGGATTTACCCGTGGTCTTGCTGACCGCCTGGACTCACTTGGAATCCGCCGTGCAACTGGTGAAAGCCGGCGCGGCGGACTACATCGGCAAGCCCTGGGACAATGACAAGCTGCTGGCGACGGTTGAGAACCTGCTCGAGTTGGCGGAAACGACCCGCGAGCGCCAACGGCTGCAGGACGAGCAGCGCCGGCGACGCGAGCGGTTGGCAGAACAATACGATCTCTGCAACATCGTTTTCGCCTCGGATGCGATGGAGCGGGTCGTTGAGCTTGCCTGTCGCGTGGCGCGGGCGGATGTTCGCGTCCTCATCACCGGCGCCAACGGCGCCGGAAAGGAGCGCATAGCGCAGATCGTGCACGCAAATTCCGCGCTTCGTGCCGGTCCCTTTGTCGCGGTGAACTGCGGAGCAATTCCTTCCGAACTGATCGAGGCGGAATTGTTCGGCGCGGAGGCGGGAGCCTTTACCGGCGCCAACCGGGCGCGCACGGGCCGCTTCGAGGCCGCGAACGGCGGGACTTTGTTCCTCGATGAGATCGGCGACTTGCCGCTGGCGGGCCAGGTAAAGTTGCTGCGGGTGCTCGAGACCGGTCAGTTTGAAATGCTGGGCTCGAGCAAGACGCGGACCGCCCAAGCGAGGATATTGAGTGCCACGAACGCGGATCTGCCGGCCCTGATCCGCGAAGGGCGTTTTCGCGAAGATTTGTACTATCGGCTCAACGTCATCGATATAGCGGTTCCCGCGCTGGCGGAGCGTCCGGCGGATATTTTGCCGCTCGCGCGCCATTTTCTCGGCGAGAGTTTGCAGTTGAGCGAGGATGCGGCGGCGGCCCTGCTGGGGCATGACTGGCCGGGCAACGTGCGCGAGCTGCGCAATTCGATCGAGCGCGCCAAGCTCTTGGCACGCGACAGCCTCGTGGTCGCAGCGGATCTGAATCTGCCGGCCGCATCGCGCGTCGCGCCGCGTGAAACCGAACATTTCAGCAAAGAGGTGCTCGAGGCCAGCTTACGCGAGGCCGGCGGCAACATCAGCCGCGCGGCGCAGAGTCTCGGGCTGTCGCGCCAGGCTCTATACCGCCGTTTGGAGCGGTTCAACCTGCGTCCCGCCAGCGGTACCTGACCGGACTCCGTGTGAGCCTCAAGTTCAAGCTCGCGCTCCTGCTGATCGTCATCGTCGGCGTGACCGCCGCGGCCAGCGCGTTGACGGCGCAATGGTTCGGCAACGCGCTCCTGGGCTGGCTGCTCATCGTCGCTGCCGCGCTGCTGCCCGTGCTCTGGCTGTCCTCGCGCGTCATGCGGCCGATCCAGCAAATGTTGCGCGCGCTCTCAGGCACCGTGGCCAGCTACCGCGAAGGGGATTTTAGTTTGTCCTTGGTGGCAGACCGTGATGATGAGCTGGGCGAACTGATGACGGCGCACAACGAGCTGGCCGCGGCACTGCGCGAGCAGCGCGCGCATCTGGTGCAACGTGAGCTGTTGCTGGACACCGTGATGCAGAATTCGCCGGTGGCGCTGGTGCTGGTCGATGCCAACGATCGCATCGCCTATGCCAACATTGCGGCGCGGCACTTGTTGAGCGAGGGACGCAGTCTTCAAGGTTCGAGATTCAAGGACGCGTTGACCCGGGCCCCGGTCGCTTTGCGCGGCGCGGCCGCGACTTTGAGCGACAGCCTGTTTTCCACGGAGATCGACGGAGTCGAAGAGACATTTCACCTGTCGCAGCGTTCGTTTATCCTGCAGGGACGCACGTTTCGGCTGTATCTGCTGAAATTGCTGACCCGAGAGCTGTCCCGCCAGGAGGTATCGACTTGGAAAAAGCTCATTCGCGTATTGAGTCATGAGTTGAACAATTCCTTGGGGCCGCTGTCCTCTCTCGCGCACTCCGGCGCGGAGATCGCGCGCCGCGGAGATCATGCGTCATTGCCGGCGGTTTTCTCCGCCATCGCGGAACGCGCCGCGCACTTGCATCAATTCGTGAGCGGCTATGCCACCTTCGCCAAGCTGCCGGTGCCGCGGCCGGAACGCGTGCAGTGGGAACAGTTCGCCGCTGACCTCAAAGGGCAGCAGTCATTTGCGCTTGCCGCGCCATTGCCGGAATTGCCGGGCTGGTTTGATCGCGTACAAGTCGAGCAGGCGCTGATCAACCTGCTCAAGAACGCGCACGAGGCGGGCGGCGCATCGGCCGAAGTGGAACTCTCCATCGTCTTCGACGGCGGCAATCAACGCATCGAAGTGCGCGATCGAGGATCGGGCATGAGTCAGACCGTGCTGGCGCAAGCCTTGCTGCCTTTTTATTCGACCAAGCGCAGTGGGACCGGGTTGGGTCTGGCGCTCGCCCGCGAGATTGCCGAAGCGCATGGCGGGCGGATTCAATTGGCCAACCGCGAAGGCGGGGGATTGACCGTCGCGCTGGACTTTCCGTGGAGCTCAGAATAAGTGGGTGTCATCTATGTCGTACGCCACGGTCAGGCGGCTTTCGGTACCGAGCACTATGATCGTCTGACGGAGATCGGCTTTACACAGGCTCGGCTTCTCGGCGGCTACTTTGCCCGCCGCAATATTCGTTTTGACGCCGTCTTCACCGGCACGCTGCGGCGACAGACCGAAACTGCGCAGGGTATTGTCGAGGGCCACGCCGAACTCGGCTCGCGGCCTCTCCAAGAAACCTTCCCGGCTCTGGACGAATACAACGCCGAAGCGGTCATGATGGCCTTCACCGGCAATTTTCCGGCGCCGGCGCCGGCCGCGGCGAGGCGCGATCCGGTGGTCGTGCGCGAGCATTTTCGGGTACTGCGGGATGCACTGCTCGCCTGGGCCGAGGACCGCACCCAGCCGGAAGGCATGCCGGTCTGGCAAGCCTTTAAGGATGGCGCGGTGGCGGCGCTCGCTGCGGCTCGCCAGCGGTTTCCCGGCGGCAATGTTCTCATCATCAGCTCGGGGGGTCCCATTGCTGCCATCGTGGCAGCCGCACTCAACGCGCCTCCCGCGACCGCCGTTGAATTGAACATGCGCATTCGCAACAGCTCGCTCACCGAGTTCGCTTCGACACCGCGGCGCCACCATCTCGTCAGTTTCAACGGTTTGCCCCATCTGGATACGAATCCGGACACAACGCTGATCACCTTCGCCTGAGCTTAGGACCGCGTCCTCGAGTCAGTCGAAATCCGTTGCGAGTTCCGGGTGCTCGCCATGGTGGAACATCCTGTCAATCTGTGCTGCGGTGGTCCTGCCCAAGGACAGCGGCGGCAATTCATTGCGGGCAAAGAAAGCCACTTCGCTGGTCTCATCGCTGGCGCGCGCCTCGCCGCCGGTGATTTCGCAGATGAAAAACATCTTGTAGATCGAATCGATATGGTGGGGCGGATGCCCGCTGCGCTGGTAATCGTAAACGGCCGCCATCTTCAGGGCCCGGGCTTGGAATCCTGATTCCTCGGCAATTTCTCTCACGACGCATTCGCCGGCGGATTGATTGACGTCCGCCCAACCGCCGGGGAGCGTCCATTTTCCATCGCTGATTTCGCGCACCATGAGTACGCGGCCATCGACGAACGCGGCACCGCGAACATCCACCTTCGGAGTCGCGTAGCCCTTCTCCTGGCGGAGCAGCTGGAGAATCGATTCATGCTCGCTGGAGGAACCTTGTGCCATCAACCGCGCGGCCAGCTCGCGCAATCTTTGGTAGCGCTGATGATCGAAGCCATCGGCGGTAAATGCCAGGCCCGTTTGGGCGATGGCCCGCACTTCGCGTGCGATGGTCAACCACTGCGGCTCCTTCGACATCTTGATTCGCCGCTACTTTCAGCGCGGCGCGAAGAATTCGGTGTAGGTCAGGATGCAGTCCTCGGTGAGCTGCACGATATCGGCGAGTTCGGTCGGAACCGTAACCCCAGTGACCTTGGAGTAGATATCCGCCCGCCAATGCGCGACCGCCCGCGGCCATTCGACCGTAAGGCTCAGCAGCTGATAGTTGCTGATTCGAAAGACCTTCACCAACATCGCGAGCCAGGGCCGAAATTGTGCGAGATCGTTCGCCCGAATGGCGATCGACTTATCGGCGCTTGCCCCTAAGATCTCGAATCGGCCATCGTCAGCGAAAACGCGGCACATGCCGGTAAGATCGCCGGCAATGCGTGCCGCGTGCAGCTGCTGAATCAATTGCTCCGCGACGATGCGCTCGGACACGTTCGTTTCTCCCTAGAGGTTAGCCCAGCGCTGCGCGAATTTCGCCGCCGATCTGCTCGAATGCCTTGCGCGCATAGGGAATCACGGCTCCCAAACCATAGAAAAGATGAATCATACCTGGATGGCAAGTGTAGGACACTTCATTGCGCGCTTGGGTTAGACGCTCGAAATAATTGCGCCCCTCATCGCGCAGCGGATCGAATTCCGCGGTATGAATCAGGGTGGGCGGCATACCCGTGAGGTCCTGCGCGAGCAGCGGGGATATCAGCGGATTCACAGGGTCCGCGCCTTTGGGGGCGTAGTGCATGAGGTCATGATCCAGGGTGGCCTGGTCGATGAGATAACCGCGCGAGAATTCGCGTTTCGACGGCGTCGAACGGCTGTAATCGAGAATCGGGCAAATGAGCAGTTGCAGCGCGAGTGATGGGCTGCCGCCTGCCCGAGCCGCCGCCTGGCACGTGGCGGTCGCCAACGTGGCGCCGGCGGAGTCGCCGCAAATACCAAGGCGCTTAGCGTCGATGCCGAAATCAGCAGCGTGCCGGCTGATATACCGGAGCGCAGCCATGGCATCTTCCAAGCCGGCGGGAAAGGGATGCTCGGGAGCGAGCCTGTAGTCCACCGACAGCACCCGGACTGCGCCGGCATGTGCCAGCGCGCGCGCAATCGAATCATGCGTGTCCAGCGTGCCGGCGACCAAGCCGCCGCCATGAAAATAAATGAGCCCGGGCAGCATCTCGGCATGAAGCGGCGAATAGAGCCGTATGCGCACGGTACCACCCGGTCCCGGCAGGGTTCGTTCCTCTACCCGGTCAACAGCGACTTCGGGTCCCGAAAATTTCATGAGAGCCGCAAGCCCCGTGCGCCGCTCCTCAACCGTTGCCTGTCGAGCATCAGGCGGATCGCCCGCCGCGAGGAGGTTCAAGAAGCGATTGACGCGTGGGTCGAGAGGCATCAGCGCCTGAAATAATTTTACAGAGCCAATGCTTGTCGTGTCGCCGCCGGCCACTTCTTGAGGTCCAGGCCGTGATTCGCGAACAATGCGACTGCGAGCCGATCGATTCCGAAGGCGACGCAGCTGGTATGTGCCAACTCGCCTTTCTCGTCGCGGATCCCCCACACCTGTCCGAAATGCTCGCGGTGGTAGTTGAAGCTCATGCACGCGGTAGGCGATGCGTTCGGATAATAAGGAATCAAGAGCTCGAACTTCAATGCCTGCTGGCGCTGACTCACGGCCATGACCTGGCCCACTCTGCCGAAGAACGGATCGTTGGCAACGTCCATGGTATGCGGCAGCCCCAGTTCCGCGGCCAGCAGCGGCGCTTTCGCCATCCATTTCTCGCGGAACTCCACGATCTCGTCCGGCGCACCGATGCGCACGAATTCGCGCATGCGGAAGGATTGCAGCCGATCGAGGCTCGAGGACGGTTCATGCCGGAACACGTCGGCTTCGATATCGAACAACAGTCCGCCGCTCGGCAACCTACCGCGCGCCGCCGCCATCGGATACACCGGATAGCAAGCCGCGGGCGACAGCACCAGATCCGAGGAAGTCAGCGAGGTGGTCCAGTCGCCGCCGTTGTCATGGCGCTCCACAGCCGCGCGGATGGAGGCTTCGGAGCCGTGCAAGGCGCAGACGCAACCGAGCAGATGGGGGAAACTCTTCAGGTAACCGGATTTCTCGAGCTGCGTGCGGCTCATCACCGGCGGAAATCGCATGATTTCCGCCCGCGGATCGCGCTGCCGGGTGATGTACCGTTCGAGTCGCTCGACCAGATCCACATACAGTGCCGTACGCGCGTAAACCCCATCCACGCCCATCGGCTTGAAAAGCTGATCGGCAAGATGCGCGAGCGGATAGGGCGAGGTGCTGTCGGGCGACACGGTAGGATCAGCCACTGATCGACGCGGGCAGCGGGGTCATCAGCGACGTCGTGGCAAGATTCGTCAGAATGCGGTCGTTGCTGATCATGATCGGCGCAGAGAGCACATCGCGCAGCAGGCGGCCGATGGTGAATTCAGTGTCGTTGCGATACCCCGCCAGTCCGCAGGCGCGCAGCGAGGTCAGCACCGTCGTCACCGCAAGCTCGGATACCTGTACCTTGGTCAAGGTGATCATCGCCTGAAATTCCAAGGAAGCGATCGCCTTGTCGTCGGACATGATCGCTTCGTAGCCGCGCAGGCCGGCGGACAGCACGCCGCGAAGCGTGCGCAACGTCGACACGGCCTGTGTGAAATGCGCGGCGCCGGGCGGCAACTGGCCATTCGATTGGCGTACCACGTGGCGCACGAAGGCCTGTGCCTTCGCCGCGGCGGCAGCGGCGATTCCCGCCCATACGGAACCCCACAGCAAGTGCGCAAACGGCACCATGGTCTGCGCATGAATTCTTTCGTAAGGCTCGGGCAGGATTTGTCCGGCCGCGGCACGGGCGCGCAGTGTGAAGCCTTCGCTGTGCGTGCCGCGCATACCCAAGGTATCCCACACCTGCAACCGTTCGAGGGTGTAGTCCGCCTTCAACAGCACCAATAGCACCTGGTCATTGCCCGGCGCATCGGCAGCACGCCGAGCGGTCGTTACGATGCCGTCCGCCTCCACGGCGTACGAGATGACCGTGGCCTTGCGTTCGAGGGTGATCTGCGCGCCGTCGTGCTCGACGGCGGCTTCGCTGGAACGCACATTGCCCCCGGCCTGGCCCTCCGTGGTCGAGGATGCCATGAGCAATTGCTCAGCGACGATGTGCCGCAAGATACGCGCATGCACGGGATCGTTCTTGAAATGACGCACGATGCAGCCCATCTTGATTTGATGCATTGCGTAAATCAGCCCGGTCGAAGAACAAGCCTGGCCCAGGATGTAGCAAACATCCGCGATTTCCGCGATGGTGGCGCCTTCACCGTCCAAGGACTGCGGAACCTGGATGCCGAGGAGGCGCTGCTTGCGAAGCTCCGCGAAGGCCTCGGCGGGGAAGCGAGCGTCGGCGTCGACCGCCGCCGCATGGGAAGCGGCCACATCGGCAGCCGCTCGGGCTCGCGCCGTCAGATCGCTTTGCCGAGCGCTGGGATTTCGAGCACCGGGTAGCCGGCGGGTCTCAACTGCCATATGAAACGAGCCTCGTGGGCTTGGAACCGAAGGATTATGCGGGCCCTGCCCCACGCGGACAATCAGCAGTCGTCCTACAAACCTTTGTAAAAGCTACGCCGTGTTCCGTATCCTGCGCTACACGGTATGATCCGGCCCTGGATTGTTCGGGAGAAGCATCGAGTGGATTCGCAGGCGAAGGAGGGGGTGAGCGAACGGCTGATTTCGCTCGTCAGGGCGGTATTGGGGGCAGGCAGCGTCGTTCCAACGCCGTTTCCGCTGGATGCTCAACTGAGCGATTTAGGGATAAGTTCCTTGAAAATGGTGAACCTGATGCTGGCCGTCGAGGTGGAATTCGACATCGGCATCGCCCAGGGGGACATCACCCCGGAGAATTTCCACTCGTTGTCATCCATCGAGGCGCTGGTCGACCGCACCCTGTCGCTGCGCACTTAGAGGCCTCGAGGAGCAGCCCCAAGGCCCTCAACGCCCTCATTGAGCGCTGCGATCAGCGCACTCACATCTTCCGTCCCGGTCTCGCCATTCGTCGCGCATATCCGCACCACGTCGCGGCCCTCGAACAGCGTGGGTGCGACCCAGGCTCGACCGGAGGCCACCACTCGGCGCACCAGGGTTCGCACGTCGCCGTAGCCGGCCGGGGGTATGGCGTCAAGGACCGCCAGGGGCGAATCGTTGGCAATTGTCCACCCTGAGGCAAGCAGCCCATCCTTGATGCATTCGATGACTTCCACGCCGCGCTCCACATGTGCGCCCATGCCCTCCCAGCCGGCCGCCGTCAACGCGAGGAACAAGCGCAGGCCCAAGAATCGTCGTGACCATTGCACGCTGTTCAAATACGGATCCACGCCCGAGATGCTCGACGGCATGAAGCTGGTCGAGGCGTGAAAAGCCTCGGACAACAGCTCGCCGCGCGTGGTTAAGAAAATGGCGCATCCCATGGTCGTCGCCAGCCATTTGTGAGCGTCGATGGTGATCGAGTCGGCGCGTTCGATGCCGTCGAGCACCCCGCGCAGGCGATTCGAGGCGAGGGCGGCGCCGCCCCAGGCGGCGTCGACGTGGAACCAAAGGCCCTGCTGCCCGGCAATGTCCGCGCACGCATGCAAGGGATCGATCATCCCGCCGCCGGTGGTTCCGGCCGTGGCGATGACCATCAGCGGAACGGCTCCGGCTGTGCGGTCTTCGGCGATCGCCCGCAGAAGCGCCTTCGGGTCCATCCGGCCGCAGCCGTCCGTATCGACAAGGCGCAATGCCGCACGTCCTACGCCGGCTTGATGCGCGATTTTCAGCCATGCGATGTGGCAGTCGCGGGATGTATAGAATTTTACCGGCCCCGCAAAGGCGCGCACGCCTTGGTTCGAAAAATTCGCATGAGCGCGGGTGAGCGCACAGAGCAGCGCGGTATAATTTGCCTCGGATCCGCCCGTCGCAAAGTGTCCCGTTGACTCTTCGCCGAATCCTGCGCGGCGCGCGACGGCTCGGATCACATGGCCTTCCAAGGCCACGGGGACAGGCGAGGAAGCGGAACTGGCGAGCTGCGGATTGAAGGTTCCGGCGATACGATCCGCGCATTGTGCGGGAAAATTGGCGCCCGGATTGAACAGGCCAAAGTAGCGCGGGTTCGCCATTTGCACGATGCCATGTTCCATGCGCTCGATCGTCCATCGCAATGCATCTTCGAGCGGCCGCGGCTTGCTGAAATCGAACGTTGCCAGTTCGGCGCGGAACTTTTGCATGTCGATGGTCGGCGCGACCGGTCCGGCCTGCACACGCCTCAAGGATGCTTCCAACTCCAGGGTGAGCCAGCTCCCGATCCGATCCCGGTCCGAAGCTTTCGGAAATAACGCTGGAATCGCAGCCGGCAATGTTTTCTGGTTCAAACAGCCAGCCCAAGCGCTTGATCCAAATCGGCCAGGATGTCATCGATGTGTTCGATGCCCACGCTCAAGCGAATACTGCCGGGGCCGACCCCCGCGGCCAATTGTTCCTGCGGCGACATTTGCCGGTGGGTCGTCGATGCCGGATGGCACGCCAGGGATTTGGCGTCGCCCAAATTGACCAAGCGCTTGAACAGCTTGAGCGCATTGTAGAAACGCATGCCGGCCGGCAATCCACCGCGTATCTCGAATGTCATGAGGGAGCAGGCTCGGCCGCCGAGATATTTTTGCACCAAGGGGTAGTAGGGGCTGTCGGAAAATCCGGCGAAATTCACCGATTCCACCCGCGCGTCGGCGCGCAGAAACTCGGCAACTTTCAGGGCATTTTCCACATGCCGATCGACGCGCAAGGCCACCGTCTCTATGCCTTGCAGCAGCAGGAACGCACTCATCGGGGAGAGTACCGCGCCCACCGTGCGTTGGTACACGCTGCGGCAGCGGCCGATGAACGCAGCAGCGCCATAGTGATCGGTGTAGACCAGACCGTGATACGAGTCATCGGGCTGCGTGAACATGGGGTAACGCGCCGCATGGGCAATCCAGGGAAACCGCCCGCAGTCGACAATGATGCCGCCGAGCGTCGTGCCGTGGCCACCCATGAATTTCGTCAAGGAGTGAATGACAATGTCCGCGCCATGGTCGACGGGCCGAACCAACATCGGCGTCGCCACGGTATTGTCGACGATCAAGGGCATGCCGTGTCGATGCGCGAGCGCCGCGAGTGCCTCGAGGTCGCACACGTTGCCCGCCGGATTGCCGACGGTCTCACAAAAGATCGCGCGGGTATTCTCGTCGATCAGCGCTTCAAGATCGGCGGCCCGGTCGGATTTTGCAAAACGCACCTCTATCCCCATCTTCGGCAGGATGTGGGCGAACAAGGTGTAGGTCGTGCCGTAGAGCTGCGGTACCGAGACGAGATTTCGACCCATCTCCAGCGCATTCATCGCAGCATAGAAAAGCGCCGTTTGACCCGAGCTGACGCTCAATGCGCCGACTCCTCCCTCGAGTTCGGTGACGCGCTGCTCCAGGACATCGGTGGTCGGGTTGCTGATGCGTGAATACCGATGTCCCGGGACCTCCAGGTTGAACAACGCGGCACCATGCTCCGCGCTATCGAAGGAGTACGCGGCCGTTTGATAAATCGGCACGGCGACAGCCCTGGTCGTGGGGTCGGAGTCGAAACCCCCGTGGATTGCGATTGTTTCGCGCTTCATGCTTGCAAATTTGGGTTTATCGGATGCGCCAGTGTATATCGAACGTTGCAGGTAGTCGTGGTATGGTGCGGAACCGCTTTAGATGACGTTTAAATGGCCATTTCCGTGACGCAGCCCGGTGAGGTCGATTCAAAATTCGCCCGCCACGCTTGGCTTCGGGCACTGGCAAAGACGGCAGGCATCGGCGATGAGGGCGTGACGCTGCCCGAATTGATCGGCCGCTTGAGCCTCGAATTCGATGACGCGCCCGCGCTGGCTTCCACCGAAGCATCGATGACCTACCGCCAGTTGGGGATTCGGTGCAATCAGTATTCCCGCTGGGGTATTTCGCAGGGCCTGAAAAGCGGCGATGTAGTATCGCTGCTGATGGCGAACTGCGCCGAGTATCTACCCATTTGGCTTGGGCTGACGCGCATCGGCGTTGTGGTTGCGCTCATCAATTCTCAACTCGCCGGCAGCGTGCTGGCGCACTCGATCAATATCGCCCGCCCAAAATATCTGATCGTGGGCGCCGATCTCGCGCCCCGTATCGCTGCAATTCGCCCGCATCTGCCGGCGAGCCTTGCCTGCCGGGTGTTTGGATCGAGCACAGGGGATCTGAAGCCCATGGAGCCTGAACTCGCGGCCGTGGCGGGAGAGCCGCTGCTTTCATCGGAGTGCGCAGCGCCCGCCATCGACGCGACTGCCTTGTATATTTATACCTCGGGTACGACCGGCCTGCCGAAAGCGGCGAAGGTCAGCCACTACCGTCTCATGCAGTGGAGCCATTGGTTCGCCGGCATGATGGACACCCGCCCGGGCGATCGCATGTTCAATTGCCTGCCTCTTTATCACAGCATCGGGGGTGTGGTGGCGACGTTCGCGACGCTGGTGAGCGGCGGGACGGTGGTGATCCGCCGGCGGTTCTCGGCGTCTGATTTTTGGCGGGATGTGCGCGATGAACGCTGTACGCTGTTTCAGTACATCGGCGAGTTGTGCCGCTACTTGGTCAACACGCCGTACCAGCCCGTCGAGACCGAACACTCGCTGCGAATGGCGTGCGGCAATGGTTTGCGGCCGGAGGTCTGGCAACCCTTCAAGACGCGGTTCCGGATTCCACGCATTCTCGAGTACTACGCGTCCACCGAAGGCAATTTTTCCTTGTACAACTGCGAGGAGCAGCCGGGCGCCGTCGGGCGAATACCGGCGTTTCTGTCAAGCCGCTTGGCGGTGGCCTTGCTGCGATTCGATCTCGAAACATCGGAACCGCGGCGCAACTCGCAAGGGTTCTGCGAGCGCTGCCTGCCCAATGAAATTGGTGAAGCGGTGGGACTGATGCCCTACGCCCAAGGCCAGCGCGCCGGGCGATTCGAAGGCTATGCCGACCCGGAAGCATCGGCGCGCAAAGTGTTGCGCAATGTCTTCGATGAGGGCGATGCATGGTATCGCACCGGCGATCTGATGCGCCGTGATGAGCGCGGCTTCTACTACTTCGTCGACCGTGTCGGGGAGACCTATCGTTGGAAGGGTGAGAACGTCTCGACCGCTGAAGTCTTGAGCGCGCTCACGGCGAGCCGCGGCGTCATCGACGGGGTGGTTTACGGCGTCATCGTACCGGGCGCCGACGGCCGTGCGGGGACCGCGGCGCTCAAAGTGAATGGTGACTTTGATCTCGCGGCGTTTCGCGCCGAGGTCGCGACGCGCCTGCCCCCCTATGCGCGCCCGGTATTCTTGCGGATCGTGTCGACGCTCGAGGCCACGGCGACCTTCAAGCCGCGCAAGCAGGATCTCATGCAGGCCGGCGTTGATCCCGGGCGGGTCAGCGATCCGCTCTTCTTCGATGATCCACGATCGCAGCGCTACGTGCCCCTCGACGCTGCGCTGTTCGCGGCGATCTTGAGCGGTGAGCTGAGAATCTAACTTCAAGTCGGTTCTGGTTCGACGACCTGGGCTATGGCGTTGGCGATGGGAATCTGCACGATGAGCAGCGTGCCGCCGGAAGTCGGACTCCTCACATCCAATCGCCCGCCCAGTGCGCGAACCCGATGGCGCATCGACGCGAGCCCGTGGGAGGCGATCGCCATGAATTGGCCGATCGGAATGCCGATGCCGTCATCGGCAATGCGCATCAGCAGGGTTTCCTGGTCCATGTCCAGGCTGATGTCCGCGGTTTTCGCGCCCGAATGTTTCAAGATATTGCTGAAGGCTTCCTGCGCGATCCGAAATAGCGCGATCGAGGCCTCCGACTTGAAGCGGGGCTCCTCGTCGGGATAGGACTCGACGCATTTGAGCCCTGCGTTTCCGCAGGTTTCCTTCATCTGCCAGCGAAGCGCGGCGAACAAGCCCACATTGTCCAGAAGCGTGGGGCGCAGCTCCTCGATGATTCGCCGCTTCAAATCGACGCCGGCGGCAAGATTTTGCTGCACGCGATCGAGCCGCAGCTTCAGGTCAGGATCATCCTTGCCAAGATGCTGTTCGGCCCAGGAGATGTCCATGCGCGCGCCCACCAGCAGGCCGCCGAGCTCGTCGTGCAACTCGCGCGCCAAGCTGGCTTTCTCGCGTTCCGCGACATTTTGCAAATGAGTGGAGAGCTCGACCAGCTCGCGGGTCCTATCTTCGACCTGACGCTCGAGCTGCAGCTTCTGATCACGCAACTCCGCAGTGAGCGCTGCGCGCCGACGCATATCCAGCCACACCAGGCGCGAGGCTGCGAACACCAGCAGCATGTTGAAAATCGTGCCGGACAACGTAATCCAACGGCTCAAGGTCACGGAACCGGTCCAATGCTCCATGGCGGCATTGTGCTCGAGGGCTTCGCGATCGCGCAGCTCATCCAGAATGCCGCCGATCATCGCGCCGGTATCGGACCCGACGCTGGTTTTCACGAGCGCAACCGCCGCCGGGACTCCCTGGGTCTGCTGAATCGCCAGAATCATCGATAGATCCGCAAGCCGTTTGCCGATCAGGATATGCAGGTCCCGCACTTGGCCAAGGCCGGCGTCCGATCCGGCATACGCCACGCGCAGCTGCTCCAATCGCGGTTCTACTTCGGCCACGGCTCGGTCATAGGCCTCGATGTAACGCCGGTCTGCCGTGAGCAAGAACCCGCTCTGCGCACCGACGGATCGGGCCAGCGAATTCTGCAATGCCTCGATACCCTGCTCACGCGCTGCGGATTTCTGCAGCCGCTCCCCCGCCTCCTGCAGCCTCTGCTGGCCCTGGCCGGTCACAAAAAATAAAGCGGCGAGGAAACTCACGATGAGAAACGGCGGAATGGCCACGTACCAGCGGCCCAAGCCATCCAATGCCTCGTTTAAGAAGTTCACGCGATGCATTTTGTTAACTAACGCTTCGCCTGTCCATTGCTGCCGCGCTTTAGGGCTCGAACTTTTTCGAGGCTGTTGAAATAAATGTTGCAATGCCCGTGCCAAGTATCGGAGCGGTGACCGCACGCCGAACTTGAAGCCTGCGGCCGCAAAAAAATTGTCAATATGGTCCGGGAGTTATCGCCGCGATGATGGCGGTCTTGAAAGAGCCTTGGCGCTGATGGCCAGGCCGGCCGAATGTAAAGTTTACCCGGTCAAAAGGTCGCCAAGCTCACCGTGTCGGTCACATCGTCAACGGTGCAGGCAACCGGAACCGCGATGACCGGTACCCGGGGCCTGTCTTTGAGCCATGTCTCGAAGGACTCCCCGGCCATGGGTTTTGCATAGAAGTATCCCTGTGCAACGTCGCACCCGAACTCGCGCAGCCGGCTGGCCGCCGCAGCGGTCTCGATGCCCTCGGCCACCACCCTCAATCCCAAACCGTGTCCCATGTCGATCGCCGAACGCACAACGGTCGCAAACTCGGGATCGGATTCCAGGCTCTGAGTGAAGCTGCGATCGATTTTCATTTCGTGCACGGGCATTCGCGCCAGATGGCTCAGCGAGGAATATCCGGTGCCGAAATCATCGATCGACAAACTCACGCCCAGTGCCGCAATGGCGTGGAGCATCTGCAGGGCCCGGGCGGGATCTTCGATGGCCCCGCTTTCGGTCAGCTCCAGGGTAAGCAACGTCGGCGCCAGCTGGTGGCGGCACAATAGCGAGGCAACCCGGGAGTCGAAGCGTGAGTCCCCGATGTCCTCCGCGCTGATATTCACCGCCAGGTTCAGTGCCATGCCCGCGCGTTGCCACTCCGCCGCTTGCGCCATCGAGTGATCCAGAGTCCACCGCGTCAGCCAGCGTATGAATCCGGTCTGTTCGGCGAACGGGATGAAGTCCGCCGGAGTCAGCAAGCCGCGTAACGGATGCTGCCAGCGAAGTAGAACCTCGGCGCCCGCGACACGGCCGGTGCTCAGTTCGATTTTCGGCTGGAAGTACAGACGCAACTCATTGTGCTCGACGGCGTGGCGCAACTCACCCAGTAAGGAGAGTTGATCCCGCGCCGCGGGCTTGAGCGCCTCCGCGTAAATCGACAGCGCGCGCTTCTCACGCCGCGCGCATTCCAAGGCCAAATCCGCGCACCGCATCAGCTCGTCGTGCGACGAGGCGCCATCGGCCGATAGGGCCAATCCCAAGGTTGCACTGATGTCGATCGGCTGGGCTTCCACGAACACCGGATCGGCCAGTGCCAGCAGCAGCGAGGTGCCCCAGGCGTGCAGACCTGCGCGGTCGTTCAGCTTGGTAAACGCGGCGAACTGGTCGGCCGCAAGCCGTGCAACCGCAGAATTGACGGAAGGCACTCCGGCGATACGCGCTGCGATTTCGGTGAGAACCGCATCACCCACCGAATATCCCAAATGCTCGTTGATGCGGCGAAATCGATGCAGATTGATGACCACGACGCCGATGGGCGCGCCGTCGGCATCGCCTAGCGCTTCGCTCAGCGCAGCACCGAAGGCGGTCCGATTCATCAGCCCTGTCAGCGTGTCTTCGTAGGCCAAGCGCCTGATGGATTGATCGCGGCTTTGGACGGCCGTTTGCATCAGGTGCAGCCCTTCGGCGAGCACGCCCAGTTCATCGCCACGCTGGACGTTTCGCGGGGCATCGTAGGTTCCGGCGCGCATCCGATCCACCACCTTGGTCAGATCCTGCAAGGGGCGCGTGATGTTGCGCGCCAGCCAGAAGGCAGCGAAGGCGAAGGCGACCAGACTCACGCCCGCGATCACGAATAAAACCTTCGTGAGGCGCTCGAAGGGCGCGCGTGCGTCCGCCAGCGAACGCGACAGCACGGCAACAATCTCGGTGTTGCCCACCTTGGACATTTCAATCCGGCGCGTAACCACGTCCGTGGTTCGCAGGGTGCCGTCGGATATGGTGCTGATGACATCCGTCCAGCGGCCGCCGGCATTGACGGACAATGTCACGGCGAGGCCCGTGATGTCGGCCAATTCGTGCGCGGCCTTGTTGTCAATCTCAAAACCCATGGCAATCCAGGCCACGGGCAGCGGGCTGCGCACCGCCACGGTCACAATTTGGTAAATGCGCCCCCTGTCCACCATCATGCTCACCGCGCTATCCGCGGCACCGGTGTTTTCCTGCAGAGACGATAGGGGATAGGGAGCGCCTGCGGGCAGGTGGGTACCGGAGGCCGCAATGACCTTGCCGTTCAGCGACGTGAGTACCACCAGCGCCGCGCCGATGCGCTCGCCGCTATTCTCCAACGCCGAAGCGAGGGTATCGGTATCGCGCGCAGCGACCGCCTCGCGGAATCCATAGTCGGCGGCAACGGCTTGCGCCGCTTGCGTGAGCTGGCGGCGATTGCTTTCCAGCAGGCGCGAGAATACCAACGCGCCGACGTCGAGTTGCCGCTGTACTTCGCGCCCCGCGCTGTCCCGGTTGGCGGCCAGCACCGCGCCCAGGGCAGCAGCCAGCACCGCCGCCAGCAACAGCAGAAAGGTAACGGCAATTCGGGTCCGCAGCGCCAATGTCCTTCGCTCCCACCGCTGGCTCGTAGGCTACACCGCTTAGGTTAAGCGGCTTGGGCCGGCGAAGGCTGTGCGTTCGCACACATCCCTGCGGGCGGCCTACGATCGCGTGCGTGACCTAGGTCTCACATCGCTTACACTAGGCCGCTTCATGCCCATCGTTCGCCTCGAAAAAGTCGCCCTAAGCTTCGGCCTCAAACCCTTGCTCGACGATGTCAGCCTGCAACTGCGCCGCAGCGAACGCGTTTGCTTGCTGGGCCGCAACGGCGAGGGGAAATCTTCGCTATTGCAATTGATCTCGCGAAAAATTTTGCCCGATAGCGGCGAAGTGTGGGTACGTCCGGGCGCGCGGATCGCGAGCCTGGCGCAGGAGGTCTCGCCGGCCAGCGACGCGCTGGTCCGCGACGTGGTATTTGGCGGCGTCGAATTGAAGACGGCGGAAGATGCGTGGCAGTCTGAGTTGCAGGTTGATCAGGTGCTGTCACGATTGGGGCTGGCGGGTGATGCCTTGATGAGCGCCTTGTCCGGCGGTTGGCGCAGGCGCGTGATGTTGGGCCGCGCGCTGGTCGCCGCGCCCGACGTTTTGTTATTGGATGAGCCGACCAATCATCTGGATATCGAGGCCATCACATGGCTCGAGAACATGATGCTGGACTTTGCCGGGGCATTATTCTTTGTCAGCCACGACCGCTCGTTTGTCCGCCGTTTGGCCACCAAAATCGTCGAATTGGACCGGGGACAGCTGCGCGTTTGGCCCGGCGGCTACGACGACTATGTTCTGCAAAAGCGCGCGGCCCTCGAGGTCGAGGCCAAGCATGCAGCATTGTTCGACAAGAAATTGGCTCAGGAAGAGGTGTGGATCCGCCAGGGCGTGGAGGCGCGGCGCACCCGCAACGAGGGCAGAGTACGCGCGCTCGAGCAATTGAGAATACAGCGGCGCGAGCGGCGCGAGCGTATTGGCACGGTGGAGTTGCGTGCGCAGGACGCGTCGCCCTCCGGCAAGCTGGTGTTCGAGGCGAAACATGTCACGCACTCCTTCGGCGCTGCCCCGATCATTCGCGACTTCTCAGCGCGCATACAGCGCTCCGATCGCATCGGCATCATCGGGCCCAACGGATGCGGCAAGACCACGCTGATCAAGCTCCTGGTCGGCGAATTGGAGCCGACTTCGGGCCTGATCAAGCGCGGCACAAACCTGTTGCCCGCTTACTTCGATCAACAGCGTGAGCAATTGGATCCCAATGCTTCCATCATGGACAACGTGACCGGCGGCAGCGGCGACACCGTGACCATCGACGGCCAGGCTCGGCACGTATCAGGCTACCTTCGCGATTTTCTGTTCCCGCCGGAGCGTCTGCACGCACCCGTGAGCATGCTGTCGGGCGGCGAACGCAATCGTTTGCTGCTGGCGCGCCTATTCGCCCGTCCCAGCAATCTTCTGGTGATGGATGAGCCCACCAACGATCTTGACGCGGAAACATTGGAGCTCTTGGAAGAATTGGTGGCGGACTATGCCGGCACGCTGCTGCTGGTCAGTCATGACCGCGCATTTCTCGACAATGTGGTCACCAGCACGCTGGTGTTTGAAGGCGATGGACAGATCAATGAGTACGTGGGCGGCTACACCGATTGGTTGCGTCAGCGAAGAGTCGCAGCCCCGGCCGGTGCCTCGGCGTCGTCGTCGAGGCCCTCGACTGCGGCGGCCACGAGCCGCACGGCGCCCAGGCTCAAGCGCCTGTCCTACAACGAACAGCGTGAGCTCAAGCAGTTGCCCGAGAAAATCCAACGCCTGGAAGCGGAACAAGCACAGCTCAACGCACTGATCAGCGACCCTGCAGCCTTCCAGCGCAACAAAGTCGAAAGCAATCTCGCGCTTCAGCGCTTGCAAGCCCTGGCGGCGGAACTCGAAACCGCGTATGCGCGGTGGGACACGCTCGACAGCTCGGCAGGCTCCGCGACGCAGGCTTAGCGTGCTTGGCGGCTCTCGGGCTTAGCGGCGCGGCCGCCCGCCCCGAAGCAGATCATTGGGATTGGGAAGGCCGGCCCCCCCGGCGTCGGGGATCAGCAGCGAGGAGGCTTGCTCGCGGCGCATCTCCTGCAGTTCCCGCATGGTTTGTTGGACCGCTTGCTCCGCGGTCGTGCCAAATTTCTCAATGGCGGCACTCAACGTAGCGGCATCCAGTTCGAAACTGATGGGCACGCCGCCCATCGGCGTCATGACCTGCGCCTGCCCCACGAATATCACCGGCCGCGTCTCGTCCGCCGTGCCGTCTGCGCCAACGGGCGTCAATCTGCGGATGGTGCCGACCTTCCGATCGGTAAATGTTTCCTCCCGATAGACTTGCGTCGAGTCCATGGTTGCCTGTCGGACCTCGTTGGCGGAACTCATGAATGCACACCTCTTTGCGATCGATTCGATGGCCAACCCTAGCAGTTTTCAGCGTTCTCATGGAGGCCTGATACGATACCGAGCTTGGCACACTCGACCTCAGCACCCAAGTTATCCATTTGGAGCACCCTTTTGGGTGTTGCCCTTTTTGGGCTGGCGCTTTTCGTGCTGCATCACCTGCTCGGCAAGTATCATTGGAGCGACATTCTAGGGCGCGTCCACGCAATCTCGAACGCAAAATTGTTGCGCGGCGCATTCTTCACATGCGCAGGCTATGGTTGCCTGACCTTGTACGATGCGCTCGCGGTCCGTTTCGCAGGCGCACACGTTCCCTATCCGCGCGTCGCCTTGATATCGTTCATGGGATACGCGATCGGCCACAACGTCGGGCTGAATTCGTTGAGCGGCGGGGCGGTTCGCTATCGCGCCTATACGGCGCTGGGCTTGAGCGCCAAGCAGATCGCGACCATCATCGCATTCGGCACGCTGACTTTTTTCCTCGGGGCCGGTGTGTTGCTCGGTACATCGCTGCTGTCGAATGCGGGCATGTCCGCGTCGATACTGCATTTGCATGCATGGCTGGCCATTGCGGCCGGCATCGTGCTGCTGACCGGCGTCGCCGGCTATCTGTGGCTGGTCTGCACCCGCCACGCGCCATTGCAGTTCGGGCGCATTGTCATTCCCGTGCCGAAGCCCGCGGTCGCTTTCGCACAGATCGGCATCAGCTGTATCGACATGTTGTGCGCCGCCAGCGTTCTATTCGTACTGCTGCCGCGAGAGGCCTCCATCAGCTTCTTTGATTTTGCGGGCGTGTACCTGATAGCGCTCGCCGCCGGCGCCGTCAGCAATGTTCCCGGCGGCATCGGCGTGTTCGAATTCGTCCTATTGCTGCTGCTGCCCGCGGTGCCCAAGGATGCTCTGTTGGGTGCGCTGGTGGCCTACCGCGCCATCTATTATTTCGCGCCCTTCGCCCTGGCACTCGTGCTGCTGGGTGCACATGAGGTCTGGATACACCGCGCGCCGGTGATCCGCACTGCGCGGCTGATGCGGGCCTTCCTCATTGCCGTCACTCCCCAGGTCATCGCCATCGCTGTATTTCTTGCAGGAGCCGTGTTGCTGTTTTCCGGCGCCACCCCCGCCCGTGGCAGCCGCCTGGCATTGCTGCGAGATTTCGTGCCGCTGTCGGTGCTGGAACTGTCGCATCTTCTCGGCAGTGTGGTGGGCGTCGGCCTGCTCATCATCGCCCATGGTTTGTACCGGCGGCTGCACACGGCATGGTGGATTACCATCTGGTTGCTGTGCGCCGGGGTCTTGTTGTCTCTGCTCAAGGGCTTCGACTACGAAGAGGCAACCATCTTAGGATTGGTGGTCGTCATTCTGACGGTGGCGCGCACGCGCTTTCGGCGCCGCGCCTCGCTCATCGAGCAGCACTATTCCAGCGCGTGGATCGTGGCTTTCTTTCTGGTGTTGCTGACGGCAGGATGGCTGGTGCTTTTTGCGTATCGGCATCTACCCTATGGCAATGAGCTGTGGTGGCAGTTTGCCTTCCACGCCTCGGCACCCCGCAGCCTGCGCGCCTCGCTGCTCGCCGTCATGATCGCCGCTGCGTACGGCTTGTGGCGCGTGCTGCGGCCCGCGCCTCCGCGGTTTTCGGCGCCGCTGGAGACGGATTTGGCATGTGTTGCCGAGTTGATCGAGAAGGGCGAGGACACGACGGCGAATCTTGCGCTGCTCGGCGACAAGAATCTGCTGTTCAACAAGGACCGCACCGCCTGCATCATGTTTCAGTCATCCGGCAGCAGCTGGGTGGCGATGGGCGATCCCATTGGGCCCATCGATCTCGGCGAAGCGCTGGCCTGGGAGTTCATGGAGGATTGCGACGGCATGGCGGTGTCACCGGTGTTCTACCAGGTCAGTCCCGAGCGGTTGCCCCTGTACATCGATTTGGGCTTGAATTTGAGCAAGCTTGGCGAGGAAGCGCGAGTCCCGCTCGAGACCTTCTCGCTGGAAGGCGCGGCGCGGGCGGATCTGCGCCAGACACACCGCCGCGCGGGCCGCGACGGAGCAACCTTTGAAATGACCGCACGCGGCAGCGTGCCGGCGATACTGCCGGATCTGCGCGCGGTTTCGGATGCGTGGCTCGCAGCCAAGAATACCGCGGAGAAACGCTTTTCCTTGGGATATTTCGATGAGCGCTACATTGCGCATTTCGACGTCGGCGTGGTCCGTCACCAGGGAGCGATCGTTGCCTTCGCCAATCTGTGGCGCGGCGGCTCGAGCGAATTGTCGGTGGATCTGATGCGCTACGACGACGCCGCGCCAAAGGGCGTCATCGACTTCATGCTGATCGAATGCATGCTGTGGGGCCGGGCGCAGGGCTTCCGCTGGTTCAATCTCGGCATGGCGCCGCTGTCGGGACTGGAGGAGCACGCGTTGGCTCCCGCTTGGCACAAGCTTGGGCGCATGGTGCAGCGCTACGGCGAAACGTTTTACAACTTCGGGGGCCTGCGCAGATTCAAAGAGAAATTCGATCCGGTTTGGCGCCCGCGATATCTGGCGGCACCGGACGGTCTCGCCATGGCGGGCGCCTTGCTCGACGTAACTGCCTTGATATCGGGCGGCGTGCGCAACGTGCTGCGAAAGTAGCTTTAGGCGAACTGAGTCTCGATTTTCTGCGCGACCTCGCGCATCTTCGGCAGGAATTGCTCCACCGCCGTTCGCAGCGATACCGCGGTGGCCGCGTATCGAACCGTGACGGTTGCGAGAATTCGATCCTGGGCGCGAACCGGAATGGCCAGGCTCGTTTCCTCCGATACGCGCCGCGCGCGATGCGCCATGCCAAAGCCCTGCGTTCGCGTTTCGCTGAGCAGTCGCTCGACTTCAATTCGATTGCGCGCCAGGCGATCCTCCGGCAGCGACGAGCGTGCCAGCAACTCGAGCATGGCATCGCGCTGCTGCGTCGAGCAGAACGCCAAATACGCGCGTCCCGCGGCTGAGGCCAACATGGGCACCCGAACGCCGGCACTGTACTGTTCCAACGCAAGAGGACTTTGGCGATCCGTGGTCTCGCGGATCATCATGGTCGAGCCGGACGGCGTTGCTACCGCCACGGGCCAGACAATTTGGGCGCCGAGGGCGGCGAGCAGCGGTTTGGCGATATGTGCGACCAACGCTTCGTCATCGAACCCATCTGACAGGGCTCGCACCATGATCGTGGGCCGATAGCAGTCATCGTGCGCGTCGCGGGCAACATAGCCGGCCAGGCGCAGGGTTTCCAAAATGCGGTAAGTCGTGGTGCGGGGCAGGCCCACGGCGGCGGCCAGCGTATTGATGGCCGCGCGTTCCAAGCGATTCAATTCCGTCAACACGTCCAATCCGCGATTCAAGGCACGGATGGGGCGGGTCGAATCCCGGGCACCGTCCTCGGGCGAAGCGAAGTGTGCGTCAGAATGGGGGCTAACTTGTGCGTGCATCATCCCTATGTCCCTCAGGCTTGACCATTTCTGCTTATTAAACAATGACATACACTGCACCAACACCACTTTCGCGTCGCCGCGCTGTCAACATAGGACCGCATACCGGCCTCGCCTTTTAAGGCTGGTCCGGCTCCCGCTCACAGCTCATGAATCCGTTCGCTCGGCGGTCAGGCGAGCGCGGGGACCCTCGTCTCTACATATGTACCTCCCGGAGCGAATCTGGTTGCTTTCGGGCAGCGGGGTTGCGCCCCCACCCCAAGACCCCGGCGCATTCAGCTACAATCCGCGGCCCGAATAATGCTGAGAAGTAAGGAATCAGGCTTTAAATGTCGGAACAATACGTCGAAACTGTCATCATCGGCGCGGGCCCCATCGGCCTCTTTCAGATCTTCGAACTGGGCCTTCTTGGCATCAGCACGCACATCATCGATTCCTTGGGCCTGCCCGGCGGTCAATGCACTGAGCTCTATCCGGACAAACCGATTTACGACATTCCGGCGCTGCCCATTTGCGGCGCGCAGGAATTGATCGATCGCCTGCTGGAGCAAGTGAAGCCCTTCAATGCGACCTTTCATCTGGGCCAGGAAGTGACCGAATTGCGCGTGCTCGACAACGGCAAGTTCCATATCGCCACCTCGACCGGCACTCGCCTGACGGCCGGCGCGGTGGTGATTGCCGCCGGCGTCGGCTCCTTCCAACCGCGGCGTTTGAGCATCCCGGGCGTCGATCTGTTCGAGGGCAAGACCGTGCATTATCGCGTTCGGTCGGCCGGTGATTTTTTCAATCAGGACTTGGTGATCTGCGGCGGCGGCGATTCGGCGCTCGATTGGACGGTGGCGTTCTGCGACAAAGCGCGCTCACTGACCTTGGTGCACCGGCGCGCGGACTTTCGCGCGGCGCCCGCAACGGTTGCCCGCATGCGCGACCTGGTCGCGGCCGGCAAGATGCGATTTCTCGAGGGCAACGCCGTCGCAATCCATCAAGAGGCCGGCAAACTCACCGGGCTCGACGTGCGAACTGCCGATGGGCAAACGCGCAAGGTCGCGGTGGATCATGTGTTTGCCTTCTTTGGCCTGCACCCAAAACTGGGGCCCATTGCCGACTGGGGCCTGGAACTCGAGAGAAAGGCGCTGAAGGTCGACACCGAAAAATTTCAGACCAGCGTGCCGGGAATCTTTGCCATCGGCGACATCAACACCTATCCGGGCAAGAAGAAACTCATCTTGAGCGGCTTTCACGAGGCCGCGCTCACGGCATTCGCGATACAGCATCATCTGTTCCCGGAGAAGCGCCAATTTCTGCAGTACACCACCACCAGTCCGATCATGCAGAAGCGGCTGGGCGTGGGCGGCGCGGATTCGGCCTGATTCTCAAGATGAATCAGCCACCCGCAAGATGAATCAGCTACTCGAAGACCTGATCAAGGTCATGACCCTCGAACGCCTCGAGATCAATCTGTTTCGAGGACAGAGCCGCGACATCGGCAGTCCGCAGGTTTTCGGCGGACAGGTGTTGGGCCAGGCGCTGGTGGCGGCGACGGCGACGGTGGAAAATCGCGAAGTGCATTCGCTGCACGCGTACTTTTTGCGCCGCGGGGACTTCAACTCGCCGATCGTCTACGAAGTGGACCGAGCCTGGGACGGCAAGCATTTTTCCATGCGGCGGGTGGTCGCCATTCAGCACGGGCAGCAGATATTCAACATGTCGGCATCCTTTCAAACGCCGGAGACCGGGTTGGACCATCAGTTTGCCATGCCCGATGTGCCGCAGCCCGAAGCGCTGCCCGATCTCGAACAGTTCCTGGCCTCGAATCCGAACCTGCCGCCCGCGCTGCTGAAAATTCTGCAACAGAAGCGCCCCTTTGAATTCAGGCCGGTCGAGCCGCCCAGCCTCACGCGCGCGCCGAAGGCGGCGCCGCTCAAACACGTCTGGATACGAGCAGTCGATTCGCTCCCCGATGACGAGGCGCTGCACCGATGTCTATTGGCGTATGCTTCGGACTTTCAATTGCTCGACACGGCGCTCAAGCCTCACGGACTGTCCATGATGCGGGACAAACTGGTGATCGCGAGCATCGATCATGCGATGTGGTTTCATCGCAGCGTTCGCGTCGATGACTGGCTGCTGTACGCCATGGACAGCCCCAGCGCGTCCGGCGCCCGGGGATTCACGCGGGGCAGCGTGTTCGCGCGCGACGGCCGCTTGGTCGCCAGCGTCTCGCAGGAAGGCTTGATCCGGGTCACGCCCCAGGGCCAAGGCTCTTAAGTGCTCAAAACCATCATCATCATTGTTGCGGTGATTGCGGTGCTGGGGGGCGGACTGCTGACCCTGCGCAGCAGCCGGCGCACGGGGATGCCCAGCGATGAGGTGCTGAAGCGCGCCGCGGATCGCGCGCGTGAGCAGGCTGCCAAAGACGAGGCCGATCGCTAGCGCGTGACGGCTGGTGCGCGACGGGTCAGCCGCTCCTCGAGGCTTCCCATACCTCTCGCGGCAATGTGAACAGGTGGCAATCCCACCAGCGATTCTTTGCGCGCCGATGCTTGCGATACACCGCTTCCCAGCGCATGCCCACTTTCTCCAGCACGCGAATCGAAGCGCCGTTGTTGACGTCGACGGTGGATATCACCCGTTCGGCGCGCAGCTCGAAAAACGCGGCATCGATCAAGGCCAGGGCGATTTCCGTCGCGTATCCGTTGCCCCACTGCTCCGCGCC
>DASQPK010000066.1:0-9319 GCA_035643995.1 Steroidobacteraceae bacterium | reverse complement strand
AACCTTTGGAAACAGATCTCCCACCGCGACCCCGACCCGCGCGGTTGCACCCGCCAATCTGCGTTCGGCCGTGCGTACATCCGGCCGGCGACGCAACAGTTGTTCCGGCGTGCCGATGGCGTTCAACAGCGGCAACCCGGGCGGCGGCACCGGCGGCGACAGGCTCGAGTTCAGCGCCGTCGGCTGCCGTCCCGTCAGAACGCTCAATCGATAGGTCGTGGTGGCAATCGAGGCTTCCAAGCTCGGAATGGAGGCCAACGTGGTTTGCCACTGCGCTTCCGCACGCGCCGTATCCAACTGGTTTCCTCTGCCCGCCTCGAGCCGAGTGCGCGTCAGCTTCAGCGTGTTGAACTGATTTTCGGCATTGCGCTGCGTGAGGGCCAACTGATCCTGAAGTCCGCGCAAGATGAAATAATCGCGCGCCACTTCGGCGATCACGCTGACGCGGGCATCCTGCAGCGTTGCCACGCTCACACCCACGTCGGCACGCGCCGCTTCGACGTTGCGCCTGACGCGGCCGAACAGATCCAGTTCCCAAAGCCCATCGAATCCGGCCTGGGCGGCATCGAACTCGCGGTCACGAAAATCGACGCCAGGCAGTTGCTCCTGGGCGTCCAGATTGCGAGTGTAGCCGCCGCTGAACGTGACGGTTGGGAACTGATCGAAACCGGTCAGCCTCCTGACGGCGCGCGCGGCCCGCAAGTTCGCTTCCGCGACTCCCAAGTCCTTGTTGTGCCCAAGCGCGTCCCCGACCAATCCCGTCAGGGTGGCATCCGAAAATCCCAGCCAGTAGTATTCAACGGCATCGCCGGCAGCCAGGCCCGGTTCCGCGGAATTCGCAAACTGCGAATCCACGGGCGTTTCCGGACGATGGTAGTTGGGACCCACGGCACAGCCGCATAGGGTTGTGATCGCCGCAGCGAGCTTGAGCCAACTACGCACGGGGCTGCTCCTCGATGGCGGATGACTGCGGATAGTCCAAGTGCTGCTTGCGCCGCTCCAACCAGCTCTCGATGGTCACGAAAAATACCGGCGTCAGGAATAGGCCGAAGGACGTGACACCCAACATGCCTGCGAACACCGCGACACCTATCGCCTGACGCATCTCGCTGCCGGCGCCGCTGGCAGTCACGAGTGGAATCACGCCCATGATGAAGGCGAACGAAGTCATGAGAATGGGACGCAGCCTCAAGCGGCAGGCCTCTATCGCCGCCTCGACCGGGGCCAGACCATGCTCGACGCGCTCGCGCGCGAACTCCACGATCAAAATTGCGTTCTTGCAGGCAAGGCCCACCAAGACGATGAATCCGATCTGGGTAAGCACGTTGTTGTCCGAACCCTTCAACCAAACCCCGGCCATCGCCGACAATAGACACATGGGCACGATGAGAATGACCGCCAAGGGCAGCGCCCAACTTTCGTATTGCGCCGACAGAATCAAGAACACCAGCATGACGCAGATGGGAAAAACCAGAAGCGCTGTATTGCCGGCCGACTTCTGTTGAAACGTCAGATCGGTCCACTCGTAGCCAAAGCCATTCGGCAGAACTTCTTTCAGCACCCGTTCCATGGTCGCCGTGGCCTGGCTGGAAGAGACGCCGGGTGCGCCCTGCCCATTGATATCGGCGGCCAGATAAACGTTGTAATGCGAGACGCGGTCGGGTCCCGCTTCAAAGCGAATATCCGCGACCGCGCCCATCGGCACCATGTCGCCGCTCAAATTGCGCATTTTCAGATTGGCAATGTCTTCGGGCTGGTTGCGAAACTTCGGCTCCGCCTGCGCATAGACTCGATAGGTGCGCCCAAAGCGATTGAAGTCATTGATGTACACCGATCCGAGATAGGCCTGCAAGGTGTCGAACACTTCCGAGAGAGGCACCCCTTGGCGCTTGGCCTTGACCCGATCCACATCCGCATACAACTGCGGCACGCTGTTCTGAAAGGTCGTGTACGTGGCATAGGGATTCAATTGGCGCTCGGACCGCGCCTTGTTCAAGACCTCAGCGGTGACCCTGGCAAGTTCGTCGTAGCCGTGGGCTGCGCGGTCCTGCAAGAAAAGCTTGAAACCGCCCGTGGTTCCGAGTCCTTGCACCGGCGGCGGCGGCACCGCAAATATGACCGCATCCTGGATGGTCGAGAATTTCTTGTTGAGCACTTGAGCGATGGCGCCCGCCGATAAATCCTTGGTCTTGCGCTCATCGAAGGACTTCAGCGGAAAGAACAACACGGCCGTGTTGCTCAAATTGACGAACCCCTGCACCGACAGGCCGGAAAATCCGATCACATGATCAACCCCGGGAGTCTCCTTGGCGAGGGCGGACATCTGCCGCACGACTTTTTCCGTGCGATCCAGCGATGCCGCGTCCGGCAGCTGCACGATGCCGATCAGATACTGCTTGTCCTGCGCGGGAATGAATCCGCCGGGCACCAGCCGGAAGAGTCCCCATGTGCAGAACAGCAAACCAGCGAATATGAAGAGCACGACAATGCGAATTCCGGTCAGCCGCCGCACGCCATGGCCGTAGCGCTCGGACGCTCTCTCGAATCCGCGATTGAACAGGCCGAAGAAGCCCCCCAGAACCTTGTTGATGCCGCGTTGGAAAACATCGGGCGGAGAATTGCGCGGCTTGAGCAGCAGCGCGGCGAGCGCCGGCGACAAGGTCAGCGAATTGAACGTCGAGATGATGGTGCTCGCCGCAATGGTGATGCCGAACTGGCGGTAGAACTGGCCGGTGAGTCCGGAGACGAACGCGACCGGCACGAACACGGCGCACAGCACCAAGGCAATGGAAATGATGGGGCGAGTCACCTCGCCCATCGCAGCGTGCGCCGCTGCGTGAGGGTTCAAACCCTGCTCAATCTTGCGCTCGATATTTTCAACCACCACGATGGCATCATCGACCACGATGCCGGTGGCGAGCACCAATCCAAACAAGGTGAGCGAATTGATGGTGAATCCCGCAAGCAGCAATGCGGCCAGCGTGCCGACGATGGCCACCGGCACCGCCACCAGCGGGATGACGCTGGCGCGCCAGGTCTGCAGAAAGACCACCACGACCAAAACGACCAGCAGCACCGCCTCGAACAGCGTATGGACCACGGACTCGATGGAACTGCGGACGAACACGGTCGGGTCGTAGTCGATTTCGTAACTGACGCCCTCCGGAAAATTCTTCTCGAGTTCCTTCATCTTGACGCGCACCGCATCGGATAGCTGCAACGCGTTCGCGCCGGGAAGCTGAAACACGGGAATGGCGACCGCCGGACCGCCATCCAACATGCTGCGCAGTGCGTAATTGTCCGGGCCGAGTTCGAGCCGCGCAACATCGTGCAAGTAAGTGGTCTCGCCGTTCGCTCCGCTCTTGACGACGATGTTTCCGAACTCCTGTTCGGTTTCCAGCCGGCCTTGCGCATTGACGATGTACTCAAACTGCGTTCCCGGCAGCGACGGCTGTCCGCCGATCTGGCCCGCGGCGACTTGCACGTTTTGTTCCCGCACTGCCGCCAGTACTTCATCGACATCCATACTGCGGGCGGCGATTTTTCCCGGATCGAGCCACAGGCGCATCGCGTAGTCGCCGGATCCGAACACGCGCACATCACCCATGCCGGGAATGCGCGCCAACACGTCGCGGATCTGGATCACGGCGTAGTTGCGCAAATACAAGGAGTCGTAGCGCCCGTCGCCGGACTTCAGGAACACCACCATGGTCAAGTCAGGCGAACGCTTCTGCGTGACCAGGCCGATTTGCCGCACCACTTCGGGCAGGCGAGTCTCGGCCTGCGCCACCCGGTTCTGGGTCTGTACCTGCGCGATGTCCAGATCGGTGCCCAGCTTGAAGGTCACGGTGATGGAGAAGGTGCCGTCGGGAGTCGCAGTCGAGTTGGTGTAGATCGCGTTTTCCACGCCGTTGATCTGCTGCTCGAGCGGCGTGATGACGGTCTCGGCAATAGTCTTCGGCGATGCTCCGGGATATTGGCCGCTGACCACGACCGTGGGCGGCACGATTTCCGGATACTCGCTGATCGGTAAATTCGGCATGGCAAGCAAGCCGGCTACCGTGATTATTATCGCGAGGACCGTGGCAAAGATCGGCCGTTCGATGAAGAACGAGGAAATGTTCATCGGCTACACCCTTAGGACGCAGCCGCCGCGCCGGCCGCGGCCGGTGCGCCGTCTGCACCCATGGGCACCCGTTGGGGTGTCACAGTGATTCCCGGGTGTACGCGCTGCGCGCCGTTTACGACGATGACGTCGCCGCCCTTGAGGCCCTCGCGCACCACGCGCAGACCCTCGATCACGCGGCCGAGCTTGACCTTGCGGTACTCGATCTGATTGTTGGCGCCGAGCAGCAGCACGTATTTCTGATTCTGATCCGTATTGACGGCGCGATCATCGATCAAGATCGCCGAATATTCGCCGCTGCCGAGCAGCTGCACGCGCGCAAACAAGCCGGGCGTGAACTGTCCGTCCTTGTTCTGCAGGACGGCGCGCGCGCGAATCGTGCCGGTCTGCGGATTCAGTTGATTGTCGACAAAATCGACGGTCCCGGGGTGGGGAAATCCCTCCTCGTTGGCCAATCCGACTTGAACCGGATTGCCCGAATCGCGCGAATTCGGACGCTCGCCGCTGCGTGCCATCTGCGAATAGCGCAAGAAGCTTTGTTCATCGGCGTCGAAATACAAATAGATCGGGTCCATCGATACGACCGATGTGAGGAGAGTGCCGCCGTTGATGCCGCCCGTGACCAGATTGCCGCGCGTCACTTCCGCGCGGCTGACGCGTCCATCAACAGGGCTGGTGACTTTGGTAAAATTCAAATTGAGCGCGGCCGCTTCAAGGGCCGCCGCTGAGCCCGCCACATTGGCTTCAGCCTGTGCCACGGTGCTCTTGCGCTCATCCAACTCCTCTTGCGATACCGCGCCGCTGTCCTTCAAGCGCTGCACGCGCACCAATTCGATGCGGCCCAACTCCAGCGCGGTCTTGAAACGCTTCACGTCGGCGGCGGCACGATCGTATTCAGCCTGATAGGGCCGCGGGTCGATCACGAATAGCAAAGTCCCGTGTTTGACCAAGCTGCCTTCGGTGAAAGCGACCTTGTCGATGTAGCCCGATACTCGCGGGCGGATCTCGACCGTCTCGATTGCCTGGAGTCGCCCGGTGAACTCATCCCAGTCCTTGACCCGCTTCTCGATCACCTGCGCCACGCTTACCTGCGGCGGCGGCGGCGCCTGGGGCCCTCCCGATTTCCCGCAGCCGGCGACGATCAGCGACGAGCAAACAACTATGGAAATAGCGTGTAACTTGTTGATTGTGGTCATCCTGGAATCTCTTTTTCATCAAACGCGCATGGGCGCTGAATCTTGGCGGTCAGCCATTTCATCACATCATTAACCCATAAGACATAATCAATTAATCTCAGCTTGTAGCATCCTGAGATGACGGTTTTGGTATTGACAATCATTCGCATTCGCGTTCACAATACGGCCCATGATAGTTTGTGTATGCAAAGCCGTTTCCGACCGACAGATCCGCAACGCCGTCAAAGGCGGTGCGAGCAGTTTGCGCGATCTGACTCGCGAGCTTGGAGTTGGCACCTGCTGCGGCAAATGCCTGCCCGAAGCCAAAACGGCGTTGTGCGCCTCGCTCGACGCCTGCGAATCGTCAAGTCCCGGTTTGTTCTGCACCGCCGCCGAATTCGCGGTTTAAGCGACTCCCGTCCAAGCGCCGATTGACCCCTTGAAACAGGAGCGCGCGCCGTGGGTTCGGGCTTACAATCCGAGCACAATTTCGTGGCAATACTACAAGGGGCTACCGTGCAAGGCGACACGAAAGTTTTGGGATTCTTGAACCAGGCCCTGAAGAACGAACTCACCTCCATCAATCAGTATTTTCTGCACTCTCGCATGCTCGACAACTGGGGCATGAAGCGGCTCGGTAAACTCGAATACGAAGAGTCCATCGATGAAATGAAGCATGCGGACCGCCTGGTCAAACGCATCCTTTTTCTGGACGGGCTGCCGAACTTGCAGGACTTGGGCAAGCTTTTCATCGGCGAGGACGTGAAAGAGATCCTGCAGTGCGACCTTCGCCGGGAAATGGAAGCGCACCCCATGTACAAATCCGCCATCGCCTATTGTGAAGACGCCAAGGATTACGTGACTCGCGATTTGTTGGTGCATATCCAAAAAAGCGAGGAAGAACACATCGACTTCATCGAAGAACAACTCGGATTGATCGATAAAATGGGATTGGCGAACTATGTGCAAAGTGCTGTCGGAGAATTAGAAGAAAGCAGCGCCGGCTGAATTGCGGTTTTCTAAGGGAGAAAAAACGTGTTCAAGAAAATACTCACGGTACTCATCGTGGTCGTGGTGTTGATCGCCGTCATTGGATTCATATTGCCGCGCCATGCGGTTGTGAAACGTTCCGTGATCATCGACAGGCCGGCAAGCCTGGTCTATGCCACGGTGAATTCCTTTGTACTGTTTCCGAAATGGTCGCCGTGGCAGGACCTGGATCCCAACATGCACCAGAGCACGGAAGGGCCGCGCGACGGTGTGGGAGCCAAATTGGTTTGGAAGGGCAATGACAAGGTCGGCTCAGGTACGCAATTGATCACCGCCTCCACTCCCAATCAATCCGTGGCGAGCGATCTGGACTTCGGCGACATGGGAAGCGCCAAGTCCTTGGTGACTCTCACTCCCGAAGGCGGCAAGACACAGGCTACCTGGGCGGTCGACATGGACATGAGCGCCAATCCCATCGGCCATTACATGGGATTGGCCATGGACAGCATGATGGGAAAGGACTTTGCGAGCGGACTCGGCAAACTCAAGGTTCTGGTCGAGAGTATGCCGAATGTCGAGATCGCGGGTTTCAGCGCCGAGCCTGTGCAACTCACCGCCACGCCCGTTTTGCTGGTAACTGAATCGGCCGCGCCAGATGCCATTGGCAAGGCTTACGCCGACGGCTTCGGCCAAATTGGTAAATTCATGGCCAAGAACAAGCTTCATCAGGCCGGCGCACCCTTGGGAATTGACGGCGAAATGACGGCCGGCAACTTCAAATTCGACGCCGGCATTCCCGTAGATCGCGCCGATGCCGCAGGTGCGGACGGCATACGCGTCGCGCAAAGCTATGCGGGCAAGGCGCTGAAGACCACGCATGTCGGCGCCTACGAAAAAATGCCGCAGACCCAGGAGAAGCTGCGCGCCTATGCAGCAGCCCATGGCTACGCCCAGAAGGGCCCGGTCTTTTCCTGGTACGTCGATGACCCCGGCATCGTTCCCGCCGAGAAATTGCGCACGGAAATCTACGTGCCCATCGACTGAACCAATCTGCTGCGGATCTAGGCGCGAGTCCCGCTGAAGGCGGCGGTGCCGAACATATGACGGGCTTCACCGCTGATGCGATCCTGCTCGACGATTGCGGTGAACTTGAAGCTGAGGCGCATCGGCTTGGTCACTTTTGCCTTCCAGCTAAGCTGATTGCCCTCGATAAGTCCGTCGCTGATGAGCACGCGGTGCTCGGCATCGGAAAGCGATCCGCTCAATGTCCGGCCGCTCACGCTCAAGTCCAGCACACCTGACCTGACGCCCATCGGTGTATCGATCGTAATGTTCCATTTGCCTTGTACCACTTCGGTCTCCGCGCGCCTACGCACAGGACTGCGGCTGTCTCGGACACGCGCCGCTTCGCGGGCAAATGACGCTGGCTTTGGAGCCAAGCGCATCGGCAATCCATGAGATGTTCAGGACCTGGGAGGCTGCGCGAATGGCGTTGGTCGCTTCCGCGGGGATTGCGCCATCGCCGCCGCCGCGGCGGCAGGACTCGGCGACCGCCGCCACGATGTGTTCGCCGTCGAACCCTTGGGCATCGAGCGCCGGCAATAAATCCACACCGACGGACAAGACGTGCAACTCGTCCAAGGCATCGCGGGTGAGCAGGGAATGGCAGCAATACAGGCGTGCGCGCTTGCCGTCCTGCATGACTGAAATCTGAGATTTTGGTCCTTGTACGGAGGGCGTCTCAGGCGTTTGTTGAAGCAGGCGAAACACCGCCCACCGCGGACATGGGTCGGACACCAGACTCATGTTGCCCCAGGGAAGGGGAATGCCGTTGCCGCGGTATACGGCCCGCAGATAACCGGGCGGATAGGCATCGAAAAAATGCCAGTGCCGATAGGGGGACACCGCTGTCATGCGCCGCATGACCAGCGCCGGCGTGACGCCGACCTTGCCGCACGCGTTCACGCTGTGCGCTTCGCGAATCAAAAAGCGCCGGAAAGGAATGCGCGGGCACAAGAGCGCGCCGGCAAAAAAACTGCACTCAAAATCGCGCCACGCGTACAGCACATCCTGTGCGCCCATGCCGCCGGCCGACCCGGGCGATTCTGGATCGCCGGCCTGAACCGCACTGTGCGGCGATATCATGCCGTCGCCATTGTGCAGAATCTTGTGGCCGACGAAGAACGCCAACTCGTATTTCAGCCGCTCCTCTTGACGGCGCAGGCGCTTGTTGATCCAAACCGTTCCAGGCGCCTCGAACCGGGAGCGCACCAGTGCGCCGCTGGGCTTGCGTCCATCGCTGTCGAACCATTTGATGTCGAGGTTATGACGCATGCAAATGGCCATGACGGCGTCCAGGTTGAGGGGCATTTGCCGCTTGCCGCACTCCTCTGCGGCACGTTCAATATCGGGGAAATTATTGTGCCGGGTCTCCTGCCAGACTCGAATCAAGAGCTGTGCGAATTGCCGGCCCGTCGTGCCCGTTTGAGACAGCAGTTCGGGCAACGCGTTCTGCAGCAACTCGTGCGAAAACAGGAACGCCGGTTCGAGCGGCATGGCCTCCAAACCGCCGCGTTGGCGCGGCCCCGGCGCGACTTCGACATCCGTATTCTCATCCAAGAACCAACGCGCGTCCTTGCTGAAGATCCCCGCCAGCATTCCCAACATTTCGGCGGAGGGCATGCGCTTGCCGGTTTCCACCATGCTCAGGTAGGACACCGACGGCGCGCCGCCCGCATCCACTTGAATGCAGCGTGCCGAGAGCTCATCGAGGGTCAAGCCGTTGCGCTTGCGCAGCGAACGCAGCTTCGCCCCCAGAAAATGCCCTTGCCGGATCAGTCCTGCCATGGCCGCCTTGTGAAATTCACACTGTGAAATTTCTAATGTGTAAATCCTCGCTATGAACACTCTAAGCTTGGCGCATCCGCATAAGCAAGCCCAACTTAGGAGAATTCATGAACGCACAGTTGAACGACCGATGGCATGGTGTGGAGCGCCCCTACAGTGAAGCGGACGCCGCGCGCCTGCG